>NZ_NPEA01000006.1:0-154905 GCF_002812205.1 Leptospira neocaledonica
TCTTTTGCGGCCAATTTAGAAATTTCGTAACCGATACCTACGCTGGCTCCGGTAATTAATGCTGTTTTTTTCATGATCTATAAGATTCCTTTTCGAAAGAGTAAAAGTGTTTTTTATCGCTGCCAATTTTAGATTTAGATTTCCTTTCAGGAAAGTAGAAATTGAAAATCCATACAAGTTCCTATTCTTTCTTATCGAATCCATGAAAAAGACTTTACCATACTACTTGTATTTGGATGATCCTAGGCTCTTATGATAAAATTATACGGATATCCGATCAGCAATTATACGAATAAGGTCAAATTGGCACTTTTAGAAAAAGGTTTGGAGTTCGAAGAAATTCGCACACCCTTCTCCCAAGACGAGGAGTTCCTACAAAAAAGCCCAATGGGAAAAATTCCATATCTTGAAGTGGATGGAAAATACCTGGTAGAATCCCAAGCGATCATTGAATTTTTAGACGACGCTTATCCGAATAGCAAACGTTTGATCCCAGCGGATCCATTCGAAGCCGCCGAAGTTAGAACGATTATATCCTTCATCGAAAATTATATAGATATTCCGGCTCGCAGATTGTATGAATCGATTGTTGAAGGCAAAACGATCTCTCCCGAAACTGTGGAACTAACAAGACTCTCCATCCAAAAAGGAGCAAAAGCACTTTCCAGGGTCGTGAAATTTTCTCCATATATTGCCGGCAAAGAAATTACCGCTGCGGACTGTTCCGCGTTCGCCACCTTTCAGATCATAAACGATCATATCGCAGATTGGATCTCTCCGAATCCACTTTTAGAAATTCCAGGATTACAAGCATATCTGGATATGATGATGCAGAATCCGAATGCAGCAAAAGTAGACAAACCAAAGTCAGTCGTGATGAAAGCTTTAAAAAGACTCCGCAAATAGATTGGATCTAATTTTGTGCGCTGCGTTTCCTATGAGAAAAATTCAGTTCAAACCTAGTTTCAAAAAATCTGGTTGACTGGTTCGGTTCGCAAATTAACCTGCAGGTGTCTTTATGGAAGCAGAGAAAGTCATTTCGGTCCCAATCAAAGAACTTCCTCACTTAAAAGTGATCCTAGCCGGATGGTACAATTTTTTAAAGGATAGTTACGATCAGAAAACGATAGATGCAAATGCCTTTAAAGACTCTTTAAAGACGAACGTAGTCTATAATATCGATTCCGACCAGGTAGAACTGTTGCTTTCCGGCACGGAACAATTGCTCCAAAGCTTCCGCAAAAAACTTTCTTAAAGTTTCTTTAAGCTACTAAATCATAGAGTTTTAATAGAGCGTCCGGCTCCGGATCTCGTCCTAGAAAACGTTTGAATAACACCATTGCGTTTTCGGAGCCTCCTTTTTCCAAGACCTCAGTTCTGTATTTTACTGCCAGGTCCTGATCAAAAATTCCTTTGGATCTAAACGCAAAAAACGCATCCGCAGCCAAAAGTTCCGCCCATTTATAACTATAATACCCCGCAGCATATCCTCCAGAAAAGATATGCCCAAATCCATTCTGGAACTTGTTATATTCCGGAGGAAAAAGAACACTCACTTCTTTTCGAACAGTATCCAAAATATTTTGCACTTGTTCTTCCGAATATTTTTGGAGATGGATCCTTATATCAAAAATTCCGAATTCTAACTGTCGAACCACTCCCATAGCAGCCAAAAAGTTCTTTGTATCTTTTAACTTTTGTGCAAGTTCCTTAGGGATAGGCTTTCCGGTTTCATAATGGAATGCAAAAAAATCCAGCACTTCCGGCTCATAAGCGAAATTTTCCAAAAACTGGGAAGGAAATTCTACCGCGTCCCATTCCACACCGTTTATCCCGCTTACAGGAGGTTCTTCAATTTTTGCGCATAGATGATGAAGAGCATGTCCCATCTCATGAAAAAAAGTGACTACATCGGAATGATTTAAAAGAGAAGGCGCGGAATCCTTAGACGGAGGAAAATTACAAATCACGAATGCAGACGGAAGGATCGTTTTGTTAGGAAGTTTATTACGGGTTTCCCAATGGTTCATCCAGGCACCGCCCTGTTTGTCCTTTCTCGCCTCCAGATCCAAATACAACCTTGCGATAATTTCAGAACCGTTTTTTACATGATACACTTCGGTTTTAGGATCCCAGACCGGAGCATTCGTCTTTTCGAATTTTAATCCTAAAAGTTTTTCCAAAAAGGAGAAGGTCCCTTTTACGACTGTATTTTTTTCGAAATAAGGACGGGTCTGTTCTTCGTCAAAATCGTAATTTTTTTTCTTTAACTTCTCGGAAACATAAGCGCTGTCGAATGCTTGGAAATCGGGAATATGAACGGATTCTGCAAATTTTTTGAGTTCTGAAATTTCCTTCTCCGCTACCGGCTTGGCTAACGTTCCGATTCTTTGCAGGAAGTCCAAGACTTGTTCTGGAGAATCCGCCACCTTTGTTGCTAGAGAAGATTCTGCATAATTTTTATATCCGAGCAATTTAGCGGATTCATCTCTTAAAGCTAGGATCTCTTCTAAAATTTTGCCGTTATCTGGGGCACGAGTTACGTACGCCTTGTACAATTCTTCTCTTTTGGAACGATTGCTTCCGTAAGTCATATAACAATTATAACTCGGAAACTGAAGAGTGAATGAATAAGTTCCATCCTCATTTCTGTACAATGCCTTGTCCGATTCAGGAATCTCTTTTACATCTTCTTCTGATTCGATTTTCATCTCGAAAGAATTAGTAGAATCCAAAAGATTTTGGGAGAATTGGTTGGAAAGATCGGATAACCTAAGTTGTATTTCTTGCAGACGATTTTTTTTATCCTCGGCGAGACCTACTCCTCCCAGTTTGAATTGAAGGATCGCATCTTCTAAGACCTTGTTTTTAGGTCTGTCTAATGAGGATTTTTCCTTTTCGTAAATTTGAGAGTATAATTTGAATAATTTTTCGTTTTGTCCTAACTCCGTATAAAATTCGGTAATCTCAGGAAGTATCTCGGTATAATGCTCTTGGGTTTCTTCGCTATTTTTAACACTATTTAGGTGAGAAAGTACAGTAAATTCCTCCTGCAATTCCTCCATAGAATCGTTTAGAGGTCGTATTACGGACTCGTAATTTACATCCTTCTTCTTTACAACTTCTTCCAAAACTTTTTTGGAGTTTTGTATCTTTTCTCTCACCTTCTCCTTTTGGACGGAAAGTGCGATTTGGGGAAATTCTCGGAATAGAACTGCTGGACTCATCGGCTCCAGTCTTTCTCTTCCCGAATGGAAAAGCACCTATTTTCCATCTTGACAAGATTGAAAAACTGATTCGAATTCCCCCATCCCGACCTATTCATATGAAATCTTATTTTCTTATCCCGATATTCTTTCTTTATATTGGCTGTACTAGTCCACCCTTACCTGTATTCCAAACCATGGAAGGGATCTGCCCCAAGTCGGATCTTTTTGTATTAGCCCAACCTGAGATAGATGTACAGACAGGGAACGACCTTGTAGGGATCTATTGTAAGGCAAATATCACTCCTATTGGATTTGAATGGGAAATTAGTCTAGTATTTCGGGACGAGATCCATCCAAGTACTTGGAAGGATTTTTTCTATAGAATCTATAGAAGGATCCGTTATGGTAGGACCTACGATATTGAAACCTTTTTGGTTCGACTGGAACCTGATGGTAAAACTTTCCAATTGGATCTGAAGAATGTCTACTCAGGAGATCAGATCTTTCAAGAGGACCCGGTTATTCATAAGGATAGAATACTTTCTTCTTCCCTTCTGGAAAATAGGAACTCACTTCCTATTCTTTATGTAAATACCTGGAATCATATGTTTGGGGAGAAGGATAATAATCCAGGGCTTTCCAAACAAGAAATCCAAATTTCCGAGTTTCGTTTTGGATCCAGAACCCAACTAGACGGGTATTTCGGGACGTACTAAAGGCGAAAAAGCCTTTTCCGGCCGGCGGATCTCAAAATCCTGGAAGAAACTAAAAACGAAGCAGGAGTTCTCACAATGGCTAAAATCCCTACTTCCCCCTTCGCGGAACTAGGTCCTAAAACTCCGGTGGAAACCGGGACCGTAAAACGGGGTATTTACGGTAGATATCTGGAAGAATTTACAGAAGGTGCAATTTTCGAACATCCGAGAGAACTGACCATCGATCGTTCTTTTGCTCAAGAGTTTGCCACCACTTTTATGGAAGCAAACCCACTTTATCTTTCCGCTCCTTACGCACAAGCTCATGGATTTAAGGATTTACTAGTTTCTCCTTTGATGGTGTTCAACGTGGCACTTTCTCTCGGAGTTCAAAACGATTCCGAAAAAGCATTGGCGAATCTTGGATATTACGACGTTCAATTCTTGAAACCTGTGTATCCTGGGGATACCCTTTCCGCTAAAACCAAAATTATCAAAATAGATGATAAGGGCGCGGATAAACCGGGAATCGTTCATGTTCGTACTCTCTGTTTGAACCAAAATCGGGAACTAGTACTTCAATACGAAAGAAAGATCATGATCTATCATTCTAACGGAAAACCTAAAGGGACTCCGAAACCTGTGATCAAAGACGCTTTCTTCCCTGAGACAGATAGTCCGGTTATAGAACTTCCAGAGTTAAAATTCCCGAAAGGTTTCGAGACCTCTACTTGGACAGATACCTATTTCGAAAATTTCTCTGCCGGCCAGATTTATATCCATCAAAACGGAAGAACAATCACCGACGAACATTTCCCTTGGACCTACAGAGTAGGAAATACTCACCCACTTCATTACGATAAACTTTACTCTTCCGGAATTTCCGGGCCAATGGGTGGAGAACCAGTCGTTTACGGAGGACTCGTATTTGCATGGTTATGCGGACTTTCTTCCAGAGATGTGACTGAGAATGTCATTTGGGATCTTGGATTCACCGAAGGATATCATACACAACCTTCTTTCAGCGGGGACACTGTGACTGCGATCACCAGAGTTCTTTCTGTAAAAGATAGAGGAACAGAATTCGGAATTCCTGCAGGAGAAGTTCATCTTCAGTTCATCGGTCTGAAAAATATCAAGGCAAACGATGCCTTCGAAAAATTCGGAGCGGATCTATTCTTAAAGGAAAACGATAAGAAAAAACATGGTAAGGAAAAACTTCCTGAGAAAATTTTCGAAATCGAAAGAAAGATTCTAGTTAAGAAGAAGTAAGAGATTCAGAGGTTAATAGAGTCGCTAAGATTTTTCCACACAGAGCCACGAAGACACAAAGAGATTTCTTTAGTTTAATAAACTAAGAAACAACTCCGTGGCTCAGTGCCTCTGTGTGAGACTGCCCCTGTGCCTCTTTTACCTCTGTGGCTCACCCTTCGAGCGTCGCACTCATGGAGCCTTTGGAAGCCGGAAGAAGTGGATCCGGCCCGTAATTTAAAATTAGATCTTGGATATGTTCTGCGTGTTCGAGTTCGCCTGCGAAAACTACAGTTTTCTTTTGGGCATCTACTTCTACAGCGTGACTGAACGCTTGTTCTGGAGTCATTTTACAAACATCGATAAGCATCATGATTACGTATTCGTAAGTATGTTCATTATCATCCCATAAAACCACTCTCCAGGGTCCCCCGATTTGCACCGGATCTTCTGTGGTGGTTTCTTCTATCGAGGGTGAGTTAGGCATGGCACGAAAAACTTATACCCGGCGAAAACACCGGGTTTGTTTGTTATTTGGATTGGACTGCTTTTTTTGCTAGTTCCACTATGTTTTTGGATCTAAGACCGAAATAATCCAGAAGCCCGGACCAAGTTCCGGATTTACCGAAACTGTCTTTCATTCCTAGTTTCAGAACGCGCACAGGATGCTCTTCTGATAAGAACTCACTAACCGCGGAACCGAGTCCGCCGATCACATTATGCTCTTCGCAAGTGACGACTGCACCGCAAAGTTTAGCATATTTTAATATAGCTTCTTTATCGATAGGTTTGATGGTCGCCATGTTTAAAAGAGTGGCCTGGATGCCTTCTGCTTCCAGTTCTTTTACCGCGATCATTGCTTCATTTACCAGAACTCCGTTTGCGATGATAAGAACGTCTTTACCTTCTCTCATCACCTCCGCTTTTCCAATCTCGAATTTATAATTTTCTCTTTCGATCAATGGAAGATTCGGACGACCTACTCTTACATAAACAGGTCCCTTATAATCTGCGATTGCATGGATGATCTGCTTAGTCTCATTATAATCGGAAGGGCAGATCACCACCATTTCAGGAATGGCTCTCATAGTGGCAAAATCTTCGATACATTGGTGAGAAGCTCCGTCCTCACCTACAGTAATTCCGCCATGAGAAGCGACTAATTTTACGTTTAAGAAAGGATAAACTACACTATTACGCACGACTTCCCAGGCTCTTCCGGATAAAAACATCGCGAAAGAAGAAGCGAATGGCACGTAGCCAGAAAGAGCGAGTCCGGCTGCATGTCCCACTAAATTCTGCTCAGCAACTCCTACGTTGAAAAAACGATCCGGAAATGCTTTTGCGAATTTATTGGTTTTAGTAGAACCGGAAAGATCCGCGTCTAGTACTACGATATCGGGACGACTTGCACCTAATTCGTGCAATGCGTCTCCGTAACCGTCTCTGGTTGCTTTTTGATCTGCGCTAGATGCGGATACTGCTCCCATTAACCTTTCAATGCTCCCGCTTTATCAGTTCTTTCCCAGGTAAATGTTTCTCCACTTCTTCCGAAATGTCCGTAAGCAGCGGTTTCCCTATATTTTCTTCCTTTCTCCAATAATTGTAAGGACTCAGTGATCCCTCTTGGAGTCAGTTTGAAGTTTGCTTTAATTCTTTTAACGATTTCTTCTTCGGAAAGTTTACCTGTTCCGAAAGTGTCAACGTGAACCGAAACAGGCTCTGCAACACCGATCGCATATGCCAACTGAACTTCGCACTGAGATGCAAGTCCTGCTGCCACTATATTTTTAGCGATATATCTGCCCATATAAGCTGCGGAACGGTCCACTTTGGAAGGATCTTTTCCGGAGAATGCTCCACCACCATGTCTTCCGTATCCACCATAGGTATCCACGATGATCTTACGTCCGGTCAGACCGGTATCCCCATGGGGACCACCGATGATGAACTGTCCAGTTGGGTTAATAAAATATTTCGTATCTTTTAAGAAGTTGGCTGGGATTACCTTCTTAATACATTCTTCAATTACAGATTCTTCGATCTGTTTATGAGAAACTTCAGGAGCATGCTGAGTAGAGATAACTACGGTATCCACACGAGATGGTTTCCCATTTTTATATTCAACAGTTACCTGAGACTTAGCATCCGGACGAAGCCATTTCAATTTTCCGTCATGACGAAGACCGGATAAATGTCTTACTAATTCGTGGGAATAGTAAATCGGCATAGGCATAAGTTCAGGAGTTTCGTCGATCGCGAAACCAAACATCAAACCTTGGTCTCCGGCTCCTTGCTCTTTAAAAAGACCTTCTCCCTCAGTAACACCTTGAGAAATATCAGGACTTTGAGCATGAATATGGGAAGAAACTACGGCAAACTCCGCATCGAATCCAAGAGAAACATCATTGTAACCGATATCCTTGATTACGTTTCTTGCGATCTCTACTGCGTCGATTTTTCCCTTGCTGGTTACTTCTCCGGCAACTACTACCAAGTTGGTAGTCACTAAAGTCTCACAAGCTACCCTGGATCTAGGATCCTGAGCTAAATAAGCGTCCAAAATTGCATCGGAGATTTGATCGCAAACCTTGTCCGGATGTCCTTCCGATACGGATTCCGAGGTAAAGATGAAGTCTTGAAGGGACATTCGATTGTAATTCCTGTTAAAATTATTTCTGAGGGGAGAATCTTCCCCGCCTAAAACTATAAACCTATGCAAGTCGTCACTGTCAAGTGAATCCGCCCCAACCTTTTCCAATACTATGGGGGTTCGGACGGAAATTTAGTCAAAACTTCTGAAATTGGTTTGTAGGATTTATACGGTGAAAAAAGCATTTCTTAGATGAAAATTCGGGTCTCCGATATTAAGGTAAAGAACCGCATTCGTAAAGATTTAGGTGACCTACACGGCCTAAAATCTTCCATACAAAACTTAGGGCTTTTGCATCCGATCATTATCGACCTGGACAATAAATTAGTCTCCGGCGAAAGACGCCTGGAATGTGTGAAACTTCTGGGCTGGGAATATGTAGATGTACGAATCGTAGATGTAAGAAGTAAAAAAGAAAGAGTTCTGATCGAAGCCGAAGAAAACAATGTGCGGCTACCGTTTACCCCGGAAGAACAGGAAAGGGCTCAAAAGCTATTAAGAAGATATTCCCACACTGGGATCCTTGGTAGATTATTTGCCTGGCTTTTGGATCTTTGGGAATGGTTCTGGGCCTGGCTTTTCAAAAACTAATCCTAAGAATAAACCCTACCTAAATCGAAACGTTTCCATTCGGGAGACCTGGAAATTTTTTTACTCTCCAAATGGAACCCGTTATATGATTTCGCTTAACTATTGCTACTCCGGAACATAAAACCCAATCGAATATTCGAAATCCCATTTTTTTAGATTTTTGCACCGCCAAAAGGGATCAGGAAACAAAAATTTATTAATTAGATTTACAAAAAGGAATCTCTTCTCTATCTTGAGCAATCCATACCAAGGAGATCTCTCGAATGAAAAAATCTTCGATCCTTATAATCTCCACCGCTATACTGGTCAGCTTTGCTGCTTGTATCGGTGGACTCCCCGGCCTACAAAGTAATTTCTCGGTCGGAGAGCAAGACATTCCAGGAGTAGGAGTTAAGAAGCTTTTCGCACCTTATTCTGAAACTGTGAACTATTGGGGATACATCAAACCAGGACAAGCCGCTGACGCAGTAGTAAACGGAAAGAAATCATATTTCCTTTATATTTGGGTTCCAGCAGCTATCGTTGAACTAGGCGTTCGCTTAATTTCCCCTACCGGAGAAATCGGTGAGCCATCTAGCGGCGACTTCGTGAGTGAGGCTTTCAAAGCTGCAACTCCAGAAGAAAAAAGCATGCCAAACTGGTTCGATACTTGGATTCGCGTAGAGCGCTTAGCAGCTATTATGCCGAACCAAATCGAAGGAGCAGCTAAAGGAAAAGCACTTCAAAATCTTGGCGACAATGATGATGGAGACGATACTTACAATGAAGAGCGTCACAACAAGTATAACTCTTTACTTCGTATCCAAATTCCTAATATTCCAAAAAGCTTGGATGAACTGAAAAACATCGACACTAAAAAACTTTTAGTTCGCGGTTTATACAGAATTACCTTCACTACTTACAAAGTAGGCGAAGTTAAAGGTTCTTTCGTAGCTACTGTTGGAGTTCTTGGCCCTCCAGGTGTTCCAGGTCTTTCTCCGATTCTTCACGCAAACCCAGCTGAATTGCAAAAATTGGCTGTTGATGCAGAAGAAAAATTGAAAGCTGCAGTTGCTGGAGACAAGAAGTAATCCTTCTTTTTCCTGCTTTGCTGAAAGCCGAAAGCCGTCGGGTTAAACCGGCGGCTTTTTTTATACCTTTTCTCTTTAGCGCTTTTCACCTCCGTGTTCTCTGCGCGGAGAACCGAATAGTGTTCATTTCCAAAAAAGGGTACATCCTCCTATTTTTACCTTTCCAGATACAAATCATAAATTAAGGCTTCCTTAAGAAACGTTATCACACTGAACAAAAGTTCATTCTCCAACGGAGCATCCTCATGATTGAAAATAATTATTTCCTGGAAAACGAAGACCTAAAACAACATTTCGATTCCTTAATAGACTGGGAAGAGATAGTAGAAGCATTCGAACAGGGTTTTTCCGACAAAAAAGAATATGAAAAAACCGGAAAAGAAGAATTCGCTTTAGCCCCGGGAAGTAAAGGAGAAGCGATCGAGTTTTACAGATCCGTCTTGGAATCCGCGGGAGAGATTGCCGGAAAAGAAGTGGCTCCTTTCGCTCAAAAAATGGATGCAGAAGGTTTAATATACGAAAAAGGTAAAGTCCGCTTTCCTAAAGAAATGATAAGCGCGGTCAATCAGGTCAAGGAGGCAGGAATCCTTCCCTATTCCATCGGACGTAAACACGGAGGATTAGGACTACCCTGCACAGTTCAAGCAATGCTTATGGAAATATTTTCCAGAGCGGACGGCTCAGTTGCCATCGCAATAGGTTGTATGAATCTTGCGGAGACTATCGAAAGATTCGGCTCCGAAGAGATGGTAGAGACTTACGTTCCTAAAATGGCGGCCGGAGAACTCTGCGGAGCCATGGCTCTCACCGAACCGAATTACGGATCCGACCTCCCCAATTTACAAACGAAAGCAATCAAAGGAGAAGATGGAGTCTGGAGAATTACAGGAGCAAAAAGATTTATCACTCACGGTTGCGGCTTCGATGACAAACCTTCCATCATTCTTACATTAGCAAGGACAGGAAGTCCGACAAGCGGAGCAAGAGGACTTTCCTTCTTCTTAGTCAAAAGTGAAGACGTAGAGATCGCAGGTATAGAAAAGAAAATGGGGCTACATTGTTCTCCCACTTGCGAAGTAGTCTATGAAAACACTCCAGGCTTATTAATCGGGGAAGAAGGTTACGGACTCGTAAAATATTCCATGGCAATGATGAACGGCGCAAGACTTTCTATCGCAGGACAAGCAATGGGAATCGGAGCCGCAGCTTATTACGAAGCCAAAAAATACGCAGATGAGAGAGAACAATTCGGCAAGAAGATCAGAAATATTCCTGCAGTGAAAAAGATGCTGGATTTCATGGACAGAGAAATCCTGGCGATGCGTTCTATTCTACAAGAGGCCTCCAGATCCATAGATCTCTATCATTGGAAATCAGAAAAAATGAAAGAGAATGCAATCGATGAAAGAGAGATCAAAAAGGACGAAAGTATCAAAAAATGGGAAAAACTCGCAAACCTATTCACTCCATTATCCAAATATTATATTACGGAACAGGCAAACAAGATCGCATTCGACGCTCTACAAATCCATGGAGGAGCCGGATACACGTATGATTACGATATTTCCAGGATCTATAGAGATGTAAGAATCACCAATATTTACGAAGGAACCACACAATTACAGGTTGTGGCAGCCATCGGGGGAATTGTCACAGGACTCGGTTCAAAAGGGATCTTACGACAATATCTAGACGAAGAAATGTCCAATATCTCTCCTTCCAGAGAACTTATAGAAAACCGCAAAAAATTAGAAGAGTCTCATACAATTTATACTTCATTGGAAAACGGCCTGTCTAAGGACGAGGTGGCTTTCGAATTAGTCGAATCTGCGACCAGGGTCATCGTCGGAGTAATTTTAGAGCGAGGGTTGAGAAAGTTAGATGGAGAAGCGAAGGTCCAGAGAGAAACTTTGATCCATTCTTATAATCTAGATAGCTCGGCCCTATTAGAATATAATAAAATTAGAATTCAAAATAAGAAGGAAGTAATATTGGCTTAATTTTTATCACACAGAGACACTGAGACATATACGATGTAGGAACTCCAACAGCACCTTAAAATCACTCACTCTGTGACTTGGTGCCTCTGCGTGTGAGAATCAAAGAATAGAATGTAAATTCGCTCTAGCAGAAGAAGATCCTAAAACCTGAATCTTATCCGATTCTATGATCTTTTTTCCTTTTTGAGCGGACCAAGCTAAATTTAACATGGATTTAGCAACCGTCTTTGCATGAATAGATCTGTATTTTTTCAGGGGACCTAAAAGCAGAGGATTGATCAAAAAAGCAAGTTTAGACCCGATCTTCTCCGCTAACCTGAATTCCTTTCGATCTCCTTCCAAAAGAGAAGGCCTAAAAATCCCAAAAGTTTCAAAACCAAGTTTAGAAATTTCTGTTTCTACTTCTCCTTTTACCTGATTATAAAAAGCAAAAGAGTTTGAATCTGCTCCGAGTGCGGTCACAATAAAAAAAGATTTTACACCATTTTCCTTGGAAGCTTTCGCAAAACGAGCCGGATACTCCAGATCCACTTTTTTAAAATTTTCTTTAGAACCTGCCTTGCCTATCGTAGTACCCAAAGTGCAGAAAGCATCCGTTATACCTTGTGGAAACTCGGGAAGTTTTTCCCAATCGGTAAGAATCAATTCCAATTTGGAATGTGTCCATTCTAAAGGTTTTCTGACGAGAAGGTAAACCTTGTCCCAAGACGGGTCTATCAATAATTCCTGTACAAGTTCTCCACCGACGAGTCCAGTCCCGCCTGCAACGATTGCAACTCTATGATTCATTCTTCCATCCTGTTCTATCCAAGGTTCGGATTGATCTTGGTTTTGTATAAAAGTTCCACTGATTCGGTTCTTATTTAGAAATTATGATGTTCCTTTTATTCTCCGAGTCAGTCGAAAACAATAAGAAACGATTGAACCAAAAATGGAAAGGAGTATTTTCGGAAGCTATGCCTATAAGAGATTATCTACCAAAGTTTCTTTGTAATATTTTAGAAATAACGGATCGTAGTAAAATGGACGATTCAGTCCGTAAGGTTTTAGAAAACGAAGAAATTATAGGCGCATACGTATCTAATGCCTTTCGATATCTTCTTCTTCTATTTTTTGCAGCTCAGTTGGCTCTGAACTGGAAAAGTGGAGATGCACTCGTAAATGGGATCGCATTTTCAATTTTTACTGCAGTTACGATCGGGCATACATATGTGATACGAACCTGCACTCATTGGGCAATCAAAGGTTTCTCCTATCTTGCATTGGTCTCAGACTTCTTTGTAATTAGTTCTTTATTATTGTATTATACTCTTCACCAAAATTCTTTCGATCTTGGATTCGCGATTAAAAATCCGATCATGAATTTTCTATTTTTCCCTCTCGCGTTTTCATTGATCCAATTCAGATTAAGATACGTGGTTTTAAGTGTAATCTTATTCTATCTGGTTTATTTCGGGATCTTCTCCTATGCCCTCCTATACGATAAGATGGTGTTCGCTAAAGATTGGGGAGATTATGTAATGGGACCGAATGTTTTGGTCACAGATGCATTATTCGGAAGGCCAATGGTCTATCTGATCTTGGCATTTTTCTTTTCTTTCGGGATCTTAAGAACTCTTATCATGATCCGGCGCATCGGAGAAGGAGAAGCACAAAGATCCCTACTATCCCGTTACTTCTCCCCTGGAATGGTGGAAGAAATGATGACCAATCCAAACGTATTGGAAGGAAGAAGACAAACTGCCACCATATTATTTACCGACATCCGTAACTTCACCACTCTTTCTGAAAATATGGATCCGTTGGAGTTAAGCAAATTCCTTTCCTCTATTAGAGAAACATTAACTGATTGTGTTTTTGAATTCGGTGGCACCTTAGACAAATATATCGGAGACGCGGTTATGGCCACATTCGGCACACCGTATCCTTCTGCAGATCCTGCCTCTGACGCGATTCGTGCGCTACAAAGTGGACAAAGAATGTTGGAAAAATTGGGAGAATTCAATAAAGTAAGAGAATCCAAAGGACTAGAACCCGTAAGGATCGGGATAGGAATTCATACAGGAGAAGTATTCTCCGGAAATATAGAAACAAGTAAAAGTTCAGAATTCACAGTGATAGGGGACGCAGTGAATACCGCTTCCAGAATAGAATCTCTCACTAAAAACTTCGGAAAAGAACTTTTAGTTTCTGAAGAAACCTGGAAACTTGCGGGAGCAAATTTTATAGGAGAAACTCTTCCTCCTATCCAGGTTAAAGGAAGAGAAAAGTTAGTAACTGTGGTTGCAGTCGGAGCTTGATGAATCAGAAATTAAGGATCTAAGATTATAGAAGTTTAAACCTTCTATTTCTGATAACGGCATGTCGGATTCATTCTGTATTAACCGATTACATTATTAACTAATCTTAGGTCCGATTTGAAAAATATCCACAACTCGGTGCATTCGAATCGTTTGACCGCTTAACATAAGGCTCATCTTCTGGAGATCCTCGAGCAAGGAACCGATCCGAACAGCACCGTCTTCAATTTCACAGAAAAAATCCCTCATTTTATTCAATTCGGAATAACGTTTTTCCATATCTCCAGCTACGGATTCGCTCATATATGCCACGCCTTGGATGGAAGTTTCCAAATCTTCCGATCTGGAAGAATAATCCCGAACTGAATCGAAAGCACCCTTCATTGTTTTTGAAAGTTCCGGGATCTGCGTTAAAATCGCCTTAAAGGAATCGACTGTCTCAGCTAAAGACTGCAAGGATCCGTTAACGGTTTCCCAAATTTCCTTTAGATATTTAGTCGCTTGTTTCGCGTTAGATGCCGTTTTTTCGGAAAGTACTGAAATCTGTTCTGCGACCACTGCAAATCCCTTATCCCCTCCTCTTGCAGATTCGATGGATGCATTGATAGATAACATCCCGAGTTGTTCTGCTATTTTTTGCAGAATTCCCACAAGCTCTTCTACCTTCTTCGCGGAACCGTTCAGTCCTTGCATACTTTTTACAGTTTTTTCCAGAGTTCTTTCGCCGGTGAACGCAATGGATTGTATAGAATCGCTGATCTGTCCGGAAGTCAAAATGTCGGTCTGTAATTCCCTCATTCCTTGGGACATTTCTTCGGACATTCTTCTCATTTCAGAAGACCTTCTCCTCTCCTCTCTCACCAAATCCAAAACTGCCTTTAATGAGGATTCAAGTAAGTCGGAAGTTTCTCGGACCAATACTGTTCTTTTCTTCTGTTTTTCGATCTCTTTCGTGATAGCTAAAGTCGAATTTTCTAATAGTCCGGATTCATTTTCGATCTTATCGGAGTTTTCTTTTACAACTCCTATGATTTGCGTTAAACTCAAAAGTAAACGATTGAATAATTCTGCAACCGCTCCCGATTCAACACCGGGATCCACTTCTATTCTCTTTCTCAGGTCCTTGGAATCTGCGACGTATTTCATTGCATTCATCAAATCCAACCAAACGGTTTTAGCACCGTGTTCCGATTCGTTTAATCCTCTGTCTTCTTCTTCCGAAGTCACCCGAATGGATATAGTAAACTTCATTAAGAAAAATAAAATTAATCCCATACTAAAAGACCAGACCGCACAAACTGCCACTCCCACAAGTTGAGCCTGCCATTGATTCCAGCTACGTAACACTTCTTCTTGGGCAAATATACTTACCGCAAGTGTTCCCCAAATCCCGCCGACCCCATGGACAGGAAATGCGCTCACTACATCATCTAACTTTAATAAATTTTCCATGATCCAGACTGCAATCTCAGCAAGGACCCCGGCGATAAGTCCTATTAGCAAAGAAGAACCCGGACTCACAACGTCACAACCTGCAGTAATTGCTACTAATCCAGCGAGAACTCCGTTAATCGCACCTCCTACATGCGGAACACCTTTGGTAATATAATCGAATATGATCGCAGAACTACAGCCTGCACAAGCAGCAAGGCTAGTATTGACTATAATTTTTGGAACAGCATCCGTTAAAGAAAGAGTACTTCCCCCATTAAATCCGAACCAACCGAACCATAAAATAAAAGTTCCTAATACGGAAAAGGGAAGATTATGACCGTATAATTCCCTAGGTTTTCCTTCGGAATCGAAACGATCCTTTCTGGGCCCAAGCACGATTACACCTGCAAGAGAAACCCAAGCGCCAACGGAATGTACGACCGAACTTCCGGCAAAATCATGAAAGCCGGATTTGGAAAGCCAACCGCCTCCCCAAGCCCAATGCCCGAATACAGGATAGATCAGCAGAGAAACAAAAATGGAACAAACTAAATATGCTTGGAATCGAATCCTTTCCGCAACCGCACCGGAAACAATCGTTGCCGCCGTACCCATAAAGGTAACTTGGAAAAGAAAGAATGCGAATTCTTTTCCAGTATTCAAACCTTCTAAAAGAAATAGATCTTTACCGACCCAGCCTTCCAAACTGGTGCCATACATCAAACCGTAGCCGATTAGAAAGAAGCAGATGGTTCCTACTACATAATCGAGTAAATTTTTGATCGCAACATTGATCGAATTTTTGGAACGAACTAATCCGGATTCTAATAGTAAAAAACCGGCTTGCATAAAAAAGACAAGAGCGGAGGCAATAATCACCCACAAGGTGTCTACATTCTTTGCTAATTCTTTGGCGGCGGGAAGAACGTGATCCAATGAGAGAACCTCTCTTCGTTCTAAGAATGAGCATATGTATCGATTGATCTTGGATTGAGAAAGGAAAAAACGTCAGACGATAATAATTTATGACGTGTAATTAATAAACGAAGTCGATGTATTTTGTTTTCAGAATTGGAGAAGTATCCCCCAAATGAGGTAGGCAAGAAATGCGAAATCGCAGGTAACGTTTTGATCCTTAAAAAAGAAAACCTTGCGACTTCGCGTTAACGAAAGACTATTTTACTCCCGCTTTTTGTAACTCTTTACCTAGCTGACCGGTAATCGTACAAAAATACATTCTCCAATCACTTACAAAAGATTTGAAAGGGTACGTAAATGTGGCAGGACGGTTTTTTTCTAAGAAGAAATGTCCAATCCATGCAAAAAAGTATCCGCTAAATAATGCTCCCAGCAAGTACCAAGCGTTTAGATAGAAGATTGCAGAAAGAATGAACACTAACGCACATGTGGTTCCTATAAAATGGAATATCCGGTTCATTTTGTTTGAATGTTCTCTTAGGTAGAATGGCCAGAATTCCTGTAGGGTTTCGTATTTTTTGTTTTCAGTCATCTTTGTCCCTCCGGAACTACATGATACGGCAGGGAAAAAGAATCCGCAACAACTTCTCTTTTCTTTATAATAACAGCCGTTATTTAAAAAACGGGAGTTCCGACATTCCTTCCAGAGACCGGATATACTCCAGATACGGTTTTAGTTTGAATTTTTTGGAAGTTGAATCCGAGGACATATAACGGATATTTCCGAATACTGCTCTTTCCGGGGACCAAGGTCGGTCGAATGCCCCAAAACACCATAAAATTCCCGTATAAGAATTCGGATCCCTACCATCATATGCATATTTATGATTCAAATCTTCTAATGTACGAAACGCTTCTTCCGGAGACGGAGACCATTCTATTACTTTTTTGCCCCAAAGCATTCTAAGATAATTTTGGATCGTCCCTGTAAGAACTAATTCTTTCTGCGCAGCGTTCCAGATTGGATCGTGAGTCAATGCCTTCTCAAATTCTTCCTTAGTATAAATGTATTCCCTCTTATCACCTCTATGAGCTTCCAAGGAAAGTCTGGCCCAATTCGGAAGAATAGAGAGATCTTTTCTGAAACTAGGGTCCTTATAAAACAAAAGATATCCCAGTTCTCTCCATGTTAGAAGTTCATCTAAAAAAGAATTTATATTTGGGCTCGGATGAAAAAAACCTTCGTTCTTTCCTCTATAAGAATGATTTAAGATATCGGGGCTCCAGGTGATCTTAGGATCCGATTCCAAGACCGATGTGACAATTTCTTCTACGGATATCATCCCAAAATGTAAATAAGGAGATAGATAAGAAGATTTGATCCTTTCCGGTGGTCTTGGTTCACTTCTCTCTTCCGAATAAAAAGGAAGTCCTTCCTTCAGGAATTTTTTAAAAAGTTTTAAACTTTCTTTCCTTCCTCCCAATCTACCAGGAACAGGAAGTATTTCCGGAAACTTGGAACTCATCCTTTGTAAATACGAAGAAATGTCTTCTTTCTTTCCGGAAAATAGAAAATTAGGCTTTTTTAAAGTATTAGAATTTGGAATTCCTTTCGAATTAGGTTTTGGATTCGATCTACACACGTATGATTCTACGAATCTATCATGAAGTTTTGGCCTCAAGACCCTTGCATACCCGAAAGATTTTTCGTAAGAAGCCAGAGGAGTAATAGAATTTGAATCCACGAGAAGAAGTTTACAATTTAGTCTCTCTGCAAGTTTCTCCGCATGTTCCGGAAGAAAAAAACAGGGAAAATCATCCGTAATCACAATAGAAGCTTTTTCTAAAATGTTTGGAATTATCTCGGAAAGTGAATGCTCTTTTGTTTCTACAAAAGGCCAATAGACAAATCCTGATTTTTCCGCATCGGCAGACGTATCACAAATTCCTTCTAAAAGAAATTGATGGAGCCTGGGAGAACTCCACTCGAAATCCATCATCACCGATTCAAAGATTACCAATGGTTTCTTAAATTTTTTAGCTAGGTGGATTGAATAATCCAAAGAATGATTCCAGGCCAACCTTCGATTCGCTCGGATCCAATAGAAAATACACTCTCCTTCATCCAGAACCGGTTTTCGATTCCCCTCCCGGACTCTGATTAAATTTTTCTCAGATAACAAATGATCCTACTTACTCTGCTTCTCTCGATTCGCTCTTAGACTTCTTCCCACTGAAAACGGGAAATGAAAAATTCGGGTCTTATTCCGGATTTTGACGAATATTTTGGCACTCTTTGAGTGAAAGTGCTTGACCGCCTACCCCTGTTTCGGATTTCCTGGAATTTATATTCAAGCACTCATTTATTTCAAGTGCTAAAAGGAGAAAGTCATGGCGATTAAACCGCTAGGTGACCGAGTTTTGGTCGAGCCTAAACAAGACGCTGAAGAAAAGATCGGCAGCATCTTCGTTCCTGATACGGCTAAAGAAAAACCGCAAGAGGGAAAGGTTGTTGAAGTAGGAAGCGGACGTTATGAAGACGGAAAGCTTATACCACTAGAAGTTAAAGCTGGTGATGTCGTTCTATACGGCAAATATTCCGGAACTGAAATTAAATCCGAAGGTAAAGAATACTTAATCATCCGCGAAAGCGACATTCTTGCCATCGTGAAAAAGTAATAGGCTGAGGAAATAAAAATGGCAAAAATTATCGAGTATGATGAAACAGCTAGACGTAAACTTTTAGAAGGCGTCAACAAACTAGCGAACGCTGTAAAAGTTACCCTTGGTCCTAAGGGAAGAAACGTAGTAATCGACAAAAAATTCGGATCTCCTACCATCACTAAGGACGGAGTTACCGTAGCAAAAGAAATCGAACTAGAAGATTCCATCGAGAACATGGGTGCTCAGATGGTAAAAGAAGTTTCCACAAAGACGAATGACGTTGCTGGAGACGGAACTACCACTGCTACTATTCTTGCTCAATCTATCGTTAACGAAGGATTGAAAAACGTTACCGCAGGTGCAAACCCAATGGCACTTAAACACGGTATCGACAAAGCGGTTAATGCTGCAGTAGAAAGTATCAAAAAACGTTCAGTTAAGATCGAAAACAAAAAAGATATCGCTAACGTTGCGACTATCTCCGCAAACAACGACAAGGATATAGGAAATCTGATCGCAGATGCTATGGACAAAGTCGGAAAAGACGGAGTTATCACTGTAGAAGAAGCAAAATCTATCGAAACCACTTTAGACGTGGTGGAAGGTATGCAATTCGACCGCGGATACGTTTCTCCATACATGGTAACCGATCCGGAAGCTATGATCGCTACTTTAAGTGATCCTTATATTCTGATCTATGATAAAAAGATCTCCTCTATGAGAGACCTTCTTCCTGTATTGGAAAAAGTTGCTCAAGCAGGAAGACCTTTAGTTATCATCGCAGAAGAAGTAGAAGGAGAAGCATTAGCTACTATCGTAGTAAACACTCTTCGTAAAACTATCTCCTGCGTTGCTGTTAAGGCTCCTGGATTCGGAGATCGCCGTAAATCGATGTTGGAAGATATCGCTATTCTTACCGGTGGACAAGTGATTTCCGAAGACCTCGGAATGAAACTGGAAAACGCAACAGTTCAACAACTTGGACGTGCTAAAAAAGTTACCGTCGACAAAGAAAACACCACGATCATCGAAGGACAAGGTGCTTCTAAAGATATCCAAGGCCGCGTAGGTCAGATCAAAAAACAAATCGAAGATACTACTTCTGAGTACGATCGTGAAAAACTCCAAGAGCGCTTAGCTAAATTAGCTGGCGGTGTTGCAGTAATCCATGTTGGTGCAGCTACCGAAGTAGAAATGAAAGAGAAAAAACACCGTGTGGAAGATGCACTTTCAGCTACTCGCGCAGCAGTAGAAGAAGGAATCGTTCCTGGTGGTGGATTAACTCTTCTAAAAGCTCAAGAAGCAGTTTCCGCTCTTAAATTAGAAGGTGACGAAGCTACTGGAGCAAAAATTATCTTCCGCGCATTAGAAGAGCCGATCCGTATGATCACTTCTAACGCTGGCCTGGAAGGATCCGTAATCGTTGAGCAAGCAAAAGGTAAGAAAGGAAACGAAGGTTTTAACGCTCTTACTATGGTTTGGGAAGATCTACTACAAGCTGGAGTCGTTGACCCTGCGAAAGTAGTTCGTTCTGCACTCCAAAACGCTGCTTCAATCGGATCAATGTTGTTAACTACAGAAGTTACAATCACCGACAAACCTGAAAAAGACGGTGGCGGAATGCCTCCTATGGGTGGAATGGGCGGTATGGGAGGAATGGGCGGCATGATGTAATGCTTGCTCTTTCCTTTCGGAAAAGCCGAAGCCGGGGAGAAATCCTCGGCTTTTTTTATAACTTTATCCCAAGCACCCTATCAATTTCATTTCCATCCTTTGTAATCGTATGACTATATAATAAATTTAGAATCGAATATTTACTATATTTAGTCTTAGTTTCGTATTCCCAATCCCAAAGAAGGCCACCCATTCCAGGAACCGCCAAAATTCCCATAGCATGTAAACCATTCATATTATTTCCATATTGTTTATAGTAGAATAACCCGGGGCCTACAAGCATCAGGTCTTCCTCTTTGGAAATTTTTTGATTTCGATAATATAATAATCCTAGACCGAGCATATCGAATCTTCCGTCTTTTTCGGAAGAAAAATATCCTAATACCGGAGGAATTAAAGAAGCAGTGCCTGCAGCATCTGAATGATAATAGTAGATCGGAAGGAAATTTGCCAGAGTCTCGCCTGGAACAGATTTCCAACGCAGCCATAAGAAATTCGTATCGGAATAATCAGGACGCCTTTCCAGTCCAGCGAGTAGTCCACCAAAAACCGCGATCCTGGTTCTTTGCTCTTCCAATTCTGTATGGATCAAACCTAAGAATAGATTCAGATTCCTTCTTTTATAAGCGGATTCGTAATACGTATCAAAAATTCCAGCAAAACCCCAGCGTGATAAATCCTTATCTTTATAAGCATACCCCCCTAAGAAAAACCATAATCTAGTATCATTCTCTTTCCAAGTAAAGGCAAGCGGTGCCAAACCATATACAGTACGATACGAATTATTGAAATAAAAAGCCGGGCCTATTACCAATCTTTCTAAACCTGAATTTCCGGATTTATAATCCGTAATTAATAAAAAGTTTAAGTGTTTTTCCTTTTTGAACGGATCGTTCTCCGATTCGAATCTATATATCGGAAAAAGATAAGACTTAAAATACGAACTAGTCGTTTCTTCCTTTTTGATATCCTTAACCGTATGTAATGTATTCGAAAAAAGGAAGAATGCCGTAAAATCTCTCCATTGATCCACAACCTTATCGGTGCTACCTTCTTTGAGAGAAATGGATTCATATTTGGAATAATCGATCAATTTCAGAAAGGTCACATCCCTTTTGAAATATTCTCGGTTTTCCGAATTCTGTTTTTCTGAATTGGTGTATAAAAGCGGGATCGGTAAAAAATAAAAAGAAGAACTTGATTCTAATGTTTTACTTCCCGACGAAGAAAAAATCCCGAACGGATTCGCATTGAAAGAGTTCCAATTTCCATCTTGGAATTCCGATCTATCCGAATAATATAAAAGTCCCCAGGTAACTCTTTCTTTATAAACGTTAGGTACATTTTTCTCTTTGTTAGAGTAAAAAGGATAAATTGCGAAAGAAGTCTCCTGATCAGAACCCGATCCGCTCAAAAGCCCTAATACATTCCATCCGGAGAGATTTCCTTTTTTATAACCGTGATATAGGATAGGTATGGTCGTATAATATTCGTTAATCTTCTCTCCCTCTTTTTCGGAACCTGAAAAATAAAAAGGAAATATATGGAATGAGCTATAAATTTTCCCTCCATTTTTCTCCGCTGAAGAAGAAACGAGACCTAAAAAATTACCCTTCGAAACAGATGGAGAAGATTCGCTATAATATCCTAATACAAAAAGTGTAGATTCCGTAGAACTTCGCTTAGAGTAGATCGTCGGAAAAAACAAAAAGTCCACTTTAGTAGCTTGTTCCGATGTTTCCGAAGCCCTCTTCGATCTAGAATAATAATAAAATGGAGTAAGAAGAGAAGAGAATTCTTCTCCATTCAATTCCTTCTTACTAGAATAAGCAGATAATAAAGTATAAAACTTAGATTCGTAAGATTCTCCAGACAAGGTTTGCACCTTAGATCCATAAGTCCAATAAATCGGTAGCAAGAGGCTATAAGACTTTTCTACGAACAAATCTTGGTTTTGACTGGAATCGGAACCGGAATGGAACAAAGGCAGAAGTAATGAATGAAAGGACCTAGTTGTAGTTCCACCTTCGACAATTCGTTTTCTATAATACAATGGGGAAATTGTCCTAGAAAAATCTTTGGACTGATCATGAGCAACTAAAGGAAAAATCCTAAATCCCCAAGCATCCGGCGAAAAATATAACCGAGTAATTGGCCATAAGACTGAATAGTCTCTTACTTCTCCCTGCTTTCCTCTTAAAAAACCGAAAAGTAAATAAGCCTCTTGGAAATCTGGCCCTTTATCCTGGCGTGCGTATAAAGGTAAAACAACTCCTGCAGCCAAATAAGACTCATCCCCTATCTTACTCGAGAAATAAAATGGTGCGAGCATATTAACCTTATCCGAATTCTTTTCGGACCAGGAATACCAAGCAAGCGGAAGAAGACGGATATGCTTTCTGTCATCTCCTTGCTCATAACTGAAAATCCCAAATAAGGCACTCACTCCCCAGAAGGAACGAACTTTTTCCCTAGTTAATCTATTATATTTGTTTAAACCTTCACCCTCTTCCTTCTTTTCGACAGAGGCATCTCTTTTAATCGCCTCGACCGGGATCTCTCCAGTTGGATGTTTAGATTTCCAAAATTCCAAAGTTCCCTTAGAAATAGACGATCTTGTGGAAACACTAAATAGATTATAGAACAGAGAAACATCCGTATCTAAATAATAATCCTTTTCCGTAGATCCTCCCCCCGCTGCAAAATTTCCGAGAGTCTGGGAAGAAGAATAGGCAAGCACAAGCTCTAATGTTTTATCAGCTTCTTCGTATTTTAAGTAAAAAGGAAGTATGATATTCCCTTTGCTACGAGGATTGTCCCAATTCCAATAGAGTGGGAACCAAGTAGAGAATTCCTCCTTACGGACCTTATCCACATTCGAAAACCATAATAGAGGCCAGACCCAAGTATTGTCCTTTTCGGGAGACCGGTTCCAATAATGTAAGATTCCAAAATGAGTATAATGTTTCTCGTCATATCCTAGACGAAAGAAGAAAGGAATCAGGAGCCTGAAGCTATCTCTTTTATAAAAATAGAGTGGGAAAGCATAACTGTATTTTGTATCTCCGGCCTTATCAAAACCTCTACCCGCCAAACCGAGCACATTCCAATAGGAATATTCATTTGTAGTATTGGAGAAATAGATCGGATAAACTCTTCTTCTGGATTCCTGGTCGGTATCATATTTTTCATACAACGTAACCAGTGAATATTTTTCAATTTTGGTCTTATATTCTATAGAATAAGAAAGTGGAGTTATAAGTTCTTTATATTCGGAAGTATCGTTCCATTGGAAAATCGGAAGAAGTGTATAACTTTCAGACTTATTATTTTGCCAGTTATCTCTATAAAAATACCAGAAAGGAAATACGATCAACCTTTCAAATCTATCACCAGCTTCGTTTTTCCTGGAATAAAATGGACCTACCCAAGTCCGATCTTTATCCCAATACGTAAACATCGGAATGATCCAGGTGTATTCCTTTCCAGGCTGATTTCCTTTTGCCCATATCGGTAAAAAATGAAAATGCTCACCCGATTTATAAAACCAAAGTGGAAAGAAAAAGGCCCTCTTAAAATCTCCGTTATTATCCCAAGAAAGATACGTATTGATCAAATAATTTTGAGAAGCGACCTTTTCTTTATTTCTGTAATATAAAAACCAAGGAAGTAAGGTAGTTGTTTCGGAGGAATCGGAAGAATAATAAGAAATCGGAGTGATTACTTTAGATTCATTCGGCTTAAACGAATGATAATACAGAGGGAAAAACAAAAACTTAGAGTTCCCCTGCCAATCATTAGAATAATAAGAATTTAATGCATAAAAATTAAATTCGGTCGCAGTACGTTTATGATAAAAGGGGACCGGAAATAAACCAAATTTTTCGGTTCCATTATCAAAATAAGCGGGCAATACATATAAATAATCGTTTTTCTTATGAAACCAGAAAGGAAATAAATAAGAACGGTCATATTCCTCCTTTTCGTTGGAGCTCCAACCGCTAATTAGTATTACATTTGTTTCTGCTCCGCTACCCTTCATCCAATTACGATGAAATACGATCGGGATAGTTGCATTATAATTCTGTAATTCTCCATTAGAATATTTTCGATTCAGGAATAAGAGCAGATAATAGGAGAATTTATCTTCTTCCTTCCCTCCTCCCCCAACCATCGGATTTTCCTTCCAAGTTTGTCCGAAAAGTGGAGTGAAAAATGCACCTTCTTCTCCTCCATCCCAAGAATTATAAGAGAATAAAGGAAAGATCGTAAAATGGAAATTTTCTTTATTTGAGTAACTATTGTATTCAGTATTATAGAAAAAAATCGGGAAAAAGCTAAAATGAAATTTTCTTTTACCGAAACCCCAATACACTAAAGGTAAAACGGATCCATAATTGGACTCCCGATCTTCACCCCAATGAAAAATGAGAAAATGGTTCCAGTTATCATTAAGATTACGATTCCGAAAATATAAGAAAGGAACTGCAAAATAAAATGATTCTTCTTTACCACTTTCAATTGTTTTACTTCTACCGAACAATGGAAGAAATGAAGGAAAGGATAACCAACTCTCGGAAAATTTTTCTCCTCTTGATTCATACGAATTATAGTGGAATAAGGAAATATTAACTCCCGAATCCGACTGAGATTCCTGGACACGTTGAGCATAATAAAAAGGGAAAAAATAAGAACGATAGGACTGGTTTTCTTTTGCGGAAAGATGATCGAATAAGGGGAAAAAACTGGTCTGCTTAAATTTAGGATAATCCGTATATGTATAAAGAATCAGAAAATTCAAAGAATAATGAGGCCCCCAATTCTCTATACTTGCAAAAGGAGGAAGCCTGAAGGAATATTTATCTTCTTTATCACTTCCTAATATAGGTTTTTTTTCAGAAGTAAGAGTATCGAAATAATCAGATGCACCGATCTCGGAAGAAAAACAAATCAGAAGAATCGGGAAAAATAGGATAATACATCCGACTTTAGTAGAAAAAAATTTCAGAAAATTCTTAATCATAAACTTCCAGAAGTTTTAACTTACTCTTTTCTCCCCTGAGAATTTTTACCTTAGAAGGAGCTATTCCTAATTCTTCCGCAATCGCCCGGACCACGGCATCATTGGCCTTACCTTCGGTGGCTGGTTCTTTTACCGCAACGGTCCAAATACCGTCTTCCCCTTTGGTCACGGAGGGTTTTTTAGAATTCGGTTTTACTCGGACCTGAATTTTCACCGCGGATCTTCCGGGCAAAATTACTTTTTACGAAATAATTTTCCAGCTATTAACCTTATCTCTTCCAGTCCCAAAATCAGACTCATTAGGAAAAAAATTACCATCCCCGGCACGACAGCTGCGCATAAAGAGATCCTGGAAGAATTCGCATAACTCAGGCCTTTTTCGGAGAGAAAACCTAAGGCACGAAGATGGACAATCTCCTTATAGAAGAATAAAAATGCAGCCATGGCTAAAAGAGGCAGGACCAATTTTGCGATTTTAGAAAGAAAACCTTCCCAGGGAAAAGAAACGTCATGCTTTTTCAAATTATTCGAAAGTAAAGTCCAGGTAACGACAGTAGAAACTGCAGAAGACAATGCGATTGCGGAATGTTTTAGAAAAAAGATCAGAGAAAAGTTCAATGTTAGGTTTAAAACAAAAGTGAATGCTTGGACCCTTAAAGGAGTTTTAGTATCTTGGAAAGCATAATAAGTAGAAATCAAAACCTTATTCATGCTATAGAACGGAACAGCTAACGAATAAAATATTAAAGGTAAGATTGTAGTTTCCGTAGCGAGATGATCCCATCTTCCTCCATAATAAATGGAATCCAGGATTGGTCCGGCCAAGATACCTATCCCGAGAGCGGCAGGTGCAGTTAAAAATCCTGCAAAACCTAAAACTCCCAACATTTCCTTCGGAACCTCGGAATGTTTATTTTGTTTTAAGGAAGAAAGTAAAGCAGGTAGAGTTGTGGTTGCAAGTGCCACACCTATGATCCCGGTGGGAAGTTGCACCAATCTCTGCGCATAATCTAAACTAACAACTGCACCTAAGCCGGGATTTGTATTCTGTACATAGTTTGCTAAAAATATATCCACCAAAAGTCCAAGTTGGTAAAAACCTCCACCGACAGCCGCAGGTAACATCAGTTTGAATATTTTCGAAATAGCAGGATGTTTATAATTGAAGGAGAAGATCGGGCCTTCTCCATTTTTAGAAACATACCAAGCCTGAACAGCCAACTGTATGATCCCTCCTCCTACGATTGCAAAACATAAAACCCTGACCTTAGTTAAAAGTTCCCAATCTACAAAGGGGAAAATTCCTAAAAAAACAGTGAGGTAACTTAAGTTCAGAATGATAGGAGAAAGAGAAGGAACAAAAAATCGATTCTTAACGTTGGAGATCGCCATATAAATCGAAGATAAACTTGCGGTAACAATTAAGAAAAAAAGAATATAGGTAAGTTCTACTACAAGCCCTGAATATTCGGGAGTCCCGCCTACAAGTATCGGAAGAGCAAAGGGCGAAAACGTAAATACGATTACTACAAAACTTAAAAGGATTACAAAAAGAAAACTTAATACAGCACCGCTCATTTTTCGAGCGGCGATAACCCCTTCCTTCTCCGCATCCGAGTATAATGGCATGAAGGATTGGGAAAGAGTTCCTTCCGCCAATAAATTGCGAAACATATTCGGCAATCTATAAGCGACTGAAAATGCAGAGGCCACTGTGCCTGTCCCGAAAGACACGGCCATAAAATGGTCTCGGAACACTCCTAAAATTCTGGAAACGAGGGTGTAAAAAGAAAGAGCGAAACTTCTTCTGGCAGCTTGGGACAAGAGATCCTACGTAGTCGGTGTTTCCGACGGATTGAAACTAACCTAATAGTTTCTCCAAGTATCGAACTCCACCGGTGCGACTCACGTCAAACTGAATTCCGCAATTAGGACATTGGTGACGACCAAGAGTTTTAATCCTAAGTCTTGCCCTACATGACTCGCAGTATAAGACTCTTTCTTGGATGTTTCTCGCCTGCTCCAAAGAATGATCTAGATCTTTTCCAATCTTAGTCTTTTCTACTGGTTCTTGCCCTGGAATGGGAACAGTACTGATCTCAGGAACATAAACGTCCGACTTAGTTAAAGAAGAAGAAGGACTAGAATAAAACTGAATCGGTTTAGTCTGCCTGAGAGAAGAAATACTTTCCGATTTTTCGGTTCTAGTCCTTCTATCCTCGATCTTCAAAGAAGAAAGCCAAACCTCAGCGTCTTTTTCGTTCCTGAAAAAGTTCGGACTCTTATTCAAACCGAATAATCCTAAAACTAATAAACCTTCTTCATTCCAATCGCTGAATGCAATATTACCGCCGAATTTTTCGAAGAAGTTTTTCAATTCCACAAGAGCGGAGATACCATCTTCTTCTATATATTCCACAAAATGAGAATTGACGAGTACAAGTCTTTCCCCTTCTTCCCAGCGTGTTTTAATAAAACGCACGAGGTCGAATGCGGAATAGGAATCCAGAACCCCTTTCGGAGTCACCTTCAGTATATGTCCCAGTTTTGTAGTATGAATTTCCAAAAAAGTTTATCCTAGATAAATAGCGTCTATAATTTCCGCTTTCTCCCGATTGACCGCTTGTGCAGGAGAAGAAGAAGCCACCGGAGGAACAGGAATACTTCTCTCTACGGGTGCCGGGTTTTGGCTTTGGTAAGAAGGAGAAGAAGAAGAAACATTTTCTCTCCAACGGATCGGCCCTTGGGTTTGAGCAAAGTCGACCTTCTCCCATAAAGGAGGAGCAGATGGATGTTCTGCGATATACCTTCCGTCCTGAGTAAACGATGTACGAACACTCTTAATAAGTAAATGAGCAAATCCTAATACAAGAGCGCAGATAAGAGCGATGATCGTATTATTTTGCAAAGTCCACCAGAAAAGTTCGGTCTGGATTTTCACAAAATGTGCAAAGTTCCCTCTTTCATATTTCATATGGAGAGAAGCTACTCTTTCCAATTTTTCAGGATGATATACTGCCATGGAAAGAAGAACGCTTGGCTCGGAAATTTCAGGAAAATAAGGAGAAACAATCTGCATCAGTTTATCATTTTGGAAAGTATTCTTATCTCCTAAAAGGATTGGAGTTCCTATCTGCCATTTTCTCAAATGATGAGCCGCAGTATAATTGGTAGATAAAAACTTAGGTTCCGGTTTTCTTTTAACTCTTGGATCGGACACATAATCTTCGTTAGATGATGCAAGAACGACACCTGAATCATCTGTCATACTAATCTCTGAAATGATAAATCCTTCTTTATCTCCCGAAGTCACTTTTACAAGTCTTGTGAATGCAAAATTCAGATCTTCCAATCTATCTTTGCTTAATTTTCCTTCGCTGGATTTAGAAATAGCACCGATTGTATCTCTGGCTCTTTGGTCCGAAAGATTTTTGATCTGCTCGAAAGAAGCAAGAGAGGATTCCAAAAAGGACCATGCAGAGGCTCCGGCGGCGATCCCTTCACAAACCAAAAGTGCTAAAATAAAAAATAGAATATGTTTAAAAATTTGCACCTGAGAACCTCTCTTCTTTTAAAAATCGGCCGATTTCGGCTTTTTTCTAAAGAATAAAAATCCTTTTAGGCGCGGATTCTCTCTTTTACGGACTTTAAATTTTCTAGAAATCTGGACTGAAAAGCCAGGATCCATTCCTTCTTCTTATCTTCTCCGCTTGGAAGTCCCAGTTGGGAGACCGAAATCATAGATTTCCAGTCCTGTCCGCAAGGATGGATACATTGGAAGGCGGAAAAATCATTAGAAACATTGAGGGCAATCCCGTAGCTCGTGAACCAGGACTTGAACAAAACTCCCATAGAAAGAATTTTGCGATTGGGAGAACTAGAAAGATACAGCCCGGGAGCGTTCGGATTTTTTACCAGATCCAGACCCCAAACTTCCTTCGTGGAATAAATTGCAGATTCCAGGACCTGATCCAGAAATTCCGAGATGGAAATTTCTCTTTTTTTTAAGTCCAAATGTACATAGGTAACGATCTGTCCGGGTTCGTGAGCGGTATAATCCCCGCCTCTTTTTATGTATTGGAGAGAGATCCCGTGTTCGGAAAGGAAGTCCTCATTTCGGAGAAGATTGTCGATATTATAATTGATCCCACCGGTTATCGTAAGAGGGTGTTCCAAAAATAGAATCGATTCCCTTCGATTTTCCCGGGACTTCTCCTGGAAGCGGACGTAATCTTCGTACGGAAGGGGATTTTTCAGGGAAAAAGCCTGCACACTCGTATTATTTATGGAAAAGCTGCTCGAAGTCATCTCCTTTATACTCCAAAGATCTCCCAAAGGAAGAAACCGTCAGGAACTTGCAAAATTGGTTTATCTTTCCGATGGAGTATTCTTCCAAAAATACGCCAAAGTAATTACGGAGCAAAAGTACATCCATCTGGAAGATTCTCCGTATCCGATGGAATTGAATCAGGCACTTCTCCACCTGAAAGAAAATCGTCTAATAGATGTGACCCCGAAATTGACCGAGACCGGGATCTCGGGTTATTTATTAACCTGGGTTGGAACCGAGCATGAGGACGAGATAGACCTGAACCGCCAGGAGAAAAGAATACTTCGCAAGGTTCTGGAAAATTTCAAAGGAAGTGTTTACGACGAAAATAGAGTGTATCCGAATTTATACGAAAATTACGTGATCACTCCCCTTTTCTCGGAAATAAAGTTTAGCAAAGAAACTATTAACACTAAAATCCATTTCTTTAAGAGAAAAACGCTTTTGAATATCTCGGGCAAAATATTTAAGGTACTTTTTAGCGAGTAAACCGAATGCTCATCACTGTTTGCAAAGGTAAAATCCATAGAGCCACCGTAACCGACGCGGACCTGAATTATGAGGGAAGCCTGACGGTAGATATGGATTTAGTAGACGCCGCAGGAATGTTTCCTTACGAAAAAGTTTCCGTTGTGAATGTAAACAATGGATCCAGATTCGAGACATATCTGATCGAAGGCAAAAGAGGTTCCGGAGAGATCTGTTTGAACGGAGCTGCTGCCCGCCTCGGAATGAAAGGAGACAAAGTAATTATCATCTCCTACGGTTCCTTGGAAGAAAAGGACCTACCAAAAGGTTATAAACCTCAAGTCGTTCTCGTGGACGATAAGAACCATATCAAAAAAGCCTAATTTCTTAGGCTTTCCCCAAACTGTAATCCGCTGGACTAAATCTAGGACTCGGGTAGAATCGAACGGTTTTCATCCCGAAATGGAAATTCTTCTCATTTTTTTGAGGAAAAACGAGAAGTAACGGCTAAGTTTCGGGGCTTAGAAGTCGATATTCAAAATGAAGAACCGTACTGGGACATTAAATCGCATGAAATCCGTCGCAAAATTTTCTTTTATCTTATTATTCTTAATTTTGGGAAATGGCATTTCCGGCCAAAACAATGCGGAAAAGGAAAGTAAAGGTTCCGAAGGAGTGGAATATTATCCACTCGCCTATTACGACGATAGACTCTTAGTCAAAGAGGTTTCCTTTTTCCGTAGACATGCGGATAACGGAAAAGGCGAATTCATGGACGTAATGGTTGAACTCGAGAACAGAGACTTCGACGCAGCGAACTTCTCCATTTATATTTTAGCAGTAAACGAAACTCCACTTTCCAGAGTAGATGATCGCAGAGAATTGGTCCCCTTCCCTAAGTGGAGACAGTACGATGTGGAAGAAGAAACAAAGGTAGTAAACTTCCAGAATTTAGTTCCTGTAAAACTGGACAGCAAAAACGTTTGGGGAGAGAAGAAGTTCGCAGACGTGAAAAAAACCTACGATGAAAAGATCGCGAGGGGAGAAAAAGTAAAATTCCCGAATCCGAATCTGGACACCCTGGTTCATTATCTCACAAATAATCCTAAGGATGCACTTCCAATCGTTCTTTACGGAGAAGAAGGACCTGCAAAAGACAAAGTCCTGATCAGCAATTTCGTGCCTCAGACTGCAGAAGATCTGCAAAAACAAAAACACGATACTTTAAGCAAACATACTTATACCGTATACAATGCTAAGTATAAATCCACGATCTTCTCTCACCATTACACTGAGTATCGTCCTGGATATTTTACATTTAACAAGGTTGTAGTTTTGATCTTCAATCCACAAAAAGAGAAAAACAAGTTAGTTTATCGTAAGATCATAGACATCAACGGTTTGAAATTGGTGAACTAAGACTTAAAGATCGAGACTCTCAAGTCTATATAATAAAAAAGGACCCAGAAAAGGGTCCTTTTTTTGTGCTCAGGGACTTTGACCAGATCCTGGTCTACGGTAACGATCTATACTGCCCGGAACGAATCTTGTGGTCCATTGTCCTCGGTCGATGTTTTTCTCCACCCAACCTTTTCCATGATCCCATCTACCATCCGATATAAAATCGAAAAAGTAAGAGGAGTTCATGTACCGATAGGAGTCCATGATATCTAAGATATCTCGACTCTCCGAGTCCTCAGGAGCCTCTTCGAAGAAGAAGTTGCTATCCATTCGCCTCTACCATGAATCGTTCCATACAAATGTCCATCTTTATTTATAGTCCGCCTCAAAACTTATGTCATCGAATTTGTACCGGGTCGCGGGCTTCAAGAGCCTGAAAGGCTCTTAGCTAATGAGAAAATAATCTAGGGTTGGTCTCATATCAAGACTCATCCCCTGATACTTTAGACTCCGGCTCCTCCCTGTTCCCCTCCCGCTGGTTGGAAATGGAATAAAGAAAAGGCAAAAATCCCTGGTTTTTTTCAGGAATAGACTCCTTTCTCAAAAACTTGGATCGGGTCTTTCTGTAAGATTGTTTGGTTTGCCTGAACTTCTCCGCCTCGTCCAAAAGCCCATCCAATCGATTCTCCAGAAAAAATCTAAGTTCTTCCTGTAAATCCTCGCCGATTTTTTCGGATCCTTGTTCTGAATTTTTTGGCTCCTTCTCCATTTCCGGCCCCCAAATAGTATTTTAGGTCTCCCCCGGACAAACAGGTGCCCAATTCGAAAAATGGAGCGCATTTTTTTTCTTGCGACAAGGGAGTTTAGACCCAAATTTGAGGGAATGCTAAATCCGACAGAACTCACTGAAACCCTTGTCTCCGGGAAAGATATCGAACTGGAATATAGATTTATTTCAGACGAGGACCATCAGCAGATTTATCTTCTGCTACTCCAGGTTTTGGGAAATCTGGACAGATTATTTCTCACGGAAGTGGTTTCTACCATTCTGAAAGAACTTTTGATGAACGCGAATAAGGCGAACGCCAAGAGGCTTTTTTTCCTTACGGAAGGACTGAATATAAACGAAGCATCTCATTATAATAAAGGGATGAAACGTTTTCTGGAAGATATCATCCATAAATGGGATGAACAGGAGAAGGTACTCAAAGGTTCCAATCTATCAGTTCGTCTCCGCGCAAAGATCATGAACCAGAACCTGATCTTTTTGATCGAGAACGATGCGGCACTTCTTCCCCAAGAGTCCGAAAGGATCAAAGCAAGATTAGAATCGGCGAGTAAGTTTAACGATCTATCCGATGCATTTCTTTCTATGGCAGACAGCCAAGAAAGTGCGGGGCTTGGACTCGTTCTCATACAGTTATTATTAAAAAACTCAGGCATAGGTTCTGATAAATTTAAGATAGAAACAGATGGAAAGATCACTAGAGCTACCTTAGTGATCCCTAAACAGATCGTTCCATTGGATGTGGCTACCAAACTCAAAGACAGGATCTTGGCAGAAGTGGATGGACTTCCCCCACTTCCTCATACTCTGACACGAATAATAAATCTTTGTAACAATCCTGATTCCGATTTAGGAGTTATCGCTAATGAGATAGAAAGAAATCCTGCCATCAGCGCGGACCTTCTAAAACTTTCTAACTCGGCGGGTTTCGCGAGTAGGAATAAAGTAAATACTATCGTCCAAGCTGTTAAGGTTGTGGGACTGAAGAACGTCCGAAATCTTTTGTATGTATCAGGCGTACGAAAGATCATGGAAGGAAGATATTCCAAACTCCAAGAAGTATGGAATCATTCCAACCTTGCGAGTTATTTCGCGAGGCAGGTTTCTCAAAGAGCTGGACTCGGAAAACTTTCCGATATCGCAGCAGTCGGTGCCTTACTCCATGATTTAGGAAAATTCATTTTGCTTTCATTGGACCCTACATTATTCAAACGTTTGGCGTCTTACCAAAAGAATAGGGACCTTTCCAATTCCACGATCTTAGAAGAAATTTCCACAGGTATTTCTCATCCCACCCTGGGAGCAATGCTCGCCAGAAAATGGGATTTTCCTCCGGACCTTGTACATATGATCGAATTTCATCATAGAGCCTTCATGGCGACTAACACGATTTATACGGATTTAGTTGATTCTGTATACGTTGCAAATATGATGTGCGATTATCTGGATAAAAAAACCAGCTATTATGCCGCTGACTCGAGTATACTAAAAAAATTCCAGTTAGACGATAAGGCAAAGTTCGAAGAGACCTGCGAAAAATTGGCAAAGGCCTACGAGATCGCGAATGAAGAAAACTGAATCTAATAACCTACTCAATTTACACGGAATTAAGTTTTATAGATCCGGGACTCCGATTCTGGACGGGATCGATTTTCAGATCAATTCCGGAGAGCATTGGGTACTTTTAGGCCGGAATGGAGCCGGGAAAACCACTTTGGTAAATTTGATCTACGGTTCTGTATGGCCCACAGCAGGTAGGATCAATCTTTTCGGCGAGACCTTCGGAGAAACTCCTTTGCAAATCTTACGTAATAAGATAGGAATCTTGGATTCTTCCCAGCAAGAAAGCGCGCTTCAAAAAAGTCTTACAGTTTATGATGTACTTCTAACCGGTTTTTTTCATACCATAGGTTTTTATAGGGAATCCAATGCCTGGGAAGAAAAAGAAGCGGAACGAATTTTAGAAGAGAACGGTTTCGGCGCTAAAAGAAACCAACTGTTCCGCACTTTATCTTCAGGAGAAAAGAAGAAAATACTCTTCTTAAGAGCAATGTGCACTTCTCCTGAATTTGTAATTTTAGATGAGCCATGTTCCGGACTGGATCTGACAGCCAGAGAGGAATTTATAGACTTCTTAGATGAATATAAGAAAAATCGAAACTTCACTTCTATTTATATTACCCACAGGATCGACGAAATCCCCCCTTTTTACGAACATGCTGCTCTTTTAAAGTCAGGTAAGATCCTATTCTCAGGAGAGATCAAGGAAGCATTTAGCTCCGCAAGACTTTCCGATCTATACGACCGTAAGGTAGAAGCAGAAAATCGGAATGGCACCTGGGTAGCAGTTACTGAAAGAAAGTAAGCAGGATTTTCGCACGGAGTCCATAGAGAATACGGAGAGGATTTGCGATGTAGAAACTCCTACATACGAAAAATTTATAGTAGAACACTTGTAGGAGCTCCTACAATATCTTTGCCAGATCTAATTATTTCAAAAACGATTTAAGAAATATACATATACATGGAGTGAATTCTTTACCTGAGAGCGAAGTCAGGATGGCGAAGCGCCCCGGAGCTCTGCACAGGAAGTGCAGGCGAAGGGGAAGGTAAAGAATTCACTCCAAAAATACGTTTCTTAAAGCGTTTTTGAAATAGATTTTAGATATATTCCGCATAATCACATTGCGGAAATCTAGAACAGATATAATATTCTTTTTTCTTTGAAGATTTTTTTCTAACCCTCTCCCCTTCTTTGCATACGGGACAGTTCCCATATTTGGGAGTTTTCGGTTTTTCTTTTAGCTGCTTATTGATCGCGATTATATTCGTTTTTTTTAATTGAGAATCCAAGATGGAATAAAACTCGGAAAGCACCTTGGATCTACTCTCCTCTCCCGAAGCGATAGAATCCAATTTTTGTTCCATTTCGGAAGTAAATTTTTCTCGGAATAGATCCGCAAAGGCCGCCTGTAAAAAAGAATTTACCTTTTCTCCGAGAGTCTCCGAATATAATTTTCCTTTTTCCGAATATACGTATTTTCTTTTGTATAATGTCTCTAAGATAGAAGCAAATGTAGAAGGCCTACCAATTCCTTCTTTTTCCAATTTGGAGACAAGACTTGCTTCGGTATATCTGGGAGGAGGTTCTGTGGTTCTTTCTTGGATCTCCCATGGTTCAGGAGTTAAAGTTTCTCCCTTTTTCCAAGCGGGAAGAATATCCGCATATTGATTATAGATCTTTTTATAACCTGGATCTAGGGTAAAAAGTTTTTCTCCTTCCCAAACTTCTCCGCCTGCGTTTGCTATAAATGTTAATCTTTTCCAAGTTTCCGGCTTCATCTGAGAAGCAAGGGTCCGCTTCCATATCAATTCATATAATTTTTTAGAATCCTTACTAAGATTACGATCTCCAAGTTCGGATACGAAAGAAGGCTCTAAAAATATATCTACCGGTCGAATCGCCTCATGAGCATCCTGGGATTTTCCCTTTGTTTTTTTGAGTCTATAAGTTTGAGTTTTGTCGGATACAAATTCAGGACCGAACTTTGAGCCGATCTTCCTACGAATGGATCCGACTGCTTCTTCTCCAATCCGAACCGAATCTGTCCTCATATAAGTAATCAGTCCTTGGGATTTTCCTTTTCCCAAATCTATTCCCTCATACAATTCTTGGGCAAGTTTCATCGTTTTAGATGCAGAAAATTTTAAGATCCTAAACGCTTCTTGCTGCAAAGTGGCAGTAGTAAAAGGTGGAGGCGGAAGTGTTTCTCCTAACTTTTCTTTTTTTTCCGTAATCTGTAATACTTTTGTTTTTTTTAATATAGAATCCAGGAACTCCGAAGCTTTTTTTTGAGTGGAAAAGGCGTCCTTTTGCGGATAAAAAACGATTTTTTCATTTTCTCCCGATCTGTAAAACACGGTTGCGGAAACAATCCAAGTGGTTTCCGGAATAAAGCTGCGGATCTCTTCTTCTCTTTCACAGATCCATTTGAGAGCGACTGATTGAACCCTTCCCGCAGAAAGGCCTTCGCCTCCTACTGCTCTCCATAAAAAGGGACTGATTTTGTACCCGATGAGTCTATCTAAGATTCTTCTTGCCTTTTGGGAATCTACCAAATCCAGATCGATCTCGTCAGGCTCCGAGATTGCCTGTAAAATTTTGTCCTTATGTATTTCTTGGAAACGAATTCGAGAAATCTTTACCTTCTTCCCTAATTTTTGGGCAAGGATATAACCTATAAACTCACCTTCTCTATCCGGGTCGGTCGCAATTAGTACGGAAGAATGTGATTTGGCCTCCTTTAAAATAGAAGATAGAACTTTCTTTTTTCCCTTGAGAGGAACATACTCCGGCTCGAAATCCTTTTCGATTTTGATCCCAATCCGATCCACAGGAAGATCCAAGATATGTCCGAAGGTGGCGAGCACCTTGTATTCTTTTCCCAAATAGGAAGAGATCGTTTTAACTTTGGTGGGAGATTCTACAAGTACTAGAACAGACATTTCGGAACGGACCGGAAATCCAGCCCTTCCGTATTTTTCTAATGAGGTCCTAACTCTTCAATCAAATATCCGTTCGGATAACTAGGGTTATTTCGTTTGGTAACGTAATAAGGAGTTTTTCGAGGTGGCCAGAAATATCGTAAGAAAAATGCTCTGAATTTTAAAATCGAATAGGTTAAACCAGCTACGATCGGATTCGGTTTCGGAAATCCCATCGCTTCTCTAAGAGGTTTGTCCATAAGAGAATACACTGCATTATAAACCAAATATTCCAGACCGGGAATTTTTGGAATTCTGGAAGAAGCGATCTTCATCGTTGCGAGAGCAACTTGTTCTGAGTCTTTAGTTCGGTAGAAGTTTTCCTTTTCGAATCTCAGATTGAATTCCAACATTTCTTCGTAAGTTTCCGGAATATTTTTGATATTCATCTTTTTTCCGATCTGTTTCCAAAGATAAAAATTAGCCAATCTTTCTTTTTCAGTGCTCTTTCTCCATCCGAACTTTTGGTTCCAACGATCCGGCTCGAATATAAAAGTAGTGAGTGTATATAAGAAGTCTTCGTTCTTGATATCGTATTCCTTATGGATCTGGTTTAGCCTTCTCATGGCTTCTCGTCCTCTTTCGCTGTCCAGTCCGTTCTCTATAAATTCCGCAAGGATTAGAGCGGTGTCATCGTATCTTTTTTGTCCTGCAAGTTCGAATCGTTTAGTAGTATTTAATATTTTTGAAATAGAAGGAATTGCAAATGTCCTGAAGAAAGAGATAGCAAGTGAGATCTCCACATCCTGAGGAAAATCATAACTTCCTGCAAGAAATACGATCTTCTGTGCATCCTTCTCCGCATCCAATTCATTAATTTGTTTTAATATTTTCAAACGGTTGAACATCTGTTTATTTTTTCCTTTGATACCGAACTTTTACTTTTTCTACTTTTTCGCACAGATGTTCGGTTTAATTCGCAAAGCAAGTAATTTATTATAATACTTTTATAACAAACAATGAGTACAAAAAAATCCCGACGTTTTACCGCCGGGATTTTCTAAAACAGACTTAGATTGAGATCTTAGCCGTTAGAAGGAACTGGGAAAAGTCCTTCGATAGAAAGGTATCTTTCTCCAGTATCGTAGTTGAAGGTAAGAACTGTTGCTCCTTCCGGAAGTTCAGGAAGTTTTTTAGCAACCGCTGCTAAAGCTGCACCGGAAGATACTCCTAAGAAAATTCCTTCTTCTTTTGCTGCGCGAAGAGCGTATTGAAAAGCCTCGTCCTTAGAAACTTGGATTACTCCGTCGAGTAGATCAGTGTGCAAGTTTTTAGGAATGAACCCAGCTCCAATTCCTTGGATCGGGTGTGGTCCAGGCTTTCCTCCGGAAATTACTGGAGAAGCTTCCGGCTCAACTGCGAATACCTTAGTTTTAGGGAACTTCTCCTTTAGAACTTTAGCAACCCCAGTGATATGTCCACCTGTACCGACTCCGGTAATCAGAGCGTCTACTCCATTTGGAAAGTCTTTCAGGATTTCTGCTGCAGTGGTTTCAATATGAACTTGAATGTTTGCTTCGTTCTCGAATTGTTGAGGCATCCAAGCTTTTGGATTTTCAGAAACTAGTTGTTTTGCTCTTTCGATTGCTCCAGGCATTCCTTTTTCACGAGGAGTAAGATCGAACTCAGCGCCGTAAGCAGCCATAATTCTTCTTCTTTCAACGCTCATAGACTCAGGCATTACTAGGATCAAACGATATCCTTTTACTGCCGCAACAAGAGCTAAACCGATACCAGTGTTTCCGGAAGTCGGCTCGATGATTACTGTATCCTTAGTGAGTTTTCCGCTTTTTTCAGCGTCCTCGATCATAGAAAGCGCGATACGATCCTTGATAGAACCGCCCGGATTGCTACGCTCTAATTTAGAATATACATTGTATTTAGATCCAAAGAGTCGGTTGATTTTCACATGGGGAGTGTTACCGATCGTCTCTAAGATATTATTTGCTTTCATTAGGAATTCCTACCTCTGCAGCTGGGTTTTTGTGAACTTGTCAATATATTAAACATCTTTTTCAATATATCAAATGCGATCAATGAAAAAAGATCAAAACTGTCGGGATATTTCTAAGACCGGTCATACTTCTTTCAAGACAATTCCGGCTAAAAAGGATTCTGTTTCTGGCCCGAAGGAAAGTCCCAATCCCTTATAAACTGCATAGATACTAGAAATATGTACGTTGGAATCTCCAGGCGTAGCGGCATATCCTCGCACTTCTTTACCGTTCACTTCCAATGCCGAAAGTGGAAATACAGCATGTGAGAAAATTCTGCCGTACAACCCTCTATCTCTTCCGGAAGAGAAGATCGAATTTGTAGAAACAAGCTCAGTTGTACTTAAAAACGGATCATTGTCTATCTTAGAAACAAGCCATTCTTTAGTGATTTCTCTTTTTAAGCGGAGATGAAAGCGGATCAAATGCATATAAGGAGAATTGATCGTTACAGAAGAAGATCCCAATTTAATTTTAAATCCCAAATCAGAATATACTTCGTTCAACAATCTTCCATGATGGGTGCCTGTTGGCGATTCCGGAAGAACAAGTAAAGGTCCTGTCACGTGAGGATCGTTTTTTGCCATGTCTGCATCTCTTCGTATCACGAAAAAGTCGGCTTCTTCTAATATGTTTGTCAGCTCTTGTGGTTTTTCGGAGTAGAAGGGCCTAAGTACTCCGGCTAACGTATGAGTATTACATGTGGAAACATGAATGAACTTGGGCGGATTTTTTTCCAAGAGTGGAGCACTTTCCGGATATAAAAACTGAGGTCCGAAAGAATGTTCACTTCCCTGAGCGATAAAAATTTTGATCTGATCGTAAATCGGTTCTGAGTATTCCGATTTTCTTTTATCTGCTACTCCTGGAGGAGAAGAATCGCACACTACCTTAGATTGGGACAATGCGATTTCTTTAGAGATCCATTCCGGGAAAAAGTTCCGGACCCCATTGGAACCATCGTCTACAATGATCCCACCTTTTTCGAGTAAGGAAAGTATCTGAGGTATTTCGGATTTTTGTAATTTGTACGGTTCTACAAAGACCTGGAAACCGCCAAATTTATTCTTTAATACTAATAACAAAGAAGCCAGAGGCCAACCGATGACCCCTGTTCCTCTCAGGTATACTCCCGGAGTTTTTGTTTCGCTCACATAGTTAAGTATTCTGCATATTCCCTAAACGTATAGGAAAATTTTGGAAATTTAAACTATGCTAATCCTATAGGAAAAATCTTGCAGATAATTATTCTTATAGGAGACGTAATTTGCAGCGGTTCTTTCTATCAAATTCCGTTCTTCTTCCGTAATATCTCTAATGATCTTTCCGGGAGACCCCATCACCATCACTCCTGGTGGAATGATCTTGCCTGGGGTTATCATTGCGCCTGCAGCCACGAAGGAGTATTCTCCCAGTTCGACTCCATCCATAATGATCGCTCCCATTCCTACGAATGAATTATTTTTAAGTTTGCATCCGTGAAGGACTGCTCTATGACCCACGGAAACATTATCACCAATTTCTACCGGATGAGTGTTTCTGGAAACATGGACCACTGTCATGTCCTGTATGTTTACATTGTCTCCGATCCGAATATAATTTACGTCCCCTCGGATCAATGTTTGGAACCAGATAGAGGAATCTTTTCCGATCACTACATCCCCTACTACTAAAGATCCTGGAGCTAAAAACACTCCGTCTTTGTAAATAGGTCGTTTACCCATGTATTCTAAAATATTTCCGGACAGATGTACTTCTTGCATATATTTTCCCTCAATCGCGCCCTTATCTTACAACATAATTCGGCCTGCACAAGTCCAAATTATGGATTCTCAGGGAGTCCTCATTACTCTTATATCAAAATCTAATTACGTACAAATTTTAGGATTTCTATCTTATCCAAAGTTTGTTTGGATCCTAATATCCATCCGGATCTCAGAAACCAATTCTCCATTTCAGTTCCGATTTCTTGGGAATCATTTTTTTTAATGGTCTGCATTAGAGATGATGTAATAGACTCGTAACGTGCCATAGATATGGACCCTTTTCTTGTGGAAAGGATGTTCTTCAGTTCTGGCAAATCTTCTATATGTTCTATCTTTAATATCTTTTTACGCAAAATTTCCTGACCAAATAATGCAGACACACTTGAATCCGTTGTTATATATATATCAGGATTCGAATTCAACAAGAACTCATTATATTTTTTATACTCTCTGGAAAGTTTCGCCTGGGCTAAAAAGTAAGTCCTGGTAAAAAACAAAGTTACTAAAAACAAAATTCCTGTCAAAATCCATACTGTAGTCGGGACTTTTTCTGAATTGTTTTTGGAAAAAAATAAAACTACTGCCGGAACAATTAACCAGGAAAGATATCTGGTCCCCCAATCTATATTTGAATCATTAGGTGCAAGATAGGCTCCTAAAAAGAGAGAGATCAAGATTGCCAAGGAAAGTTTTCTTTCAAATTTTTCCAGATCTTTCCATCGAATAAAAAAGTATACCAACCACAAAAGGATCCAAGGACAGAAGAATAAAAACCCGACTCTACCGTTTCCAAAGAAGAGTAGAGAGGAATATTTCTCAAACCCGGTATTCCAACCGATTTTAGCATTGGCTTCGATTCTAGTCCCGATGACGGATCCATATAAAGAATAGTTTATGATTCCGTAAAATACGACTCCTATACCAATCCCGATCAGTAAAACCAGTCTATCCTTATCTTTTGTAGAAACTCCCGAATTACCTTTATGAATAAATTCTACAAGATGGAATACTCCCAGTAAGAAGTATAAAATTGTATTTTCAGGTCGGAAGAAAAAACCGAATCCTACAAATAGTCCTATAAACAATCCTAACAGTTTCGTTTTCACCGGGCAGGCATAAAAAGTAAGTCCAACGCAGGTTAAAAGGAAAGTAATTGAATAATCCGGGAATAATGCGGAATGAAAAAAAGCAGGACTAAAACTCAAAAAAATAAGCGCAGCCCATTTTAAGTTCAATTCTAATTTTAAGAAGAATACTCCGATCCAAAAGAACAAAATAGAAACGTAAAATAGAAAACTGTAATCTCCTAATAGCCCGAATAAGGAAGCAAATAGAGAGAATGCTACAGGAAAAGGCCCCGAAATACCGTTAGGCAAAAGGAGCTGCCAGCTCGGAAAAAATTTACATCCGCCCAGATCTTCTAATATTTTACAACTCAGGTATTGGCTTCTGTATCCTGAATCTATGAATGCTTGCGCCTGTACTATTTTGTTCTGGTTATCGGAGACTAAAACTGAATTTGCATCTACCTTAAATAGGAAAAATGCCGCGAATATAATGGGACAGATAGGAAATAGAAATTGAAGTTTAGAAATTTTTTTTCCGCCGAATAAATCCAAAGAGAAATCAAAGTCCTTTTAATTATTGATTTCGAATATCGGACCTTCGAAAAGCCGATATTTCAACTCTTTTTCAAATAAAATCTACTTTGACCTTTTTTTGCGGATTCATACCTTAGTTCCAAATGTTCTCATTAAAAAAAGAGTTCGCAGAGAAGGAAAAAAAATTCGATCGAAAGAAATTCGCTCAGATACTTTCGATCTCCATCGTGATTGGATTCATATTCGCTGCCTCTGTTCGGATTTGGTTCCTATTTCCATTCGTCCCGGAAACAGAAGAGATGTCTCCTGCATTCCCCAAAGGAAAAAGAATTTATATCTCCCGCTTTGTTAGGGACTCTTCCTTGTTTTTAGGCGATGTGGTCCTAGTCGAACATCCTACACAAAAAGGAAAAGTAGCCTTGGTCCGTATCATGGGAAAATCGGGAGACCAGATCGCAATCAAGGACAAAGTCCTGTACCGTAATGGTATCTCTGAGGCTCAGGAAAAATCCGACTTCTCCTTACAATACAAGGACGCAAGACCCGCTTTCTCCGGAACCTATTCTAGCCGGGATAATCTTTCTAACCTAACGGTAGAAGATCGAAATTACTTTCTTCTATGTGATAACCGAGACGACTGCGTGGATTCGCGAGATTTCGGCCCTTTGCCTTTTGAAAAGATCATAGGTAAGGTATTTTAATTCAATATTCAATCTCGCATCGGAACCGCGACAGTGATGCGCAGGGTTTAGTCTCAAAGAGACCGAAGCGAAAGCGTAGCCCGTAGCAGCGCGGTCCGAGCAAAGCGAGGGGTCGCCCTACTTCCGCTCAATTAGAATCCATCCTAAAATTCGCGAAAAAACGGATTTTCAGGATGGTTTTGTTATAAAAACATGTATTTGAAGAGCCAAAGGCTCCTGTTTTATCAAATAACATGAAGGAAATAAAGGGAAGAAAATGACAAGAATCGCTATCAACGGTTTTGGCCGTATCGGTCGCCTGGTATTCCGTTCCGGGATCAAAGACCCAAATATTGAATTTGTTGCAATCAACGACTTAGTAACTCCGGACAACCTAGGATATCTTTTAAAGTACGATTCTACTCATGGCCGTTTTAACGGGACCGTGGAGCATACTGACGACGCACTTATCGTAGACGGTAAAAAAGTTCTTTGTGTATCCGAAAGAGATCCTGAAAAACTCCCTTGGAAAGATCTAAAAGTTGACTATGTGATCGAATCCACCGGTTTATTTACCGATAGAGTCGGCGCAGAAAAACATATCAAAGCCGGAGCTAAAAAAGTAGTGATCTCCGCTCCTGCAAAAGACAAGGACATCCCTACTTTTGTTATGGGAGTGAATAACGAAAAATACGATCCAAGTAAGGATCATGTGGTTTCCAACGCTTCCTGTACTACTAACTGTCTGGCTCCAATCACTAAAGTGGTTCTGGACAATTTCGGAATTGAAGAAGGTCTGATGACCACTATCCACGCTACTACTGCAACTCAACCTACTGTTGACGGTCCTTCTAAAAAAGACTGGAGAGGTGGAAGAGGTGCAATGCAAAACATTATCCCAGCTTCTACAGGTGCTGCAAAAGCTGTTGGTCTTTGTATTCCTGAAGTAAACGGAAAACTGACAGGTATGTCTTTCAGAGTTCCAACTCCAGACGTTTCCGTTGTGGATTTAACAGTTAGAACTACTAGAGAAACCAGCCTAAAAGAAATTTCAGCAAAAATGAAAGAAGCTTCCGAAGGTGCTATGAAAGGGATCTTAGGTTACACCGACGAGATGGTTGTTTCTAACGACTTCTTAAGTTCTACACTTTCTTCTATCTTTGATGCGGACGCTTGTATCGAGTTGAATTCCAGATTTTTTAAATTGGTTTCCTGGTATGATAACGAGATGGGTTACTCTAATAGAGTTTTAGACCTGATCCGTTATATGGCTAAAAAAGGCTAATCGATGCAGCAATTACCCAGACTCGAAAACGAGGACGTCAAGGGGAAACGAGTTTTTCTGAGGGTCGATTTTAACGTCCCTCTGGATAACGGTAAAGTTTCCGACAAGACTAGAATTGAAAAGACACTTCCTACCATTGAACTTTTGGTAAAAAAAGGTGCCAGGGTGGTGATCGCAAGTCACCTTGGCCGCCCTAAAGGTAAACCGGATCCTCAATATTCTATGGAACCTGTTTACGAAGTTTTTAAAGAATTAGTTAAAACTTCCGTAATATTCTCCAAAGACGTGATCGGAGAAAATGCCGTAAAACTTTCCAAAGAACTAAAGGATGGAGAGATCCTGGTCCTGGAAAATTTACGTTTTCATAAAGAAGAAGAGGAAAATGCTCCCGCTTTTTCCAAAAGCCTGGCAGCACTTGCAGATGTTTATGTAAACGATGCATTCGGTGCGGCTCATAGAGCTCACGCTTCTACGGAAGGAATTGCACATCTTCTACCTTCTTTTGCAGGTTTGTTGATGTACAAGGAGATCACCGAACTTTCTTCCCTTCTTTCCCGCCCTGCAAAACCTTTCGTGGCAATCATCGGAGGTTCCAAGGTTTCTTCCAAGATCAGCGTGATCAAAAACCTGATCGAAAAAGTGGATCATATTCTGATCGGCGGAGGAATGGCTTATACCTTCTTAAAATCTAGAGCTATTCCTGTGGGAAACTCCTTAGTAGAAAGAGATTTCGAAGTGGAAGCTTTCCAATTGATCGAAAGAGCCGGAGTCGCAGGTGTAGATTTCCAACTTCCTGTGGACCATGTGATCGGCGATAAATTCGATGCGAATGCTAAGACCAAAACCGTTGATAAGATGGGAATTTTGGACGGTTGGATGGGAATGGATATCGGTCCTAAGACAATTTCAAATTACGAAAAAGTAATTAAGAACGCCGCTACGATCGTTTGGAATGGTCCTATGGGAGTTTTCGAATTCGATAAATTCGCTCCAGGTACCATGGCGATCGCAAAAGCGGTTTCTAAGTCCAAGGCAAGAACTGTCGTAGGCGGAGGAGATTCCATCGCTGCGATTAATAAGGCAAAAGTGGAAGATAAGATCACTCACGTTTCTACTGGAGGAGGAGCCTCCTTAGAATTTTTAGAAGGAAAAAAACTCCCTGGAGTTGTGGCCCTTCTGAAAGAAAAAACCTAAAACGAATCAAAGGAAATACATATGCGCTCTAAAATTATCGCCGGTAACTGGAAAATGAATCTTTCCGAAAAGGAAGCATTGGCTCTCGCAAGCGGCCTAAAAGAAAAGTTTTCTTCTCTTCCAGATAATAAAAAGGCGGTTGTATTTCCTTCTTCTATTCATCTGGCTGCGGTTGCGAGAATATTAGAAAATTCGAAAATTGCGGTCGGTGCTCAGAATATCTACCCTGCCCCTCTCACCGCAATGACTGGAGAAACCGGTCCGGATCAACTTTCCGAATTAGGTATCAAATTTGCACTCGTTGGCCACTCGGAAAGAAGACAGTTTTTAGGAGAGACTAGCCTTTTCTGTAACCAAAAGATCTCTTATCTTACAAAACATGGTTTTACCGCTGTGTATTGTGTGGGAGAAACTCTGGCTGAAAGAGAATCAGGTAATACCTTCGAGGTTTTGAAAAAACAAATCCAAGAAGGTTTAGGTTCCATTGAAAGCGACCAGTTCTCTCGTATCTGGGTGGCCTACGAACCTGTTTGGGCAATCGGTACGGGAAAAGTAGCAACTCCGGCTCAGGCCCAAGAAGCTCATGCATTTATAAGAAAGGAAATTTCCGGATTATTCCAAAATGGGAAAACAATCTCGGATGTTATGCCTATCCTTTATGGCGGTTCCGTGAAAGCCGATAACGTGAAGGAACTCCTATCCCAAGCGGATATAGATGGAGGGCTCGTAGGCGGGGCCAGCCAGAAGCTGGAAAGCTTCTTAGCTTTATTCTAATTTCTTTCTACCGTAATACAAGCCGCATGGGAAACTCCGAAACGGCTTGTCAGCCTAGGCCATGGCGGTAGTTTGGATTTAAAGCGGATTATTTCGCCAAAAACAAACCTTTTTACCTTTAGGAATTCGACTCATGGGCTTTATTACCGGAACCATCCTTGTTCTTTTCGTTTTTGTCAGTCTATTTCTGATCCTTCTTGTTATGATCCAAACAGGCAAAGGAGGAATGGGTGGAGTTCTTGGTGGAGGAGCAAGCCAATCTGTTTTTGGTTCCTCTACTGCGGATGTTTTGACTAAAGCAACCAGAGTTGCTGGACTCACTTTTTTGGCCTTGTCTTTGATTCTTTCTTTCCTTTTTGCGAAGACTAGTGGATACAATACCACTCCAACGCCTGATATTCTTCCTCCACCAGCTGCGGAAGAGGCCCAGGGCAACCAAGGAGGGACCAATGCCCAAGAATCCGCGCCTACAACCGCACCAAGCACTGAAACTCCGGCACAACCTAAGCCTTAATTTTACTTCTTCTACGAAGGCGGCCCCGAAGGCCGTCTTCCTTCTGCTCCTTCTTCTTTCCTTTCTTTCAATCAACGCTCAGAGCCAGGATGGGACAAAATCCCAGAACAATTCTTCCTCTTCTTCTACCCAAATGTTGAATCAGAGGATCTTACGTGCGTATGAAAGTTTGAGTGTTGCCAGAGAACTTTTGAAATTCGAAAGAATGGAGGCTCTTCCTATCGGAACCTTGGTGACTTGGGTGGGAAATTACCCGAACCGGAAAGGTGTGAAGATCACTAAGTTCTCAGTGACTCAATCCCCTACTCCAGGCGGGATAGAAAGAGCAGAAGAAAAGTCCATTCTTCTGGAATTTAACGGATCTACTCTTTCTAAGGTGGTTTCCGAAATCAAAACTGCGAATTATTCCGCGGAAGATACCATCATGATTCGTATGACGGACAATACTCCTTTGGATAATAATGTGGACGATCTGCTGATCTATGCGGATCGAAACGGTAAAGAGGCAGAATATCCTTTGAATTACCTACCTGATGAGGGGGTAAACCGGGATAGATCCGAGTTTAAGAAAGAATTTTATTTAAAACTGATCGAGGATTTTTTCGTGCATGTTCTAAGGCTTCAGGAAATGCAGGCTCAACATTCTTCCAGAAATCAAAAAAAATTACTGCAAAGTTATAAAGAATCCCTAGAATATTGATCCGGATGTCATCCCTAATGGAAAACCTCCACGAAAGAGCGGAGGAACTCCAAGCTATTTTGGACGGAATCACAGAGCCCCTAGTTTTGATAGACTCGGGCTTCAGGGTTCGTCGTGTAAACAAGGCCACTCTTGAATTTTCGAGTGAGCCCGACTTCCCTTCTACTCTGGGCAGAAAATGTTACGAGGTTCTGTACAATCGTTCCGCGGTTTGTCCTTATTGCCCAATGAAGGACCATCATGAAAATGAAACGGACTTCGACGCACAATTCGAAGGTAAGGGAGAAATTGGACGAGAGATCTTTCATGTAGCCAATGATCAGAAGGAAACCTTATACTTAGATTTTTTCCCAATTCGTAAGGATGGGAGTATTGTCTCCATAGTGGAGAAGATCAGCAATATCACGCGCATCAAAGAGAAAGAAGAAGAGAACCTTAGGATCCGTAACCTGGCTTCTCTCGGTATTTTTATCTCAGGTGTGGCTCATGAGTTGAATAACCCGCTCACCGGAATGAGCCTCACTCTTCAGAATCTGATGAATAATTTATCCAGTATGGATCCAGCTTTTTTTCGAAAAAGATTGGAGATGATCAAAGAAGATCTTACCCGAGCAGCAATGATCGTTTTAGATGTGATCAGCTTTGCTAAACCTGATAAATTAGTCACTACCACTGCGGATATTCATGAAACCATAATGAAGGCAAAAGACTCGGTTACCTGGGTCTATCCGGTTCTTTCTAAAAATACTGAATGGGAAATTTTAAGTGAACCGGGTATGACATTCCAATTCAATCCGGTCAAGATGGAGAGACTCTTCATCAATCTATTCAAAAACTCTCTACAAGCTTACGATTATGGAGAAGGTAAGATTAAGGTAGAAGTTAGGCGCACTCGTAATATGATGCATATTTTTGTGGAAGATACTGCGGGGGGAATTCCGGAAGATATGCTGGATAAAATTTTCTCTCCATTCTTCTCCAAAAACAAGTCAGGGATAGGAACTGGTCTTGGACTTTCTATCTGTCATTCCATTGTAAGAGAACATTCTGGAGAATTGACGGTGCGTTCTTATGATAGAAAGACCAGATTTAAAATTTCTCTTCCCTTAGTACAACCCAAAGGAAACTAAATTGTCCAATCATCGTATCTTAGTAGTAGAAGATATACATTCCATCCGGGAGGCGGTAAAAGATATCCTAGTCCGAGATTACGAAGTTTTCGATGCGGAAAATTACGATGAGGCGGTTAAAATTCTTTCTAACGAGCATATAGATCTGGTCATCACCGATATTCGTATGCCCGGTAAATCGGGATTAGATCTGATCAAAACCATCCAAAAGGAATATCCTTCCGTGCAATATTCCTTGATGACCGCTTATAATATTAACGATTATATTAATTTCGCCTACCAACACGATATCTGGAATATTATTCCGAAATATTCATTTTTAGACATCAATCTGATCACAGTGATGGTCAAAAAACTTATTTATAGAGATATCTTTGGTGTAGAAAAATATTTCGGACCTGACTTCAAGATCTTAGAAGGAGGCAGCGAAGAAGAATTTTTAGTTCCACCTGAAAACGGGATCGTATTCCGTAAGATCAGCTCCGATAAGGATCGGAATTATATTTGCAATCGTGTAGGTAAATTTCTGATCGAAAAAGGAGCACCTAACGCAGTCCAACAAATCTTGGAAGAGTTGACTTCTAATGCAATGATCCGCGCTCCGAGAGACTCCAAGGGAAATTCTAAATACCAATATGAACTTCCTTCTCGAGATCTTCTTGTTCCTCTGGAACATATCCAACTCGCCGAAACGGATTATTTTGAGATCGGTTACGGGATCGCTGAGAATTCTTATATCGTAGTAGTCCGAGATCATTTCGGTTCTTTGAACAAAAAGGAAATTTTAAAACGTTTGGACAGGCATATCACTGTGGATAGTCCGACCGGTTTGCCTGCTGGACTTGCGGATTCTCATGGTCGAGGTTTGTATATTTGTAGAGAGATCTCCGATCAGTTGATCTTTAATATCGAGAAGGACACAAGAACAGAAATTATAGCGCTATTAGACAAGCAGACAAATAAGGGCTATAAGTCCTTGTCTATTTACGAGGTTTGAAATTTAAGTCACTGAGTTGGGAAGAGTCACTAAGATTTTTTCACACAGAGGCACAAAGTCTCCGAGAATTATATCTGTAGAAAATTCCAGCATTATAAGACCCTTCGTGGCCCTGTGCGAAAATAAACTCTACGACTCTTATCTCGACAGTTCCTTATAAAGCACGATGTCGTTCCCTCCTTCTAAGAACGCTTCTCCTTTACGGCCAGAAGAATAAAAACGAAATGGTTTTTCTCCAGTGCGGATCTTTTCTTCTTTCAGGATAGAACCGTCTTCATCTAAAAAAAACAAGTTACCTTCCCATTCTCCTGCAAACCAAGAACCTGAATGGAATACCGTTTGGTAAACTGACTGTGCCTTGTTCCGATTTTTTTCGAAGAGGACTTTTCCTGATTTGGAATATAAAGTAAGTTTATCGGAGAAGCCCGCAAGCACTCCACCGCTATCTGAAACTGCGAGATTCACTTTATAAGGGATCACCCTGCCGAGATTCCATTCTTCGGATTCGGAACCGTCTCTATCGTATACCCGGATAAAGTCCCGGTTATTTTTCAGAAAATGAACTGCAATCTTTTGGCCATTTGCGGAGATCGAAATGCTTTTAGCAAATACCGGTTCTTTCTCCCCTAACTTTGCTTCGAATAATTTTTCTCCCTTCCCATCTAAAAGGAATAATTCCCCACCGGAAAATAGGACTGCTGTTTCTCCGTTAGAAATTCCTTTAGGAGCAAAGGAGATATCGGTTAAAAATCTACCGTCCAATTTTTTAGTACCCAAAGAATTTCCATTAATATCGGAAACCAAAACTTGGTTATTATCTCCGGACAAAAATAGGACGATGTTCCCATCAGGATGAATACGAGGATAACTTTTATAATCCTTGGCCCAAAGTAATTCTCCTGCTTCTGAAAAAAATTCTACAGAACTGCCAATCTTTTTATAAGCTAAATATCCTTTCGCTCTAAGAGGATATTCTATCCGGATCGAATCGTCAGTTGGGAGAGCTTCTCCCCATGGGATTCTGATATAAGAAGTTTTGGTTTTATATCCATTGAGAGTTCTTTCCGGATCAAAATCACTTCGTGGATCTGGAAAACTGGCCAACTTGGATTCTTTGTTCCAATACCAGGTTTTCTGCACAGTTCTCGCAGACTCGTATGGATTGCCTAAAAAATAATAAAATCCTAAAAAGAAAATAAAACTTAGGGCCAAAATCCTAGAGATCATACGAGTTTCCTCAATCGATTGTACATTAAATAAAGAGAAGTAGCGGCCACCACTTCCCGGAACAACTCCCTTTTAAAAGGTAGGAAGAGTTCCTTCACTTCCGTTTTCTCACCCTTAATATGGGTTCCTATAAATACAGTTCCTACTTTTTTTGTAGGAGTTCCGCCACCAGGACCAGCGATCCCAGTAATGCTAATTGCTAAATCCGTTCCGAGAAGTCTTGCTCCGTTATCCGCCATTTCGATGGCGGTTTCAGCACTAACCGCTCCGTGAGCTTCCAAAGTTTTCTTATTAACCCCTACTAGATTTTCTTTGATCAGATTGGAATAACTGACCACTGATCCTAAAAAATAATCAGAAGAACCTGCACGGTCAGTAAGTATTTTAGCTGCAAGTCCACCTGTGCAACTTTCGATCGTTCCGATGGTGAGTTTCTTTTCTGAGAGAAGTTTAGGAAATTCTTCGAATAAGTCCCCGGTACAGAGTCCTTTATACTTCTCTTTGGTCTTTTGGATCAGTTCTTGGACTAAAGTTTTGTCTTCTGATTGGTAAGTGACTCGTATAAATCCTTTTTTGGCGGCAACTCCCCAAACTGCTTTTCCGTTCTTTAAGGCCTCGATATCTATTATAAATTCTTGTTGGAATAAGGACTCGCTCATTCCCCAGATAAATAGAAAATCAGAGTGCAGTTCTCCAGAATGGAATTGTTTCTGGATAAGAGGAACCAATTCTTCCTTGAACATGGTTACCATCTCGGAAGGAACCCCAGGCATACATGCTAAATAAGCGCCTGGTTGGAGTTCCGACCAGAATCCCGGAGCAATTCCTACCGAGTTATTCAAACCGGTAGAATTAGATGGAATAGAAACCTGACGTAATGCAGTAGTCAGCGCTTCTTGGAATCCTTTTCCACGAAGACGATACAATGCCTGGAGCCTATCATGTGCTTTTTCATTTAGTACAGGTTGAGAAGAAGTGAGTTCGCAGACTACCTCTAAGGTATAATCGTCTTCCGTGGGTCCAAGTCCACCGGTCATCACGAGTAGGACCGGATTTTCTGAAGAGGCTGTAGCAGCTAAATTTTTTAGTTCATCGGCGATCAGTTTTGGATCATCAGGCAATACCAGGAATTTTTCAGTAGAATATCCTAATCCAAAGAGTTCGTTTGCGATCCAGGAAGAATTTGTATCTTGGCTTCTTCCCGCAGTCAGTTCAGAACCTGTGGAAATGACTGTGACCCGAGGTGGATTCAATCTTCTTTCTCCAATCTTTCCGGAGCGGAAACACCGAGTAGAGCTAAACCTTCTGCGAGTACGACACGAACCGCTTGGCAAATTCTTGCGAGTCCGAGTCTTGTAGATTCATCCGAATCTTTCAGCCTATTATTTTTTGTTATATAAAACTGAGTGAATGCTCTTGCAAGATTCTGGAGATAATTCGCGATACGATGTGGTTCCAAGGTGGCAGCAGCATCCAGCACTTCTTCCGGGAAACGAGAGATCCAGAAAAGAAGTCTTTTTCTTTCCTCTGTCATTTCAAGGTTTTCTAATGCTTTTTGATCCGAGTTAGTCCCTACTTCTCTGAATATTGAACAAACTCTTGCATGAGCATATTGTAAATAAAATACGGGATTTTTATCCGACTCATCTTTTGCCAGATCCAAGTCGAAATCCAAAGGAGAATCCAAGGACCTCATAGTGAAGAAATAACGTGCAACATCCTTAGCATGTTTTCCCAAATAACCGAGAAGATCTTCCATGGTCTGGAATTCTCCTGCACGTTTACTCATCTTCATTTTCTGGCCGGCCATGAGAAGATTCACTTGTTGAGCAATGATCACTTGGAAATTTTCTTTAGGATAACCTAAGGCCTGCACGGCACCCGCAAGCCTTGCGATGTAACCGTGATGGTCCGGCCCCCAGATATCTATAATTTTCTCATAACCTCTGGAAATTTTATCATTATGATAAGCAATATCTGCGAGAAGGTATGTAGGACGTCCATCGTCTCGAACGACTACACGATTTTTATCGTCTCCATAGTCCTCGGATTTAAAGAGTTGTTTACCTTCTTCTTCAAAAATTTTTCCAGATTTTTTTAAATCTTCCAATACACCTAAAACTTTTCCGGCCTCATGAAGTGTGGTTTCGGAGAAGAATCGATTGAAGTTTATTCCGAATAGATCCAGGTCTCTTTTTTGCCAGACCAAATTGGATTCCACAGTCCAACGGGAACATTTTTCAGCGAGAACGGAATATTCCTTTTTCTCTAGATGGGATTTGATCTCTTTTCCAGTATTCTGATTTTCTAATAATTGGTTGGCTATGATTTTGAGGTAATCTCCCCTATATCCTTCCGCTGGAATCACATTTTGAGAAAGTAATTCTTCAATAGATCTTCCGTCCTCTGCATTCTCTTGGATAGAAGAAGATTCTCCCAAAATTTCCCGGATCCTTACCATCGTGGAAACTCCAAGTAAAAACACCTGGTTCCCATAATCGTTTACATAAAATTCCTTATCTACGGAATGCCCGACTGCCTTGAGCAAGTTTGCAAAAGCTTCTCCGGTAGCGGCAGCTCTTGCGGAAACTATATTTAAAGGTCCGGTAGGATTCGCGCTTACGAATTCTAAATTTACTTTTTTAGGATTTTCTAATTTAGGAAAAATATCATTTTTTTGGATCGTAGATTCTAAGAAACGGATCAGAAAAGAAGAAGAAATTCTAAAATTCACAAAGCCAGGAGAAGTAAAATCCACTTTTTCAAATAAATCTGTTCGAGCCTGCAGATAACCTACAAGAAGTGCCGCCGAATCCAAAGGTTTTTTGCCTAAAAGTTTAGAATTTTCCAAAGCGAAAGAAGTGGAATAATCACCGAAGGATTCCTCTCTGGAATATTCTATTCGGATCCTAAGATCTCCAAAGGAAACGTTATGCGCTTCCTTTTCGCAATAGAGTTTTACCCCTTCCTTTAAAGCTTCTAAAACGAGTTGTTTGAGCGTTTCCGTTTCTTTCATTCTATCTTTTGTAATAGTTCCTATTTTTTAAGGGAGTTATCATCCCAATCCGGAAACAACCTTTTGCTTCCAATCAGTTTCCAACTTTTATCCAGGGCCCCAAGGACCAGATTTTTCTCTCTAAGGATACATTCAAGATATTGGCAATTTCTGCCGGCCTCGGCGATAACAGGGCGAGGCGGGACGTCTTTTTTCCCCCACCTTTCCTGAAGGACGATCAGAAAAATCAGACCCACAGTATAGATAAGTAAAAACGCAGTTTTAAAAAGTTTATCCAAGATTTTCCCCTAATGATTCGTACAACATAGGTTCCGATTTGAGTCTTTTTCCAAGAAGAGGTTTTAAGGCCCGGTTGCTTAAGCTATCCGCCTCCTTCAGGAGTTCAAGGGAAATCTTTTTGTCCTTCAGATCCCTGTATCTCAATGCCAGGCAATCTTGGACGAATAATACGAGTCCAAACTTGTCAGGTTTAGGCGTTCCACAATCGCCGCATACGATCTCAAAATGGGTCTCGTCCAAACTGCAAGATTGGATCTCCGAGAGATTTTTTCCGCAGCTAGCGCATTCCATTTCCTTGGATAAAAAACCGCCTACATATAATAATTTCAGTTTGAAAAAAGGCAAGAAGACAGGTTTGTAACCATCTTCATCTAATTCCTTCAAGGCGCCCAGAAGAAGTTTATATTCCATTGGATGAGAACCCCCTTCCGTCAAAAAGGAAGAAACTAATTCCACCAGATAAGAAACCAAAACAGTTCCTGAATATCCTGTTTTAGCTTTATCGAATCTTCTGATCAATCCGATCTCTTTTACGTTAAACGTCTCTCTTCCTTGGGTGAAATAATAATCTAAAACTGTTAACGATCCTGGTTCTACTGCAGCGATAGGTCTTGTTTTACTTTTTTTGATTCCTTTTACTCGAAAACTTCCTACTTCTCCTTCTTCCGGTAGAAGGCGCAAAAATGCATCCCCTTCCGGAAGGATGCGACTTTCCATTACGATTCCTGTCGTTTTTTTTAAGGCCCCAGGACCAGATCCAGACATAGATCCTCCTTCTCCTTCATTAGAGCCTCGTCCTCTTCTCCTCGTTCATGATCATAACCGATTAAATGTAAAAATCCGTGCACAAATAATCTGAAAAATTCATCCTCTTCACTATGGCCGATACTCTTTGCCTGAGCCTTGCATGTATCCCAGGAGATCACAATTTCTCCTAAACTCAGGATAGGTCCAAAATTTTCTTTTTTGCTCGGGGGAAGTTCCCAAGGAGTAAGATCAAAACTTAAGGGAAAAGAAAGAACATCCGTAGCATAATTTTTAGCTCTTCTGACTCGATTTAATTCTCGAATAGATTCATCGTCTGTCAGAACCAAAGAAAGATGGGTAGTTACATTAGGAAAAGCGAATGCACTTAGGACTTTCCAGCGAGACTCAAGAGAAGATTCAGAAAGCCAAGAAGGAATAGAATTCGGATCGAAATCCGAAGAGAATTCAAACAAATCAATGACTCTTAGGGGCGTGTTTCCCCAGAATATTTTTGTTCTTCTCCTCTAAAGCTTTTGTGTCCTCAGGTTTAGGATATTTAGGCCTAGAGTGAAGACTAGAAAGAAGAACTTCTTTAAAGGAAAATTTTACAACTTCCAAATCTCCTAAGGTTAGTCCGCATTCGTCCAATTGGTTTTCCGCTAATTTACCGTTTACGATCTTAGTGATAAGAGTATCTAAGGATTCCGGAGTCACCTCTTCCAAGGATCTACTCGCAGCTTCCAAACTATCAGCAATCATCACGATCGCAGTTTCCTTTCTTTGAGGTTTAGGTCCCGGATATTGAAAATCGGCTTTTTTAAGTTTTTTCTTTTGAGCGGGAGAAAGTTCCGCAAGTGCCTTATGATAAAAGAACGCCATGGTAGAAGTTCCATGATGTTCCGGAATAAAATCGATTACTTCTCTAGGAAGTCTCGCCTTCTTCGCCATCTCAATTCCATCCAAGACGTGATCTATGACGATCTTTGCAGCCTTAGCAGGATTGTTCTTATCAATGTTTTCCTTTTTAGGGATCAGGTGCTGGTTCTCTACGAAAAATCCTGCATTCGGGATCTTACCGATATCATGGAAATACACACCCACCCTGGTCAAAAGCCAATCCAATTCCAGATTTTGGGCGGCTCTTTCCGACATAGCAGCTACCAAAAAAGTATGGGTATAAGTAGAAGGTGCCTTGGTTAATAATTCCTGCAATAACGGGTGGCCTGTATCCGCAAGTTCCATGAGTTTAAATCTAGTTGGAATATTGAATACGTACTCATAGATAGGAAGCAATAGCTGAGTCAAAGTAGAACAGACAAATCCATTCACTAAACATAATAAATACAATCTGAATATATTCGATTCCCAAAGGTCTCTCAAATGGGAGCCGGACGGAACAGCCACCCAATAATTCCTGGAATCGAACAGATAACCGGAAGAAGAGATCAACATTTGGACCAAGGCCATATAGAACCCAGCCTTGATAAAATCGATCCTCTTTCTCATTTTTCTTCCATATGTAGCCGCAACCACAGTCATTACGAAGGCAAGAATGAAAGAAGTCGGATTATATCTGGAAGCAGCAAACACAAAGAAGGAAAGGAAAAAGCCTATCGCAATCGATAATTGTTCGTCATAGATCATGGACAGGATCAAACAAACCATTCCGGTCGGAATCACAAGAGCGAAGTAAAAAACAGAATCGTAACTATTCTCGAAACTAAAGAATGCCTTGGACGCCAAATAAGTCCAGAGCACCAAGGACCAGATCAATGTGAACACAATCACATTACTCGAAACGTCGTTCAATCGTTTCGGATTATACTTCTTCAAGAACGCATATACTATGATTACAAAAATAGATTGAATAAGGAGGATGGAGATAATGGATGCGATATTTGCTCGAGTAGCATATCTGTTCACTATCTGCATTCTCTGATAGATATCCGGAGTGATAATTTCTCCGGCTTTTACTATGGTTTCCCCAGCATTTATCCTACTGCTAATAGGCTCCGTTCTATCCATAACGGCTTGTTTTTGGTTTTTAGTTTCTTCTGCGTTATACGTACAGGCGGGATTGGAATACACATAAGTCAGTGCAAGTTTTTGGATGACTGCGAGTAGCTGAGGGTCTGTGGCTTGTAACTTCTCTGCTGCTAAACGATTCAGAGTTTCTATCGTGGCATTATCTCTATACAGATACATGCGAGGAATTACGAGTGTCCCTTCAACTGAGGAAATTTGTTCCTTATTCCCGCTTGCACCGGAGTTACGTATCCTTGCTTCCGCCGCACGAATAGCGGAATAATCAGCAGGCTGGTCCCTCAGAACACAAAAATTAGAAAAAACTAAATTACTATATTGCTGGACCAGATCTCGAACTCTAGATTTGCCTGGTGTCTTAAGTAGGAGTTCCAACTCTTCTTTGGATCTATTCTTCCATCTAGGAACAGCAGCCAATAATTCTGCGGAAGTTTTCACTTCTCCCGTAGGTTTTGGCTCCCTATACTTCTCCATATCCTCTTGGATAGCGGGACGAATTATATCTATTAGAACTCTATAATCTCTGTCAAAAAAATTCGGAGCGGATTGAAACGCCTTTAGCCTTTTGGCCTTCGTTTTTTCTTCGTCTTCGTAAACTATATCTTTGGTGGAAACAACCTTATCCAAAGCATTCTTGCCTTCCGAATAAGGACCGTCTTGAGAAAGATTAATTTTATCCTGACCGAAAAATGGGATCGCCAGCATCCAGGTCACGATGATCAAAGTGATCGCCGTGAGGATTACTTGGAATTTTCTCACGAAAGAAATTGGACGGATCTTGGTCAAGGTATCCGTGATCCAAGCCATTCCTCTTTCTAAAAGTGATCCCAGTGGAAACATTACAATTCCTCGAACTTCCTCACGATGGTCTCTACCAACGGGTGTCTCGTAATATCTTCTTTTCCGAAAAACACCTGGCCGATTCCTTCGGTCTGTCTGAACAAGTTTACCACACGATCGAAACCGGATCTACCATGTTCTAAGTCGACTTGGGTTACGTCCCCCGAGATACACATCCTGGAATTACGGCCCAAACGGGTCATAATCATCTTAAGCTGAGCAAGAGTACAGTTTTGGGCCTCGTCCAAAATGATAAAACTTTTGGAAAGTGTCCTTCCTCTCATGAATGCAACTGGTGCGATCTCAATTTTAGTAAGTGCGATATACTCTTGCGTTTTTTCGAAACCGATACATTCGTTCAAAGCATCATATACCGGACGAAGATATGGATCCACTTTTTGATTCAGATCTCCGGGTAAAAATCCAAGATTCTCTCCTGCTTCTACCGCAGGTCTTGTTAAAACGATCTTATCCACGATCCCATTTTGTAGAAATCTGCAAGCCATTGCGACGGATAAGAATGTTTTTCCGGTTCCGGCGGGACCTATTCCAAAAGTGATCAGATTATTTAAGAAAGATTGAATATACTTTTCCTGATTTTTCGTCCTGGAATAAAGATGTTTTCCCTTATATGTGGTAAGTATTTTTTCGGTAGGTTTGAAGGGCTCATCGTCCGACTTGCGCTCTTCCTTCTTCTTTTCGCGAGTAGCTTGTTTAAGAAGATAACCGAAATCGAAGGAATCCGTAAAGTCCCGATCCGGTCTGTCCCGATAATTGGTTTCCAATAATCTGAAAAAATCCAGAGCGAATTCCACCTTAGTGGGAATTCCTTCCACTTGGAAACCGTTCCCTCTAGGGATTAAATCGATCTCCAATTGTTTTTCCAAATTTCTGACACCTGCATCGTTGATCCCGCAGATCTTACGATACAGGTCTTGGTTTTCGAAAGTAAATTGTTCTTTCCTGATACGATTAAACCTTTATCAACCTAAGCTTCAATTCCTGGAGCTGTTTCTCTTCCACTTCAGACGGACATTCGCTCATTAAACAAACACCTTTCTGGGTTTTAGGGAATGCGATCACATCTCTGATGGATTTTCCACCGGTCATCAGCATCAATATCCTATCGATACCAAATGCAATCCCACCATGAGGAGGTGCCCCATATTCCAAAGCCTCTAATAAGAAGCCGAATTTTTCTTTAGCTTCCTCAGGTCCGATCCCCAAAGTGGAGAAGACTCGAGTCTGCACATCCTTGGAATGGATACGAATGGAACCTCCACCGATCTCCACACCATTTAGCACCAGATCATAGGCTTTTGCGAGTGCGTTTCCTGCATCTTTTTGGAGTCTTTCCTCGGAAGAAAAAATTTCCAAACTGGAATCTCCAGGAGAAGTGAACGGATGGTGCAAAGAATCCCAGCGTTTGCTGTCCTTATTCCACTCGAACATCGGAAAGTCTACGATCCAGGAAATATGAAAGCTTCCTTCTGCAGGTTTGTCAAATCTTTCCGAAAGTTTCAGACGTAATGCGCCCAGAGAATGGTTTACGATCTCTCTTTCATCCGCTCCGAAAAAGACCATGTCCCCTTCTTTTGAGCCGACTGCACTTGCAATTTTGGAAAGAGCTTCCGGAGTAAATCTTTTTGTAATAGTGGATTCTAATCCTTCTGCCCCATGTTTCATGTATGCGAGGCCTTTCGCTTTATAATCTCTGTTTAACCAAGCAGTCAGATCTTCGATCTCTTTTCTGGAGATTACAGAACCGCCAGGAACACAGACCGCTTTTACGACTCCACCGTTTGCGACAGCACCTGCAAATACTTGGAAATCGGAATTTTTTACGATCTCGGAAACATCTACCAATTTCATTCCAAAACGAAGGTCAGGCTTGTCGGAACCGTATTCTTCCATAGCTTGTTTATAAGGCATTCTGGAGAATGGGCCCTTGAATTCCAGACTGAACACATCCTTCATCACTTGGGAGAATAGGCCTTCAATCTCGGCAAGGATCTCTTCTTGGGAAACGAAGGAGAATTCCATGTCCAGCTGAGTAAACTCAGGCTGTCTGTCTGCTCTAAGATCCTCGTCACGGAAACATTTTACGATTTGGAAATATCTCTCCATTCCTCCCACCATCAGGATCTGCTTGAAGATCTGAGGGGATTGTGGAAGAGCATAAAATGAATTCGGATTTAGACGAGAAGGAACCAAAAAGTCACGCGCACCTTCCGGAGTGGACTTGTTTAGGATCGGAGTTTCTATCTCCACAAATTTGCGGGAGTTTAGATAATTACGAATTGCAAATACGAACTCGTGACGTTTTAACATCCTGTTTTTGAGTTCATCCCTTCTGAAATCCAAGTATCTGTATTTGAGTCGGTTTTCTTCCGAAATTTCTTCAAACTCATCCAAGGAGAATGGAGGAGTTTTTGCTTGGTTCAGAATGATCAATTGGTCCGCTACAAGTTCGATTGTCCCGGTTTTCATTTTGGGATTGATACTTTCCGCATCACGTTTTCTCAATGTTCCTCGGACTGCGATCACGTATTCAGAACGGATCTTTTCCGCTGCCGCAAAATTTTCTCCCAGGATTTCTTTACGTAATACTACTTGCAGGATTCCCGTTCTGTCTCGGAGGTCCACAAAGATGACTCCGCCTTGGTCTCGGAATCGGAAAGACCAGCCGAATAGAGTGAGAGTTTTTCCTTCTTGGGCTTCGGACGTTTCTCCTGCCCAGGCTCTTGATTTATAACCTTCTAAAATCCAATCTTCCAAAGAATCCAGTTCCTTATTTTATATTATAAAAACTCGTTCCAAAACTACTCTTAGAACGGACAAGAGAGCCATCATTTCGATTAATAAAGACGGCCCTTAGGATCCCAAACGGGACTACACGTTATCAAATCTGGAAAGTTCAGGTCGGAAGGCAAGTGGAAAAGAACCTGTTGGTCCGGACCTGTTTTTGGCGATGATGATCTCAGCCATCCCTTTCATTCTAGGATCTTCCTCTTCGTCCTTTCCCTTCTCTCCCCGATAGATGAATGTAACAATATCCGCGTCCTGCTCGATCGCACCCGACTCCCTTAAGTCGGCAAGTTGAGGTCTTTGGTCCTTGGATCTTTGCTCGATGGATCGGTTCATCTGAGAAAGTGCGATGACCGGACATCTCGCCTCTTTGGCCATCTGCTTTAGTGCCCTGGAAATGGAGGAAACCTCTTGTTGCCTTCCCCCATCCCTATTTTTGGGATCGTTCATGAGCTGTAAGTAGTCCACAATGATAAGCCCAAGATTTTCGTTGGTAAGAAGTTTACGGACCCTTCCCTTAAAATCATCCACACTCAGTGCACCAGAGTCATCAATGTATATGGGAGAAGAAGTTACCTTAATGATTGCATCAATCAGTTTGGGTGCATCCGACTTGGTCACTTCGGAACGTTTTAATTTATTGGATTCCACTTGGGCATAGGAGCAGACCAGTTTGAGCAGAAGTTCCATTCTACTCATCTCTAAGGAAAAAATCACCACCGGTCGGTTATGGATGAGAGCCACATTGGATGCGATATTTAAGGCCAAGGTGGTCTTACCGTTACCAGGTCTTGCAGCCAGAACCATCATCTCGTATTCTTTTAAACCGGAAGTCATCTCATCGAACTGGGTGAAATTCGTTCTAAGCCCTTTAATCTGGCCTCGGCTCTCCATGATCTCTTTGATATATTCTGAGAGAGCCGCCTTATCCCCGGAAACAGGAAGAAGTCCTTTTACATCCGCAGATCTAGAGACATCCGTAAGGCTTTGTTCAATTTGATTGAATACTGACTCGTTTTCGCCCGGCTCTTTCTGGATCAATTCCAGGGCGTTCATTAATAATTTAGAATATTTTCTTCTTTCGGAAAGACGTTTGATCCTTTCCGCATAATAACCCAGTGGATGGGAAACTACGGAATCCTTATAAAGAGAATAAATATATTCATATTCTCTTTCCGGATCTTTGAGTAGAGAGTTTTCTTTTAAGAAGTTTAGGACGGAAACCGGGTCTACTGCGGTCCTTTTGTCCACAAGGTCTAGAATCGCCTTGTAAATCCTTCTGTTTGTATCTTGGTAAAAATCCTCAGGAACGAGGGGAATATCGATTAGATTATCCGCTCCTTTAAGAAGCAGAAATCCGAGAAAAGATTTCTCGGATTCCAATTCAAACAAGGAGTCGGATTGCATTCTTGTTCCGGATTACGCTTCGGTAGAAACGACTTCCTCTTTCTTCACATTTACAGTGATAGTTGGGAGGATACCTTCTGCAAGACGCACTTTCAATTTATAGGAACCTAGGTTGCGGATAGGCTCTGGGAATTCGATTTTACGTTTGTCTACTTCGAATCCAGCGGTTTTTAATAATGCTGCAACATCAGCAGGAGTTACCGCTCCAAAAAGTTTATCGCCACCTCCGGTTTTAACGGAAATTTCGAATTCTTTTCCGTTCAATCCAGAAGATACAGATTCCATATCTTTTTTGCGTTTTTCTTTTTTAAGATCCGCAAGTTTCTTCTGGTGAAGAGCCATTTTGGTCTTACCTTCAGAAGCTCTTACAGCAAGTCTTTGAGGAAAAAGAAAATTACGAGCGAATCCGTCCGCAACTTCCTTTACATCACCCGCATCTCCTAAGTTAGAAACATCTTTTTGTAATATTACTCTCATTTGTTTCTCCTCAGTTTACTTTAAACGGCAGAAGACCGATGCTGCGCGCTTTGCGAATTTCTCTCGCAAGAATTCTTTGGTATTTTGCGGAAGTTCCAGTAATTCTTCTTGGAATGATCTTACCACGGTTAGTAATGAATCTTTCCAAAAGTTCCGTGTTCTTATAATTGATCTGCTTAGCAAGTTCAGGGTCTGCAGTAAAACGGCAAACTTTCTTCTTATACTTGTTTTGCTTTTTAGGCGGGCGTCCTCCGTCTTGATCTAAAGGCATGCCCTCAGCAGTAATTTCCTGCTTTAATTCTTCTTGTATTTCATTATCTGACATGATTGTTGTCCTCGTTAAAAAGGTATATCGTCGTCCATTCCGGAACTTCCCATATCATCTTGAGCAGATGAATAAGAAGAAGATCCGCTACTTGCGGAAGAGCCGTACTCTCCGCTTCCATTCTCCCTTGCACCACCGATCATCTGGAAATTTTCCACAACGATACGAATGCGGGAGGCCTTCTTGCCTTCCATGGTTTCCCAGGTATCCTGCTTCAGGCGTCCCTCGATTACGAGTTGTTTGCCTTTCTTGCAGTATTGCTGGATGATATCCGCGCCTTTTCCCCAAGCCTCGCAGTCGAAAAAATGAGTTTCCTCTTTTTTCTCTCCGCCGGTTACATAAGTGCGACCGTTAGCTAAGGAAAAATTCACAAGAGAAGTCCCGTTCACGGTTTTGAATTCCGGATCACGGGTCAGGCGCCCAACAAGGGTCACCCGATTGATATCGTTAGCCATTGAGGCGGACGATCATAGAGCGCAGTAAATTTTGGTTCAGACCAAAGTCACGCTCTACCTTTTCTAAGGCGGATTGTTCTGCATTCACTTTGAAGTGAGTGAATATTCCGTAGTCTTGGTGTTGGATTGGATGCCAAAGTTTCTTTTGACCCCATTCTTCTTCTGCGGTCACGTTGATGGAATGCTTTTTGAAGATCTCTAGGACCTCAGTTTTAGCTACTTCCTTCGCGGTTGAACGCGTGATTGTAGTTATCTCGTAGTTTCTCAAAAGTTTCTCCTATGGGAAAATGCCCGTCTGCGCAATGCGGCGAGCAGAAGAACCGAATTTTGTCCTATTTTCGGCTTTAGGGGCAAGGGGTCAAGTGGAATGTATTTGGGCGTCTTAGGCACCAAAAATGTTGCTAAGGCGTAATTAGAATGAGTATTCCGGGACCTTCTTCTTTTCTTAATTTTCATTTTCCAAGTCCGTCCTTTGACTCTCCAAAATGCGAAGGAATCTATTTTCTACCCTGTAACCCAATTCTTCATGAATTTCGCTTGTAATTTCATGAAATTGAATCACCCTTTGTGGGAGGTTCGGAATATGGCAAACTTACAAGTCAGGGACATAGACGACAGACTCTACGAAGCATTAAAAAGGAGGGCCGAAATGGAACACAGATCCATAAGCCAAGAAGTAGTTCTTCTAATTGAAAACTATCTAGCCCACGACAATAAAGAATCCGAACGTAAGACCTTAGGTTTCTTAGAATTATCAGGTTCCTGGGTAGATGACAGAAGTTCTGACAAGATCGTAAAGGACATACGTTCCTCTCGAACCAAGAACACCTTAGGAAAGGATACAGATGAGCTATTTGATTGATACAGATATTATCATTTATAGCTTAAAAGAAGATCCTATTGTTCGGCAAAATTTTTTGGACCGTAAAAATTCTATCAAATCAATCTCAGTAATCACTTATGGAGAATTGATCTTTGGAGCCCAGAAATCTTCTTACAAAGAAAGAAATCTGGCTACGGTCCGGAGAATTGCCGAACTTTTTCCGGTGATAGAGTTGACCGAAGGAATTATGGAAACTTACGGAGAACTCAAAGCCATCCAACAGAAAAAAGGAAATACGGTAGAGGATTTTGATCTACTCATTGGATCCACTGCTTTGTATTTGAATTATACCTTAGTCACGAATAACGAAAGGCATTTCCAAAAAATCCCAGGACTAAAAATCGAAAACTGGGCCTATGTTTCCTAGTCTAATTCCACCCAACCTCTGTCTCCTTCTATCCGAATCTTAGTGCCCAAATCTTGGGATAGAACCGCAACCTCTTTCAAAAAATTCTCAGCTTCCTTTCCTTCAAGTGGCCTAACCAAATGATCTTCGTTCTGAAACTTTCCGAAAATGGGAACAAGCTCGATATTGATCAATTTACTTTTTTTAATATGGAGTATTACGATTAAGTTATGGTTTAAGTAGGCATTCCTACTTCCGAAGATCAGATTTCCCAAAGAATAAAATATGATCGTATTTCCTATTTTTTCGATACCTTGGGGAATATGAGGATGATGCCCCACTATGATATCCAATCCGCCCTCAGCCAAAGTTTTTGCGATCTTTCTTTGCTCGATTGTGGGGAATGGAGAATACTCGACTCCCCAATGTAGAGAAAAAATTCTAAATTGTTTTCCTGGAAAATTCGTTTTAGATTTTTTATCTCTTTTAGAAATTCGAGGTGAATTCAGCTGGGATTTTTCTATCTGGAACTTTTTCAGGATCAATTCCGGATCCAGAGGCATAACACCTGGGCTTTGTCCTGCGTAATGTGATCTACCTTCTGCCACATTAGTTGCAGAATAAATTCTAAGATATGTATCCTTCCCTTCCCAGATCCAAGGACGAAAAGCGGACTCTAAATTTTTTCCGGCTCCTATAGAAGCAATCTTTCTCTCCCCTAAAAATTTTAGAGTTTCTTCCAATCCTTCCGGACCATGATCCATTGCGTGATTGTTTCCTAAGGAAACAAGATCGACTCCTAAAAAGCTCATACTTTCCAAATCGGATTCTTTTGCCTGGAAGACGTAAGCCTTACCATGATCCCAACTTTTTTCAGAGACTACAGGAGTTTCTAAATTTAAGACTCTTAGATCTGCACTTTCGAAAACCGATTTTAAACCTTTAACTGGAGCCAATTCTCCCTTGGACTTGATCGTGTCCCGGATTCCCCAATTAAACATCACGTCTCCGCCCAATAGAACTTTTACTAATTCGGGATCTTCTTCCTTTCCAAATAACTTTTCTATTTGGGTTTCGATCTTATCTACGATACTTGTTTGTGTTTCCGGAGGTTTTTCCGACCCGGAAGAATTTTCCGGAATCCCAGTACAGTAAAGCGTGAGTAAAAGCGGAAAACAGAAAAGAATCCGGATCGAAGAAAAGAGGTGTTTTCGAAAAAACAACATGTTTCGGGACAGTTTTAGGTCCCGTTTCGTTTTCGGAAATAAAATACTGAAAAAAGAAAACCTTTAGGGAGATTCTTTGGAAATAAACAAACTGTCGATCCCGTTTGCCGGATCGATTATATTCAAAAGACAAGACGTAAATCCAACGACAAAAGGCGATTTTAGGATCCGATCACTGGAAGATCAAAAACCCTAAAAGAACCAAAACAAGTCCTAAAATCCCGATCTTCACACCCACTTTAGCCATATCTTTGATCTCAAAACCTCCTACAGCATACGCCACCGCGTTAGGAGGAGTAGAAACAGGCAAAGACATTGCCAAAGAAGCGCCTAACGCAGATCCCAAAACTAACTGGATCGCGTAAGATTCATTTCCCGGAAGTAATAAGGTAGCAACAGGAAGTGCCAAAGGAACAAGAAGATTCGCAGTAGCAGTATTGGATAAGAATGTAGAAAGAAAAAGTCCGATCGAGAAGAAGATCCCAAGCACCCAAAGACTTTCCCCTGGGCCTGCCTGTTTGCCGACCAATTCTCCAAACCAAGCTCCGGCTCCACTTTTTTCGATCCCCGTTCCAAGCGCAATTCCACCTGCAACTAAAATCAAAACATCCCATTCCAACGAACGTAAATCATTAGATTCTAATATTCCAAATGCCGTAAAAAGAAGAAGCGGAACTAGAGCCACTACACCAGCCGGTATCCCATGAAAAGATTCGGTCAACCAGAGAATGACCGTTGCCAAAAATCCAAACAAAACGAATCTCAATTTTTTCTCAGAACCCTTCTCCGTAATTATTTCATAACGAAGAGAAAGTCTCAAACCCTCGCTTGCGGGAAAAGTACGAAGTAACCAAAGCCATGCAGCAAAAAGTAGAATAATCAAAAGAGGAACTGCAACTAACATCCAGCTTCCGAAAGAAATAAATTCCCCGTATCCTTGGTTTTTCAAATTTGCAAATGCGATCACATTTGGAGGAGAACCGATTGGAGTTCCGATCCCGCCTAAATTTGCAGCAAAAGGAATTCCGATTAAAACCGCTTTTCTAAATTTTTCGTTCTTATCTAAGACGGTAAGTAAAGGAAACACTAACGCGATCATCAAAGATGCTGTGGCGGTATTACTCATCCAAAGAGAGATGGTAGCAGTGATACACATAAGCCCCAGTAAGACGTATTTGGGAGAAGTTCCGAAATAAGGTAACACTCGATTTGCAAGCCAACGATCCACTCCAACTTTCACACAAGACTTAGCTAAAGCAAAACTTCCCAAAAACAAGATCACTGCAGAATCTGCAAGTGATGCCAAAAATACTCCAGGAGCGCTTGGTTTTCCAGAGCCTGCATATTGTTTTAAAAATTCCCATTTACCCGGATTAGAAAAAAGGATAATCTCTGAGAATATGATCAGAATGGAAGTAGCATGTCCCGGAATAATTTCAAAGATCCATAGTCCTGCCGCGATCAGAAAAATAAAAAACATTCCACCAACGGAAGGAGGAACATAACCGTAAAGGGAAAATACAATAGGAACACAGGCAAGAAGGATAGAAAAAATAAAACCGACGTATTTCAATTTCATGTATATTTTAAAAACCTAATATTATAATCGCATCCGTTATTCAAAAATGATGGTTCTATTTTGGAATATCATCACTCTATCTTCTAAAAGCAAGCGAAGAGCCTTGGACAAGACTACCTTCTCCAGATCTCTTCCGTATAGAACCAATCGTTCGGGAGAATAACCGTGATCCACGTGACAAACGTCCTGAACCAGGATCGGTCCTTCATCCAGATTTTCGGTCACGATATGGGCAGTCCCGCCTATAATCTTCACTCCACGTTTATACGCTTGCTCATATGGTTTTGCTCCAACAAACGCAGGTAAAAACGAATGATGGATATTTAATATACGATGCTCCCATTTTTTTACGAATTCAGGAGTCAGTATTCTCATGTATTTTGCAAGTACGATCCAATCCGGTTGGAGTTCCCTCAAATAAGAATTCAATTGTTTTTCATGTTCTTCTCTGCTCATCCCTTCGCTCGAGATACAATGAAAAGGAAGTTTAAAGTCTCGGACCAAATCCCCCAAAATTTCGTGATTGGAAACTACACCTTGGAGTTCCATGGGCAATTCTCCATATCTCCATCGAAGAAGAATATCTCCTAAACAATGAGGCTCTTTCGTAGCAAGTAAAACTACCTTAGGAAATCTTGGATTGGATAGAGTAAGCTTTGCATCCTTTGGAAGGATTTTTGCAAGTTCGGAGATAAGACCTTCTTCTTTTGAACTATTCTCTAAAGAGTATTCAGTTCTCATAAAGAAAACTTTCCCTAATGGCTCCACGAACTCTTGGTTCCCAACTATATTGGCACCGATATTTGCTAAAAATCCTGTGATCCTATGGATCAGTCCAGCCTCGTCTTTGCAGCGGATCAGAAGCACTCTATTCTTTTTCAGGTTGGATTCCGGGTTCAAATTTTCTCCTTTCTGGACGGAAAGAAATTCTTAAGAAGTCTAAAATTTCGGCTAATCTTCCTTTTGAACCGGAAAAGGAATATCTTCTTTTTTCCTCTCCAAACCCTGTTTTGGGCCAGAATTAGCAGGATCATCTGGTTAAACGAGCCTTCCCTCCATTTAGCACTCTCAAATAAAAAGTGCTAAATTTTTCAAAAAATAATTGAAACTTTTTGCAATATTAGCACTCTATATATGTAAGTGCTAATTAAGCCCAGGAGGCGATAATGAGATACCCAAATTTTTTTAGCGAAGTCAGAAGAATTCAAAATAGATTCCATAATTTGTTCGATCCAGTCTGGGAAGGCGGACAGGTATACCCTACGCTAAATGTGTATACAGACCAAGACAAGATCACAGTGACAGCCGAGGTCCCTGGCCTTTCTCCCGAAGATCTGGATATTACCGTCGCTCATAACCTTCTTACCATCTCAGGCGAATGGAAAGAATACACACAAAACAAACCTCGTAGGATCGAAAGAGCTAGGGGCAAATTCCAAAGACGATTGGAGCTACCAGTAGCCGTAGACTCCGAGAAGGTAGAAGCATCCGTAAAAGACGGAGTTTTAACTCTAGTGCTTCCAATCTTAGAGAGCGAAAAGCCAAGAAAGATTCGTATCGAAGCAAAGGCATAAGGAGAAAAAAATGAGCATTTCAGAATTACTAAAAACAGAAGAAAAAGCGGCAACTGAGCAAGAAAAGGTCGAGAGAGTAAGGCCGACCTACACTCCATCTACCGATCTATATTCGAATGAAGAAGAACATCTTCTCGTTCTGGATCTACCGGGCGTGAAAGAATCGGACTTAGAAATTTCTTTAGAGAAAGATGAACTTCGGATCTCCGCAAAAACCAGCGCTTCCGAACCGAAAGGAAACTTAAGATATTCGGAGTACGGAACTGGAGACTATAAAAGGACCTTTCTTCTATCCGAGCCTGTGGAAGAGGATAAAATTTCAGCAGTTCTCCAAAACGGGGTTCTTCAGTTAAAACTGCCCAGAAAAAAACCTCTGAGTAAAAAGATAGAGGTGAAAACTCAATAATTGTTTTTCAGCAAATCCTTACTTGTCGACCGGGCGTTTTAGCCCGGTTTTTTTTTGCCTCTATGCTTCCCTTAGGTTTTCCTGGACTTTATGAGGACTTTTGTTTTACTCACGCTTTCCAATTTATTCATGACCTTTGCTTGGTACGGTCATTTGAAATTTTTTAAAGATTTTCCGATTTGGAAAACTATCTTAATCTCCTGGGGGATCGCGTTTTTAGAATATTGCCTCATGGTTCCTGCAAATCGTATCGGATATGCCGAAGACGGCCTAAGCGGTTTCCAACTTAAGATCCTACAAGAAGTGATCACGATCACCATTTTTGTGGGGTTTGCAATTTTGGTTTTAAAGGAAAAGATGAAATGGAATCACGCAGTCAGTTTCTTCCTAGTTATCCTCGCAGTTGTATTCGCTTTTTATGATAAAGAGTAAACATTTCGCACAGAGTCAGAGAAAAATTCAGTCGGTCACAAAAGTTCTCTGATCTCTTTTGCTAATTCTTCTCCCTTGATCCCAGTCGGATAAGCTCTTAGGATATTTCCAGTTCTATCCACAAGGTATATAAATAGAGTATGATCCATTCCATATTCCCCATTTCCTTGAGGAATTTGATTTTTTTGGGAGAATACTCCGAAACCTTTCTGCAATTCTCCTATTTGATCCTTCCCACCGGTTAAAGCCACAAGTTCCTTCCCGGGAAAACGAGAAATATATTTTCGTAATACTTCCGGGGTGTCTCTTTCCGGATCGATTGTGATAAACACTGGAGTGATATTTTCAGTATCTTCTTTCAAAGAAGTAAATGCATTTTCTATATCATTCAAAGCCATAGGACACATATCAGGACAATGAGAAAATCCGAAATAGACTACGAACAAATTCCCCGATAATTCGGACGGTCTAACAGACTTTCCTTCCGTATCTTTTAGAATTGCGGTTTTCCATTCCGCTACAGGAGCTTCGGATGCAAATTTAGAAGAAGGTTTTTTCTTCATATAATATCCTACACCGAAGCCGACTCCTAGGATCAAAAGAGAATAAATTATATTTTTATAATTCGTTTTTAGAAAATTCATACTGCCACGATCCAGCCCATGGCTCCCCTATCCGCCATATGCGTCTGGTGAGGATGGAACATGTATCTTCCTCTTTTAGTAAGTGTAAATTCTACGATTGCTCTTTCCGTTTGGCCCAGAGTGATCACATCGGTATGTTCATCAGGCACAAGTTTCGTTCCAGTCCTATATACGTCGAATGTTTGAGAATGAAGATGGAAAGAAGCGACTGGATCATGTTCAGTCATATTCGCGATATACAATCTTACTTTTTTTCCCACAGGGACCTTGATCGGAAAACGATCATAATACCCGGCAATACCGTTCCAAGCATAGATATCATTTCTGCCGGATTCGCTCAAATCCCAACCAGCAAGTATTAACATGAACTCCAAAGCCGGAGGTCTTCCACCGGGAGGATCCACTATAAATCCTCCGTACAAACCTTTAGACATATGGCTCGCTAAAGGAGGAACATGACAATGGTATGGATGAAAACCGATCGGGCCTGCAGTGATCTTATAAATTCTTTCTGCACCAGGAGCAATCGGTTCCCAACCGTCCTGCTGAGGATCATGAGTCCCATGAAAATGAACCGAATGAGGATGATTGGAGTGATTCCTAAAAAGTAATTCCATTTCCTGACCAAGTCTTGCGCGGATCACTTTTCCAGGAACAACACCATCAAAAGTCCAAGCGTCCACTACAGTATTATGAGCCACAGTCAGTGGCATTTCTATAATATTGATCTCTGAACGAAACTTGGAGCCGGAAGGAGCCTGAGGAATTGTAGCATTCAATTCCATCCTAGATAAAAACCCCGCGTCCGCGAACATCGGAGGATGGATCATACTTCCGTAGGAATTCCCACCTATAGATCCAGGCAGTCGGATAGAAGGATTCGGCGAAGAAGATGCCAGGCCCGGGACAGAAGATCCTGTCCTACAAAGTGGATCTTCTTTTTTACCCGAGGTAATTCCGGCGATCCCGGTACCCGCAGCGAGTCCGGCACCACCTATTCCTAACCAGCGAAGGAATTCCTTCCGATTCATAGGTATTTTCCGTTCTTTAGAATCTTGCGATTGTGGAGATCAGAAGTGTTAAAACCAAAAGGCCGATTCCACCATATACAAGACTGTTCTTTGCCCAAGATGGAATCTTAGAACCGCCGACTATATGATACGCTCCTGCCCCGAATAACGGAACAAGAATGATCGCAGCAGTCCACAAACTTCCTTTTTTCGGATCCACATCGTCCCTTTTAGACAGATCGATCAGGGCCAATGGAGCCCAGAGAGCGAATAAAATGTAGAAAATATAGTATCCGTAAAAGTTAAAAAGTAAGGTAAAAAATCCTGGATCGTAAAATTGAGCAGTTTCCATAAATAACTCCTTATTATATTCTAAAATTCTAATGTATTAAATTTCCTAAGTATCAACCCGCTCCGACGTTCCCTACAATGGTAAATCCAAGGTAGAAAATGAAGGCAAGGGAAGCTCCAAATCCCGCAAACACAAGAGTAAATCTCAAATATTTAGGATAAGAAGATTTGCCGGAAAGAAGATAAGCTCCTCCTCCGATGTACGGCACCAAGGAAACGAATGCCAACCATACGTATTTGCCCGGGCTTATATCCGATTTGGAAACCAAGTCATAAACGCTCAAGCTGACCAAACATACATAAAGAAGAAGTGGTAGCAAATATCCGAACCAACGGAAGATCACGATTTGGATATCCAAAGGTTTAGGCACCGAGAATCCACCCAGAACGTCCCCGAATTTCGGTTTCCTTTCGGCGAGAATTTTAGCCGCTTCTTCTGGAAGTTTTACCTTATCCAGATCTAAATCGAAGTCTTCGAAAGGATGGATCGCAGGTTTTACCTGTGCAGAAACTCCGCCCGGCAAATTCGTTTGAGGAGGAGGAACCGGTTGATTCTTCCAATCTCCACTCGGATAAATCCCGTGGGTTGCATCCACCATCAAAGAAAGTGCATTATACGCCGTAAAAATTTCTCCGCCCATAGGGAATCTGATTCCGGAGCCGCAAGAATTCGTTTTTTCTAATAAAGGAGGAACAGAAGTCTGGAATTTATTATTTGAGAAACAGTTTCCAATACTGATCGGTCCTGCAAGAGTCAAGTCTCCAAAACCGGAAGAATGAACGATATTTCCTTCCACAATATTCCTATGAGAGAACCAAAAATTCTCATCCAGATTCGGGAAGATCGCAATCCCGTGGTTATCATGTCCGATCACTACGTTATTTTTGATCACATTATGTAAACCGCCTGCGATCAAGATCCCTGTTCCGTAAGTAGGATATTCCAGAGGTTTGATTGGAGCAGTCAGGTTATTATTATCATAGATTAAATTCCCAATAATATAAGTTTCTCTTTCCGGAGGAAGAAGTTCCCTATCCAAGGAATTTGGTCCCAAGCCTACGATATTATTTCTCCAGATAGAACTGAGGATGTATAATTCTCCTCCTGCGTTCGTTCCGGAATAACCTAATGCGCTGTTTTCTGAAATTACATCATAAAGGATCGCTTTACAAGGATAACATTGACCCACATAAATCCCTGCGTCGGGTGATCCGGAAGCATAAGAATGTTCTAATACACCATTCACGGAATCGAAAGCATAAATGCCATAGTCCCCGTTATTATAAGCGGTAAGATAAGATCCTCTATATCCTTTTACACCGGTCCAAAAGAATCCGTTTAAGGTGGAGTTTCTCGCGGTCATGTTTTCTACCGCTACTCCATTCGCTCCTACTACGATCACACCGTTCGCTCTTTGGAATTGACCATCTAAGATTACTTTATTTCGATCCGTTCCTCTTAAGGTAAGAGAAGGAGTAGTGACCACCACTTCTTCGTAATATACACCTTCGTCGATCAGGATAAGATCCCCAGGAGATGCCGCATCCACTGCGTTTTGGATAGTAGGATACATTTGTGGGACCTTACGGGTGGTTCCGGAAAATTTTTCCGCAACCTTCCAATCCTTACCTGCCCTTGCAGCAGGATTATAAGCCACATTTCCTACCACAATATCCGCAACCATTCCGCTTTTTCCATCAGGAGAAGCATGGAAGCTACAATAGTAAGGAAAAACTCCTTCCTTCGGATAGCTGATCTTTATCTTGGCGCCCCTAGGCATCACAATATTACCAAAACTCTTTTCGGTAGACCAAGACTTATCCACAGCAATCGCATTGTGAGGGTTTGCCCCTGAATTGATAAATTCTATCTGGCCACCGACCGGAATCTTTTGCATAGGGGGAGAAAATGCATTATCCACCATAACCACATGGGCAAAACCTTCTGTTGTTTCTCCTTCTTTGCTACTGCAAGAAGAAGTGAAGGCTCCCATCAAAATTCCCAGGACCAATAGCCCTAGAATGGGAACGTATCTTTCTTTTAAATGGAATTTAGGCATCGGAATTCCTCTCCTCATATTCGAAGTATCCGGGAATTTCACCCGAAATATGCCTTTTTTAAAATGTGAGCTTTTGCTCACTTTTTAAGTATTTTCGCATATCGCTGTGACGACACAAGCATTTTTCTGAGATTTATAATCGAGCAAATGTTATAGAAAGCTGGTCCTTCTTAAAAGCTATAAAGATATTAGGAAAACTCTTTTTTAGATTCCGGATCTTTTCCCGCCAGTCCCCAACCTGTCCATCCGGTGAATAGGGAAAACAAAGGAGAAAGCAAATTTAAAAATGCATAGGGAAGATATACAAGTGTAGGAACTCCTAGTGCAGTCGCCATAAAGGAACCGCAAGAATTCCAAGGAACCAAGGCAGAGGTCATTGTTCCGGAATCTTCTAAACACCGGGAAAGATTTCTAGGATCCAAACCTTTTCTAGAATAGGCTTCCTTAAACATTTTTCCAGGAACTACGATTGCGAGATATTGGTCCGCGCAAAATAAATTGGTCCCAACACAAGTAAAGACGGTAGCGGCAAACAAGGAACCTCTTGCCTTGGCCCAATTTAAAACCTTCTCGGCTAAAACTTGGGTCATTCCACCTCCCTCCATAATCCCTGCGTAAAACATAGCTGAGATTATGAGCCAAACAGTGGAAAGCATAGAAGACATTCCGCCCCTGGACAATAAACCATCCACAACAGCGTGCCCAGTCTTGACCTTAGTGCCCTCGGAGGCGGCAGAAACCAAATTTTTAAAAGCAGAGGAAGCCGCGTCTTGGAAGTTTAAAGAATTTGCATATATATTGGACTGGGTTAGAACAAAACAAACCCCTCCACTCAAAATCCCGATGAAGATGGAAGGAATTGCAGAAACCCTAAAATAAATTAGAAAAAATGTAAGCAGAGGAGGAAAAAGTAAAACCCAAGAAATATGGAATTCCGCCTTCAAAGCGGAGATCACAGGGCCTGTTGCAGTCTCGGTATCTCCTTGGCTTCCACCCCAACCTAAAAATCCGAATGCCAAAAGACAGATCCCGAATGCAGGTAAAGTGGTTCTTGCCATATTACGGATATGTGATAGAAGAGAAACTCCAGTGATGGAGGATGCAAGATTCGTAGTTTCCGAAAATGGAGAAAGTTTATCTCCGAAATAAGCTCCTGAGACAACTGCTCCCGCTACCATTCCCAAAGGTTTCCCGAGTCCCGCTCCCACTCCGATCAATGCAACTCCAATAGTTCCGGCGGTAGACCAGGAACTTCCAGTGGCCAAAGAAACCACGGAAGATAAGATCAATGCAGAAGGTAAAAAGATCTCAGGTTTTAATAATTCCAGTCCCCAGACTATAAGTGCAGGAACAATCCCGGAACGAATCCAAATCCCGATCAAAGCACCGATCAAAAGTAAGATAAGAATTGGTTGTAGAACATTTCGAAGAGAATCCAGAACTGTATTTTCTATTTTTTCCCAAGAAATTCCTCTCAGTCTGGAAATTCCTGCAGAGATTGCACCCGCACTGAATAATAAAATTTGGGCCGGTCCTTCTGCTATTCCGCCCCCAAATAAATATCCTGCGATACTCAAAGAAAGGATCAAAAATCCGAGAGGAAATAAGGAAATCCAAAATCCTGGTTTTTCGCTCATTCCGGAAAATCCTTAGGCAAACCGGATCTGATCTTGGTTTTTATTCCTGTAAATGGATGAATGAACTTTAGAGAACTGGAATGTAAGGCCTGTCGATTCATTCCAAGTTTTGATAGTAAATCAGGATTTTTACCTTCTATAAATTCTATAAATGTGTTCTCATCTCTTCCGTAAATTTTATCTCCGAGCAAGGGAAATCCTAAAGAATATAATGTAGCTCGAATTTGGTGTAATCTTCCCGTTTTGGGAAAACAATATACTTTAGAAAAGGTGACTCCATGGAGCGTACCTTCTCCGATTTTTCGAAAGGTAGTTTCAGAGGTTTCCAGATCTTCTTCCGGAGTTTCTAATTTCCGAAAAAAATCCTCCGGAACGAACCTTCTTTTTTTACGAATCAAAGAAGAAGGATCCGAAATCAAAAATCCTTTTGCCTTAAGACGAGTTGGAAAATTTCCCCAAACATAAGAGATATACGTTTTGTTTACTTTTCTCTTCGAGAATAGATCGGATAATTTAGAAGCAGCTTCGGAATCCTTTCCAAAAACCACCACTCCGGATGTTTCTCGATCCAGTCTGTGGATTGTATAAATTTTTTCGAAACGAGGATCTTCTTCCAAAAGATCCGTGAGATTATTTTTTCTGTATCTGCCGGCGCTATGAATCGGGATGTCCCCCGATTTTTCTACCGCGATGTATCGAGAGTCTTGGAATAAAATTTTGAAATCCCTTTGGACAGGAGGTTCGAAACTTTCTCCAGGAAGATAAAGTATCTCGTCTCCTTCCTTAATGGAGTAAGAAGGTTTAGCAGGCTTTCCATGTACAAGTATTTTACCTTCTTCTAATATTTTTCTCCAATTGGATCTGGATTGGTAAGTAAATCTGGAGGCAAGAAACACATCCAGTCTGGAACCGGCTTCTTCTTTTCCAATCTTTGTCCTGAGAGCTTCCTGTGTAGGAGAATTAGACAGACTCTTCTTCTCCTTCGAAACCCATATCAGGTACTTCTTCCGAAACTGTTTCCATTTCAGGAGCAGATTCTTCTTCTGCAGGAGGCCCTGGATCCGGAACGTTAGATTCTGGAGCTTGAGAACCTTCTCCCGGCCCTAATCTGGAATCCACGAATTGGTTCAACATCTCTTCTTCTTTAGAATTCAAGTTGAAAAATTGTAAACCAATACGGAACATTTTGTCCGTGTTCGTAATGTTTCGGATAACGGCTCTGTAAGTTCCCTTCAGTTCCTGGTTCATTTGTAGATCGAAGAGTAAAATTTCTCCAACCGCAAAACTTCTGGAAAAGAAGATGGACTGAGGATGGAAAAATCCGAGTCCGCTTCTACTTATATCTTCGGCGATACATCTTTCTTTGGACTCTTGGAAGAATCCGGAAGAGATCACATCTCTAGAGATTGCGGCAGCGAATAATGTGATCTTATTATAATCTTCAGTATCCAAAGGTCTGTCGGAAAGAACCTGAACATACCCTAGAGGTGTATAATTTTTATATCTTATCAAAACCGAAATTTCGGAAATAAATCTAGATTCCAATTTATTCAATGCTAGAAGTTTTAGATATTCTTCGATAGGAACGAAATTTTGTCCTGCTCCGCCCGAACTTCTTTCCAAACGATTGGTAACGAAGATGGATTGTTCAAAGTTGTACATGATCCTAAGACGGTTATCCATTCGATCCGAAAAATAGATCAGAGAATCCGGATAGGTCTCTTTCATTTTTTTGGAATGTTTCTGAAGGATAGTTTCTACAATTTTATCAACAAAACCTAATGAACGTCTCAAGTGAAGTTGGTTGATGAGATTGGTGAGAATGATCGGTTCTCCACCGCCTCCTTCCAATTCCACCCTGCCTTGGGCACGTTTTGCCTCACTGACCTTTACTGCCTGGATCCTAAGTAATTCCAAACCATTGCCCGCATTTCTTTGAACAACCGTAAAAACTCCGTGGAAAAAATGATTATTATGAGTGAGAAATAAGATCCGAGTCTTCTCTCCATCGGGTTTTCCTGGTAAAGAAGTCAAAAGATAGAGACCGTCTTTGATCCCTACAATTTTTGCGGGATAAGACCTGCCCTTGATTTCCACAGAAACAGGTAGTCTCGCAAACAATGTTTGGAGGATTTTAGTCAGAGCCTCTGTTTCTTTGACTGTCCTATCCAAACTTTCCTCCTAAAGGAATCCCGTATCCTTTGGCAAGGAATCCGAGTTTAACGGCTCCCTCGTTTAGGGAAAGGAAATTACTGATTCCAAGGAATTTTCCGGATCATTCTTTTTGCATTATATTCTACTAATACGTTGTGGGGATGCCCGGGAGACCTTTTGTGGAATTGTATCAAAAGTCTGGCAAAAAGAAAAATCTAAGGTTGAAATTAAGAGGCAGTTTCCTCTTTTTTTCTGAAAATAAATTCTTTCCTAATCTCGGAAATTTTGGAAACTCCGACAGTATTCATTGCCTGTGCCAAACCTTCCGTGTATTGGCTTACTAAAAACCGGACTCCTGCGACTCCACCTCCCACTGCCGAAATCGCCATCGGTCTTCCGATCAAAACGTTGTTCGCTCCTAATGCGTGCATTTTGAAAACGTCTGCACCACTCCTTACGCCTCCGTCTACGGAAATCGGGAAATCGGGACCTAGGGCCTCTCTGATCTTAGGAAGAACTCTCGCAGTCCCAGGCATATCATCTAGTACCCTACCTCCATGATTGGAGACAACGATCGCATCCGCTCCCGCTTCTTTCGCGAGGATCGCATCTTCAGGACTCATCACACCTTTTAAGATAAAAGGAAGTTTTGTATAAGAACGTATTTTAGAAAGAGCATCCACTCCTCTTGTGATCGAAGGGATTTTTTTCTGGACCAATGTTTTGAAATTCACCGCGTCTATATCCATTCCGAGTGCGAGAACTCCCTGTGCCTCCGCTTCTTGGAATCTTTCTTTGATAAGCCCCTCGTCCTCTCTTGGTTTGCAGATGAGCACACCTTTTCCATTTACTTTTTTGAGAGCTTCCAGAATGATCAGATATTTTTCAGGACTTGCGCCATCACCTAACCATGCTAAGCTGCCGGAAGCCAAACATCCTTCCAACAAAACTGCAGCGAGAGTATACTCATCCATAGCTCCGCTCATATTTGTGATCGCACCTGTCATAGGGGCACACATGAAAGAAGTCGATAATTTCTGACCTAAAAATTGGCTTTCAGTACTCGCTTGCACATTTTCTCGGATATATCTGGGTAGAATGGAATATTCTTCCAATGCTTTGGTATTGTCCTGGAAGCTGAGCATTCTTCCTACTCCACCCATTCCAGGAACTCCCGACGCGCAGTCCGTTCCGTCACAAACCTTGCAAACCCAACAGATCTCTTTTCCGAAACGGATCCTTGCGTTAGCCGCAATTTCTTTTTCGGAAATGGAATACAATTCGTCGGAACTAAATTGAATCGTCTTTAATACTTTGGAAAAAATACTCTCGGCTTGGCTTAAGTTCTCCGCGGAGATGATCACATGTCCCGTTTTTTCGATATTATTCGTGGGCTCTGGGATTATATCTCCCACTTTATGCAAAAGAAAAATATCGGTCACACCTTCTATTTTTTTGGCCTCTTCCAATCCATCGATTGAAAGAAGTTTCCCTTTGGGCGCAAGTAATGCTCTTTCTATAGATACTCTGTGAAATAATGGCTCTAAATTATCAGGCTCTTCTCCGAGTGCGATCAAGATGGCGGCTCGATTCAAATTGATACCGCTGGATAATGGAAAAGTTAAAGCGGACATGAATCCGCCGGAAAGACGTGCCGCAATCTCCCCTACTTTTACACCTGTAGGAGTAACTTTGATATCTCCTTTACCCGCACCTCTTCGGATCCCGAGTGCCTGCATTCCTCGGAACATCACATCCTCTATTTCTTTTTGGATCTCGGGAGAAAGAGCGGAAGGCATATTATGGCCCATCTCTATAAAATAAGGTTCTCTTTCTATGATACGGTCCGCAAGACCTGTAATCATAAATTTGCCGTCCCAAGCAAGTGCATCCACGGAAACTTCGGGACCTGGCATATATTCTTCTAAGATCATCTCGCCGGTTGGAGAATATTTTTTTGCATGTTTGAACGCGGCTTGGAGTTCTTCTCTATTATTTACTTTTACAACTCCCCGGGCACCCATATTGTCCGCAGGTTTCATTACCAACGGGAATTTTAGGAATTCCAACGCGTCACGAGTATCTTGGATACTCCACACGGGTGCAAAACCGGGAATAGGAACACCTGCTTTTTTCAGGCGTTCTCTCATTTTTACTTTATTGGAAGCGGCTTCTGCATCCACAAAACGGATCCCCGGAAGATCCAAGGCATTGGCCACTGCGGCCACTGTCATACTCGCATCCGTTCCCGCTGTGATGACACCGTCTATCTTAGTAGTAGCGGATAATTTTTTGGCCTCTCTCACCATTCCTTCTATGTCCTTTGTGGACATGATCAAAGGAAGATCACAAATTTTCAGACCAGGTGCCTCCGGATTCATATCTGCAACCACAGTCCTGAGAAGCATTGTTTTTGCTGTTTGGATGATGGGGACCTGTAGAAGTCCTCCGCCAATAATTAGGATCGTCTTACCTGCGATTTTTTTACTCACGGAAGAACGCTGACTCCTAGTTCCGAATTTTCTAAAATACTTAGATCTGATTTTTCGTAGGTGGCCACACTTCCTTTTCGGATAATCCCACCTGCGAGTAAATAATCAGAACCATTTGGATAGAAGACTGCAGATTGTCCTGGAGCTACACCCTTTACTTCTTCCAAAGGAAATACTTGTATAAAATTTTCGTTACGTACTACTTTAGCTTTGATAGGACGGGAACGATATCTTACTTGCACCCTACATTCTGAACTTTCCGCTTTCAAGACGGGAGCCCAAGCTTGCAGATTTAGATCTTCTACGATAAAAGATTCTACGAAGGTTTGTCTCTCTTCTGCCAATACAACCGTTCCGTCGTCTTGGATAGAGATCACATATAGAGGAGCCTTCCAAGCGATACCTAAACCTTTTCTTTGTCCTATGGTGAAGTTTTCTTTTCCGGAATGTTCTCCGATTACCTGTCCGTCCTGTAATTTGAATACTCCAGGAGTGAAGTCTATATTCTTCTTAGCTAAAAACTTTCTATAATCGTTTTCAGGAATAAAACAGATTTCTTGGGACTCCGCTTTTTCTGCGACAGGAAGTCCCATTCTTCTTGCGATCTCTCGAACTTCAGGTTTAGTCATTCCGCCCAAAGGAAAAACAGTATTTTTCAGATTCTCTTGAGACAGTCCGTATAGATAATATGCCTGGTTCTTATTCATGTCTTGCGCATTGGAAATAGCATATCTTCCGTCTATCTCTACAACATTCGCATAATGTCCGGTGGCTATTTTATCAATTCCTAATGCTTGTGCCTTTTCGAATAAGGCACCAAACTTCACAAAAGTATTACATTCCACACAAGGATTCGGGGTCTTTCCTTCCTTGTAATCGTTTACGAACCTGTCTATGACCTTCTCTTGGAAAAGTTTCTCCATCTTGATCACGTAAAAAGGGATATTTAAAGAGAGACCCACGTCTCTCGCATCCCTTATATCTTCTGGAGAACAACAGGATTTTTTAGTGGTATCACAGGCAGGTGCCTCGTATTCCCAGGTGCGCAGGTTGACACCGATCACTTCGTAACCTTCTTCCATGAGTAGGCCTGCAGTGACCGCACTGTCCACCCCTCCACTCATCGCTACTATGATCTTACCCTTACTCATTTCCTGGATCCAATTCCTTTCCTACTATACCAATAAGACTCCTTTTTGTGTCCAAAAGAATTCGATAGTTTTCCATCCAATTCCGCCCCAGGATCCCTACAATTCCTCTTCGATGGTCCGAATGCAAAGCATCCGGAGGAATTCCACCAGGAAAGACCTCCAATTCAGGGGTACAGAAACCTATACCCTCAGAATCGTTTTTCACAAAAACAGGACAAAAAGGCCGAAGTGTTCTGATCTTCGCCTTTAATCGGCCCCCACCAAAATTGAATACTGTGGCTTCTTTACCTTCTACGTATTCTGTGGAATGATCCGATTTGATTGTGTCCCAGTCTAGAACGCTATATTCGGCTCCGGTGTCTAAGATCCAAGATTCTTTTCGAGTTCCGGGTGGACGAAGAAGAACTGCAGACGGTTGACCAGACTTCAAAAACATGGGAAATAAATTTTCTTCTAAAAATCCGGGAGCAGGACTAGAGGTAGAAGATCTCCAAAGAGAAATACGATCCGGCAAATCCAAAACCACGACCGAACCTAAGAAAGCATTCATTCCTAAAATCCCATCTACTCTAAGTTCTTTAGGAAACACATGAGAATAAAATTCCACTGACTCGAAAGGACGAATCCCGCCGATGAATAGATCATTTTTGATCGTTCTTCTTACTGACTGAACAGAACCTCCCGGGAAACTCGCACTCAAAACTCTTTTGGGAGAATTTTCAGGAACATGGTCTTCCGAAAGGAAAGAAACAAATGCTCCAGTATCAATCAGGAATCTAAGAGGTTCTCTATCCTTATCTAAGGAAAGATAAATGACAGGAAGATGATCCACTTCTTTGAGAGGGAGTCGGATCCAGATTCCACCTGCATCTTTTTCGTAACGGATATAACCTGAGAATAAATTCCGAAAATCGAAAGTAGTACATCCTGTTATATAAAAGAAAAATGCCCCAAGGATAATCCTGGAAAGAATAGTTCTTTTTTTGAATGTACGATTTGGAAGAAAAAACATCGGAATGAATCGAAAACCCGATTAGGATTTCAAATTGAGAGAAAAAATCGATTCTTTTTTATGATGAGGAAGTTTTGAAAAGCGAACTGCGTCCAAGTTCGCTTTAGAATTACAGCAGTTTTTTGATGCAGCGAGAGTTTGGACAACGTGTATAATCTATCACACAGTCCCTATACTCTATTCCAGTCTGGACATCCTTTGCCTTATACTCGATAAAGCAGGAATAAGGAGAAAAATCGAACTCTTCTCTTCCTAAAGCGCGATTACGGATACGTTTTCCGAGCTCCGCCTCTTCGATCTGGCTGATATAATAATGGTCCAGCTCAAGTTGTTTTTCCATGATAGAGGTTTCGGCCGAATTTTAGAATTCGATAAGCCCGAAATCCCCATGAAATCTGGAAAAAACTAGTTCTGGACCGGAATTTGGAAGGAAACGGTCCTGTTTTTGCCGGAGTGTTTCGCCTCATAAAGAGCCTTATCTGCCCTTTCTATCAGGTCCTTATTGTTTCGATCACTCGCCCAAAACTCGGAAACTCCTATAGAAAGAGTGACTTGGAAATCAGGGCCCCCATTCGGATTCGGGATAGAAGCAGCTTCTACCGCCTTTCTCAAACGTTCTCCCATTTCAAAACCTCGCTTTAAGTCCGCTCCAGGCATGACTAAACAAAATTCCTCTCCACCATATCTGGCAGCGATATCATGTTTGCCTGCACATTGGATCAGCCTTGCAGCAACTTCGATCAATACTTGGTCACCTGCCTGGTGTCCATGAGTATCATTGAACTTTTTGAAATTGTCCACGTCGGTGAATAGAAGAGCAAGATTTGTTCTTTTTTTACGGCAACGTTCCATCTCTTCTTTCAATTTAGTTTGGAAATAGTGATGTACTTTCAGACCGGTCATCATGTCAACGGTAGCAAGCTCATACAGTCTAGAGTTCTCAACTGCAATCCCTGCAAGAGTAGAAAGAGTCGTGAGAAAGTCTCTATCCTCTTCCATCCATTCTCCCATGGTGATCTTTTCACCTAATAGAAGAAGTCCGTTCACTTTTCCCTTTGCATTCAAAGGAATGATGAGGTCTCCGCCGATTCTTCTTAAAAATTCCAGCTCAGGGCTTAAGCCCATGGACTCTTCGACTTGATCGGGAGTCATAGCCTTAAGTTTGGTCTCTAAAAAAGTAACTAAAGGTGCATCTGTTTTGATTCGGAACCCTGCATCATCTTCCGCAAGATCGAATCCTTTGAAACTAGGTTCCAATTCGAAATAATTAGAGTCAGCTTCTGGAGCTAAAAAGATAGCCGCGCTCAATGTTTGAAGTTGAGCTAAACAAATATTTAAAATAGCATCGATTAGATACTTATAATCCAGTGTGGAATTAAGAGCCTTACTGATCTCGAGAAGTTGTTTCTGATCATAGATCTTCTTCTCATAATATTCGATCATCAATGGGTCATTGTCTTTTCCGATCAACTGTGGAATCTCCCAATACAAAATTGAAAAGATAATCTATTTCGCTAATCCGTTTCTTCGCCTACGGACTTTGAACATTTTCCGTGAAGTCGATCCGCAAGAGGTAGTAGCATCAAAAAGCTTTCCTCGGGGAAATCAAACTCTTTTTGTTTTTCAATTGACTTTCAGCCTGGGTCAAGGAAACATGGTTTTAGACGCCGCGCGGTGGAGCAGCCGGTAGCTCGTTGGGCTCATAACCCAAAGGTCACAGGTTCGAATCCTGTCCGCGCTAGAGCGTTTTACATCAAATCATTATCCCCAAAAGTAGACAAAGAGACGTTTAATTTCTACCTTTTCTACTCTTTCCTTATAAAAAAGAAACAAATCTCTTATTTGCTAATCCTTTCTATTTAGTTTCCTAACTCTTTAGAACGTTCAGTCGCTCTTTTCACTGCAGAGATAATAGCAAATGGGAACTTATTCTTCTCTAACTCTTCTAAACCTGCGATGGTTGTTCCGCCTGGAGAAGTTACTTTGTTTTTCAAAACTTCCGGATGAGTATCTGGATTCTTTTCCAATTCTTTTGCAAGTAATTCAGCACCACCTATCACAGTTTGTATGGAAAGCTCCAAAGCTTGAGAGTATGTCAAACCCGAGGCAACTCCACCTTCTGCCAAACTTTGGATAAACCTAAGTACGTAGGCAGGCCCTGAACCTGAGAGTCCTGTCACTGCATCTAATAGTTCTTCTTTAGAAAGTTCCAAACAATAAGAGATAGGTGAGAAAATTTCTTTTAGACTTTCATACAATTCCTTATCTCCGTAATAGCCCAATGCGCCCTTTCCTACCATTATGGGAAGATTCGGCATAATACGAACCACCTTGGAGCCACTTGGAGCAGAAGAAGAAAGTATCTTTGTGTCTATTCCTGCAGCTACGGATAGAATTGCCTTAGGAGATTCCAAGGATCTAAGAGTTTTAGACACCTCCGCAGGTTTTACCGCTACAATAATAAGGTCCGCTTTCTTCTGAAATTGGGACCAATCGGATTCCAAAACCATTCCTTCTGCTTTTTTTGGATCAAGATAAGGATCAAAACCGATCACATCTATTTTTCTAGATTGGAGAGAACGGTAGATCGCTCCTCCCATATTCCCGCAGCCTATAATACCGATTTTATTATATTTCATGTTCTTTCTCCGAATATTGCGGTCCCAACCCTAAGATAATCGCTTCCTTCTTCCAATGCAATCCTGTAATCACCTGACATCCCCATGGATAGTTTTCCTTGGGGAAAAAATTCTTTTCGGATCTCCGCGATCTCTTGAAACACTTTGTGAGTTTCTTTCGGATCTCCAGAGCTTGGGCCCATTGTCATAAAACCTTCTAACATACAGAACTCGGAACTGAGAGTTTCTTTTTTCTGAAGAAGTTTCAAAACTTCTTCTTTCGAAAATCCTGATTTCGAATCTTCTTCTGTTAGATTGACTTGTAGGAAGTAACGTATCTTCCAGCGGTCCACATCCATTCTTCTTTTCAATTCTTGTAGGATCTTTTCGGAACCTACTCCATGCACGAATGAGTATAAACCGGTATACTTTCTAATATGAGAAGATTGTACGGGGCCTATATGATGTAGTATAAAATCTTTTTCAGGTTTTCCCAAGCCGGAAAATTTTTCTATCCCTTCTTGGACTCTATTTTCTCCGAAATGGATGACTCCCCCGGAGATTGCTTCTTGGACTTTTTCTTTAGGTTGGAATTTGGAAACTGCAATGAGCGTGGGAGTTCCTAATTGTTTCAGGGACTCCAATTCTTGTACTATAGATCTATAGTTCTCAGAGACACCCACACCTATTCGGCCTTGGACTTTTTTTTCAGACCGGAAACTTCTTGTTCCAGGATTTCCACACGTTTGCGTAAAGATATTTTGCTCTTCTTCTTAGGTGATCCGTTTTTCATTCCTAGTTTTTTTTCTAAACGTCCGACTCTCTTTTCCAAAGAGCTAATCTTAGCATTTATGGAAGAATGAGCCGTTCTTCTTTTCTTGTACTTTCTATAATGATGTTTTTCTTTTTTCGGTTTAGGACCGTCGTCGTATTCTACTAAACTTTCGTCTCTTTGTTTTGTTCTAGGACGATCCATTTCTTCTCTTTTAGGAAGTTCAGAAGTGTCAGAAACTTTTGTTTCCTGTTTCTCGGAAGTTTTTGTGGAGAGTGAGTCCTTCTTCTCCTTTCCTAAACCAGGAACCTCATAGTCTTTAGGTAAGGGTTGGGAAGAAGGTTCGGTCACTGTGTCCTTTGGTTTGGAAAAATCGGAGTCAAAGTTTTGGCTGGGAGAAGATAGATCTTTTCCGTCAGGTACTTCTTCCGGTGTGAGAATGGTCCTCTCTGGTTGTGACTTCTCCTCTACCTGGACATTTTTGTCCTTGTACCAAGCGGCGATCCGATCTCTTTCCACGTATAAATAAAATGCAAGAGATCCAAGTAGCAGAATAAGAAGTCCGCTCAGTAGGATTTTGAGAATATCCCGGTTCATAAAATACCTTATTGAATTATCGGCTTGGAAAACCCTAGAATTGGCCAAAAAACGCTGCTTCTTATTAGGAGATCCACAAAATCTACCGAAAGATCTAGAGTGATCCGGAACCTTCTATTCTGTTTTTGCCTAAGTTTATGGATCCTTCCTAAACCGATCTGGGCACCTCCGGTCAAAAGAGACCAAGACGAGGCAAGCAGAGTACTTCAATTAGAAAAAGTACTAGTCGATTGGAAGCATTACAATCTTTTTCTGGTAGATTCATTCGAGGGAGAAAGACCTTGGGAAGTTTATAGAGGGGTCTCCTTCTTAAACAGGATAGACTATGTATCTCAGGTCCCGGACTCTCCTGCATTCTTGAAAGAAAGGGAATTATACAAGGCCTCCCCCAAAGAAGAATACAGGTCCATGATGGTACAAACATTCTTCGAAAATCCAAAACATGAACATTTAGAGATCCGACCTAAGGAACCTATTCGTCTTCCGATCGGAATTCCAACGCGTGTGTTTTTTTGGGCTTACTCCAATAATCATAATGTTGTTCTGGAATTGGTTTTCCATCAGAAAAAATCCAAAGAGATCGTTTTGGAATTAGGAGATCTAAAATTCGACGGCTGGAAAAGAATAGAGGCCCAAATTGCGGTCCCGGCCAAAAATATCAGGCTCAACCAATCTCTCCGTTTTCCATTGGAGCTCGTCTCGATTCGGATCAAACCGAATCCTTTCCAGCCCAAGGGTGAATTTTATTTTTATATGGATCGTCTCGGGATACTAATCGATAGCAGAGAAGAATCTTATCCAGGAGCGGACGTCAAAGACAATTGGGGTACTGCTCTGTAAGGAAATTCTTTAACTCCTCCGGTTTTTTGGGATTAAACTTAAAAGCATTCCAGTTCATATACCCTGCGACTTCCACGTTGGTTGGATTATCATCGATAAATACATAATCTTTTCCAGGAAAATCAGTCTCTATCCATTGATAATATTCTTGGGCAGGTTTTCTCACACCCATTTCGCAGGAGAAATATAACGCGTCTAGAGAATGTAGGATTTCTCCTATCTCCGGGAATTTCATAACCTCTTTGTACCAAATCGAATAATTGCTAGCTAAGACCGCGGAAAATCCTTTTTCCTTCAGACTTTTTACGATCTCCAAAGTTTCGGAAATCGGATTGATCTTGGAAAACATCTTCTCTTTTAAATCCTTGGGATGAGGCAGACCTTTGTCCTTATAAGAGTCTAAATAAAATCTCTGGAAAAAATCCTCTTCCTCAATTCTTCCCATTTCGAAATCCAAGAAGGCTTGCTTTTCCCGACCGTTCTTAAAATCTTCCCAATGTTCTCTGGGCAAAAGTTCTTTTAAGGCCAAATGGAATGGGTCCTGGATCAGGGTATCCATAAGGTCGAATACAAAAAGAGGAGATCTCATACCACTATGCTAATAACGTATCGGATTTTGACGATCCTTCTTTGGCCCTGGATTTTCGTTTTCTCACTGCTCATTCCGGGTGCAAAAAATTTTCTTAGGAACCGAAAAGAAGATAAGCGAAGAATACTCTCCTACCCTTTTGCACCCAAGGCACAAAAAGTAGTCTGGTTACATGCAGCATCAGTAGGCGAATTGGACCAATGTAAGGCTCTAGCCCTAGTGTATAAGAAGAAGGAGCCGGAAACTTTTATTCTCCAAAGTGTATTCTCAGATTCAGTTAGAGATTCTAGTTTAGAGGCTTTTCCGGCAGATCTAAAATTTCGTCTTCCTTTGGATTTTCCTTGGAGTTATGATTTTATTTTAGATAAATTTTCACCAGAAGTTTTGGTATGTATGGCCTGGGATCGTTGGCCTAATTTACTTATAGCAGCCAAAAGAAGAAGGGTCCAAACCGTCCTTGCTTCCGCAGTTATCACTCCCCCTAAAGGATTTATAAAAAAGAAATTTTATAAGGCAGCATTTTTTTTATTCGATAAAATTCTAACTTCTCATCCTTCCGGAGAAGAGAAATTTAAAGAATTACTCGGAGAGAAAAAATTTATCAAAACTCTAGGAGATTCCAGATTCGATTCTGTAATCCAAAAAATTGAAACAAGCCAAAGAGAATTTAGAAAGCCAAAAAACTATTCTTTCTCTCAGGTATTTTTACTCGCTTCTACGTACGAGCCTTGCGAAAAATTATTACTTCCACTTCTGCAGGAACCTTCTCTGAAAAATACTGCATTCTGGATCTTTCCTCATAAAACAGATCCGTCAAGAATCATTAGGTTAGAATCGGAGATCAGATCATTTACTTCAGACTATACTTTATATTCTCGCTCAGAGTTTGATTCCATTTCTTCCAGAGTGATTTTATTCGATGTGCTTGGGATCTTGGCCCATGCGTATAGAGCCGCGGACTTTGCATATGTAGGTGGAGCGCTACATAATAGAGTGCATAATGTTCTGGAGCCCGCGTATTTTGGACTCCCACTTTTGAGCGGTCCAAGGATCACACATGCACCGGAAGCAATGGAATTAAATCATAGAGGCGGTCTATTCATTATCCACACCAAAGAAGAAGTTTTAGAAATACTACAATTAAGCTCCGAAAGAAAAGAGGCCATTCGTTTTTCCAATCGCCAATTTGTGGAAACCGGCAGAGGAGCAGCTGAAAGGATCTATCTGGAATTAAAAAATCCTTTTCTATAACTACTAATAGAGGATCCTAGGAAGGAAATGTCCTTCTATCGTTGCACAGCAGTAAGTTTAAAAACGACCGCCTTAGATTTTAAAGGAAATCGAGAAAAGATCCTAGCCGCAATTGAGGCCAATGGAAATTCTTCCCTGATCCTTTTCCCGGAACTCTGTATTTCCGGTTATGGTTGTGAGGACACTTTTTATTTTCCTTGGGTTTGGGAACAATCTTGGAAAAGCTTATTAGAGATTGCAAAAGCGACTTCCGGTAAAACGGTAATTATTGGACTTCCATTTTTTCAAAGTCCCTATTTATTCAATGTATCTGCAGTTTTGCAAAATGGACAAATTTTAGGCCTCGTCCCAAAACAGAACCTGGCCCAAACAGGCGTACATTACGAAAACAGATGGTTCACAAAGGGAGAAGAGTCCAGAAATTACGCAATCACTCCCGACGGATCAGAAGTGCCATTCGGTTCCCTACTTTTTGAAAGCCCTGATTTTAATTTCGGAATAGAGATCTGCGAGGATTCCTGGGTCCAAACAAGACCGGGACAATATTTGGTAGAAGCAGGAGCGGATCTAATCCTTTCTCCAGGAGCTTCTCATTTTGCTTTGGGAAAACAAGAGATCCGTAAAAAAATGTTCTCCGAGTCTTCCCGCAACTCTTCCACTGCAATTCTTTATGCGAATTTGGATGGGAACGAATCAGGTCGTTTGATTTTCGAAGGCGGCTGTATGGGAATCGTGGACGGGAACGTAAAACAAGAAGGCCCCAAACTTCACTTTACGGATTTTGAAAGTACTCATTTGGATTTGGATTCCACGCAGCTTAGATCCAATCGTGCAAGAAATTTCAGATCTTCAGGTACGCGAGAATTCAGGTCTAGAGGAAAAGGTCTACAAAGAATAGAGATCCATCCTCTTAAATCCCAAAAGGATTTTAATAATGGAGTCCAAGTTTCCAAATCGGATCTATTCCAGGATTTTACGAGAGCAACTTCTCTTGGTTTATTTGATTATTTAATCAAATCCAAAACGAAAGGTTATACATTATCGCTTTCGGGCGGAGCAGATAGCGCTGCCTGTGCACTTCTGGTAAAAGCAGGAATTCTTTTCTCTGGAAAAGAACTCGGGCCTAAATATATAGAATCCTTAGGATTAGATCCTAAAAATCTACTATTCACACTTTTCCAAGGAACAGAAAACAATTCGGAACAAACCAAAAATTCCGCAAAACAACTTTCGGAAGAATTAGGTTTTACTCATGCGGAGATCACCGTGGATTCGGAAGTAAAATCCATGTTGGAAAAAATTTCCTCCGTAAAAGGACTCATTCCTAACTGGAAAGAACATAATCTTGCACTCCAAAATATCCAAGCAAGAGTTAGGTCCCCATTGATTTGGTTACTTGCCAATCTGAATGGACATCTTCTACTTTCTACAGGAAATAGAAGTGAGGCAAGTGTGGGATATACTACGATGGATGGTGACTCTTCCGGTTCTGTTGCTCCGCTCACTGGAGTTAGTAAGGAATTTTTACTTTCTTGGCTTAAAAATGTTTATGAAGGAAAAGATTTAATCCTTCCTAAGATAAATGCATTAGAAGGTATTCTGAATTCTAAACCTACTGCCGAATTAAAACCACTTTCTGAAAAACAAGAAGATGAGAAGGATCTGATGCCTTATTCACTTCTTCAAAAATTAGAAAGGAATTTTGTGTTTTTAGGAAAATCCCCGGACAATCTTTTAGAATCCCAGGAATGGTCCGACCAGAAAGAAGCAGAAGAAGGTAAAAAGAAATTTTTAAAATTATTCTCAGCAAGCCAATGGAAAAGAGAAAGGCTTCCGCCTTCTTTTCATTTGGATGAATACGGTTTGGATCCTAAATCCAGTTTCCGTTTTCCGATTTTGAGTGACATCAATTTCTAATTCACACAATTCTCTGTGACTTCGTGCCTCTGTGTGAGAAAACTACGCGCCTCTTTAAACTCTGTGCCCTATAATCCGGCTTGCTCGTAAGCTCTTTGTTTATCCTTTTGCACTTGTTCCAATTGTTGGATCATAGTTTGTTGGATTGTTTCTAACTTCTTTTCTTGTTCAGGATCTCCTGATCCTTTTTGAAGATCGACCAAGTATTTTACGATCTCTAATCTGTCCTTGGATTGTTTCTCCATATAATCGTAATAGGTTACCGTTTGGTCCTTGGATGCAGTGCGACTTAAGACTGCTCTAGTAGCTTCGGATACTCTTTGTTCGAAAACTTTTCTTTGTTCTTTTTCTGCAGGGCTCATGCGGCTGGGAAGAAGTGAATTATTCGGAAACTTCTCCTTTAATTGAGCAAATCTTTCCATCTCCTCATTTGTATAAGATTTTCCTGTTTGAGGATTTACAGGATTGTCTGAATCTGATGCAGGAGCTCCCGGTTTATTTTCGGAAGAAGGTTCTCCTGCTTCGGGTTCACGATATTCTGCTTTTCCCGCCTTAAAAAAATCGGAGTTAGAATCGAATAAAGAAGGATCTGCACCTGTTTTTCCATAATTGGAGCGTCCTGAAGTGGATCCCGATCCTCCGCCGAAAATACTGGCGAGTGCTTCTGCTTCGCCTTGTTTATTTTTGGAGTCTGATTTGTCATCGTCAGTCCAAAATAAGATCACCAATAAGAAGATGAAAAATACTATAAAAACTACGGAAATTAATAATGTTCGAACTCTAGTCACGATGAGGAAGCCTCAATTTTTTAGTTGTAAGACCACTCCAAGGTCGAATTCTATCCTTGTGGGTTGTAAATTTAGAATCCAACAGACCCCAAAGGCAGGCAACCTAAAAACCCCTGCCGTTCAGGCGGTTTTATTCTCGGTTTTTTTGTTTTTTGCTTCTTGCGGAACGAATACTGAGGTCACCCAGTCACCGTTTGTATTCATAACTCCTGTGGGAGTCCCTCAAATTTTTTCCATCACCGCTAAATACGATAATATAGATACTCATAAGCCTGAGTACGATTTGAAATATTATATTACCAACCTAGAACCTCAGTTTGTAGGCTATAATCTTTATATCACTTTTGCCATTCCTTCTGCAGGAGAAACCTTAGGTAACGCGAACCTATATTTGGAAAACGGTGTGCAACCTTCTTTTCCACAGTTAGCGGTCCAGGCCTCTACTTCCAATGTAGTGACACAAACAATCGAAAATTTGCAGCCATTTTCTCCTGTGCTGATGTTCCAAAAATGTGAGGTCTACACTTTCACATTAAGGGCATTATTGAATACGGGTATCACTTCTAATATGTCCACTCCGGTCACTAGATGTAGTTCCATCTACCCAAACCATTGTGGAACGAATACCAGTTGTAATCCTACTGCATGTACTGTGGCAAGCTGCTCCACTTCCACCCAATCTCTTTGTCCTGTCGGAACCGCTTGTAATCCCTGTACTAAGGGAAATGCTGCTACTGGTTGCGCCTGCCCTGCGGGAGAATCTCCGCCGGGTTGCAATCTATGAATGAAGTTTCTAACTCCAAATTTACCGTCCGACCTGGAGCCGCCTACGTAGTTGCCACCCCCATAGGAAATTTAGAAGACATCACCTTCAGAGCCGTTCAGGTGCTCAAGCAGGTGGATATTATCTATTGCGAAAATTCTTCGCATAGCAGAAGGCTTCTCCAAACTTACGAAATTTCTACCCAGACTCGGACTTTATATAAGGACCAAGGGGCCGAACCTTATAAAGGTATTATCGAAGATCTGAAATCCGGAAAAACATTGGCCTTAGTTTCCGATGCAGGAACTCCTGGCGTCTCGGACCCTGGTTCCCAATTAGTTCGCATTTTGAGAGAGGAGAAGCTCCCAATTATTCCTATCCCGGGAGCAAGCGCTCTTACCTCCATGCTTTCTGTTTCCGGCTGGCAGGTGCAACCTTCTCTCTTTCTTGGATTTTTATCAGAGAAGAAGGGTAAAAAAAGAAACCAATTGAAAGAGTGGGAGAACTTCGAAGGTGTGCTTACCATCTTCGAATCGGTCCATAGAATCCGAGATACCCTCTCCGCAATCCGGGAAATTTTTCCAAATTCTCCGATCCTTTTAGGGAGAGAATTGACTAAAATCCATGAGGAAATCCTGAAAATAGAACCTGTTCAGGACCTGGAATCCCTCAAATTCCCAGAAAAGGGAGAATTTGTGGTGCTAATCTATACAAATCCTAAAAAAATGCTTAACGGACGTGTCGGAGATGCCGATACTTTAGAGTGAGAGGGAAAACCCATGACTATCGATAAAATAGGCGGCATTGGTGGAGGATCTTACGAGCCACGTAAGTCGACTCCTGTACGCAAAACTGAATCTAAGGAATCATTCGACAATATTTCTATTTCCGACACTGCCAAACAAAAGGCTTCGGAAGCTCGTATCCAAGCGGAAGTGCAAACGATTGCTCAAAAAATCGTAGCAAGCCCGGTGGATTCTGAACGTTCCACAAAGCTGAAAGAAGTTAAGGAAAAATTAAAGAACGGAGATTACGATAATCTCAGCCCTGAGATCTTAAACGCAGTAGCTGATCGTATCGCAGAATCCTTTTTAGGCCGTTAATTCATAATTAAATCCGGAATTGTTTCCCTTGGATTCCGGATTTTACATACTTCCTCTCAATTAAAAGGGAGAACGACACACAATGCCGATACTCCCCGACTGGATCAATTTTAGTTTTCCCACCAAAATCCATTTTGAAGTCGATTGCGGTTTTAAAATGGGAAACTTCGTTAAGAATATAGGCAACCGCGCGGTCATTCTATCCACTCAAAGTGAGTTGGAGAATATGGACGAGTTCTCCATCATTAAAACTTCTCTAGAGAAACATATAGACGGCGTAATTCTTTACGATAATATAGAGAAGGAACCTACATTAAAAGAACTGGATACTGCCGCCTACTTTGCCAGGATCTCAAATGCAAATTGTATCATTGGTTACGGTTCATACGAAAGTTTGAACACTGCAAAGTTGGTCGCACTTCTTGCAAATAACGATACATTTGCAGAAGATGTTTTTATCCTGAAAAAAAACCTTAGGCTTAAAAAGCCAATTCCTCTCATTCTAATCCCGACTCATCCTGTGATGGGATTAGAATGTTCCCCTACAGCAACAGTGTATATGGATGATGATCGAACCGTCCGATATTTTTCGAATGAATTTCTTTTTCCGGAGATGGTGATCGCCGACGCTAAGATCAGTAGTTTTATGACTTCTGCGGACGTGGCAAAGGTTGGAGTGGGAATTTTAGCTGCAGCTGTGGACAGTATTCTTTCTAAATATTCGAATGAACTCACCAACTCTTCTTCCTTAAGAGCAATAGAGATCATTTATAAAAACTTGGTGCCTGCCATCAGAGATCCTAAAAATCTACAGTATAAAAACGCAATCTTTGGTGCGAGTTTACTTGTGGGGATGTCACATTCTTCCAGTTCATTAGGACTTTGTTATGCACTTTCTTTGGCGGCTTCTAACCTAACGAATTTGGACGTTTTTCAGGCGATGTCCATTCTTCTTCCACATGTGATGGAGTATAACCTTACCTCCTCTGCAGGTAAGTATGTGATGATCGCAAAAGCCCTGGACGAAGACATCACTAATATTTCGGTGATCGAGGCCGCCATCAAAGCGGTAGAAGGGATCCGTAAAATTTATATAGAACTCAAGATCCCACAAAGGTTATCTGAATACGAGGTTCGTAAGATAGATCTTCCTGGGATCGCAAGTCTTGCTTCTTCTTTTCCTTTCTTGGATTCGCTTCCCAGGGAACTTCCTAAAAACGAGATCGAAACAATCTTAGTCGCCGCGTTCTAATCGCAAAAAAACAGATTTATGTCTTTGAAAAACATTTGAAAGGCCTGGTTAGGGTTCGAGAATGGAGACTCATGAGCGAAGAATCCATAGACACGATTATCGGGGAAGATATCCAATTCCGAGGCAAACTACGTTTCAATAACGCACTGAAGATCAAGGGCCAATTCAAGGGCACCATCGAGACCACTGGATCTTTGATCGTAGGCGAGACCGGAAGAGTCGAGGCCGACATCGAAACAGGAACCCTGGAAATCGAAGGGGATCTAAAAGGTAATATTAGCGCCGCTTCTAAAGTTTCCGTTCGCAAAACCGGAAAATTAGTCGGAGACGTTCGCACTCCAGATCTGGAAATCGAATCAGGAGCAAAATTTAGCGGGAATTGCATCATGTAATTATGCCCCAACATGGACCGGATTTTCATAACCTACCAAATTCTTCCATCCAAGGCCTAACTCCCCTACAGTCCCATGTATTCGGGACAAAGTTCGGAGGGGTTTCCGACCCTACCAAGGTCCTTGCCCAAAATATTGCAGATCTTCCTTCTCCGTTTTTATTACCGGATATGGATGAATCTATCCGCATTCTTCAATCTGCAGTTCTAGAAAAAAAATCAATCCTACTCTTTGGAGATAGGGACAGCGACGGAGTATGTTCCACGAGCCTTCTCGCCAATTTTTTAAGAGGAATCCATCCAGGGACGCTTAACGTAAAAACTTCCAGCGAAGAGGATTACGGGCTCTGCGAACCTGCAATGAAATACGTAAGGGAAGTCAAACCGGACCTACTCGTAACTCTGGACTTCGGAACAAGCAATAGCGAAGAAATAGAAGAATTAAATAAAGAAGGTATACAAGTAGTGGTATTAGATCACCACGAGATTCCGGAAAGAATACCTTCTTCCTGTAAACTGATCTCTCCTAAAAGAGGAGATTCTCTCTATCCTACCGAAAAGATCTGCACATCCGTCATTGCATGGAAATTGATCACAGCATGGCTTTATAGTACATTAGAAAATTATAATTCTTTGGTCTGGATTCCGGATGGAGAGACATTTTTCAGCGGTTCCCTCGTCAAAAACGGGATCAAACTTTTTAAAGGGGATAAATCGGAAGCTGAAAAACATTTTGTTGGCAATTTTATAGATTGGCCCTCGACTTCCAAAACCCAATTTCCGGAAAGAGAAGTTTTTTATTCTCAAATCTCCTCTTCTCCTGCGATCTGGGAACAGGTTTTAAAAAATCTGGATCTTGCTTCTATCGGCACGATCACCGACATGATGCCTCTTGTGGGAGAAAATAGAATCATAGTCAAAGAAGGTTGTTATACTTTACAAAAAATCAAAACGGGAGAATTTTCACATCGCCCCGGCTTGGAAAAACTTTTCTCTCAATTGGATTTAGATAAGAAGAAGGTACTCTCCAGAGATCTGGGCTGGAGTATTGGCCCGGCATTAAACGCTGCAGGAAGAATGCAAAAAACGGAAGCGGCACTTGGACTTCTTCTTTCCAACTCGGATAAAGAGGCGGAATCCCTTGCAACGGACCTTCTAAAATTAAACGAAGAAAGAAGAGAAAGAACCAAAAGAAATTTATTCAGGGTAGAAGGTTTCCTAAAAAGGAAAAGAGAAAGGACCGAAAGGCCCATCCTTTTCTGTTATGAGCCCGATTTCGAACCTGGAGTTTCCGGCATTGTAGCCACAAGACTCGTGGAACAATACAAAAGACCTGTTATATTCATTGCGCCCGACCATGGACACGCAAAAGGAAGTGTAAGAGCTTACGGTAGCGAAAATGTACTCAACCTTCTCAAAAAAGCAGAGAATATTTTTCATCAATTTGGTGGTCATAAAGAAGCCGGAGGATTTTCTCTTTCCATAGATCAGATTCCGAAACTTGCAGAAATTCTTTTCCAAGAAGCAGGAAGCTGGCTGGAATCCGAAAAAGTTTCGGGCTTCCAAGAAGAAACTAGAAGTTTAGTAAGTCTCCGTCCCCAAGAGTTAAGAGAAAATTTATATACCGAGCTTGGATTATTCGAACCTTTCGGAATGGAAAATCCTGCTCCATTACTTTCCGTAAAAGGAGCAAGAATACTTTCTTATCGTCCTTTGTCGGATGGTAAACATGCAAGGTTCAAAATTTTGGCCGCTTCCGAATCCGTCCAAGCAATTATCTGGAATAAGGCGGAAGAATTCTCCCAATTATTAAGAGAAAAAGGTGAGTTAGATCTTTGGGGTTGCTTAGAAGAGAACACATTCAGAGGCAAGACTAACCTTCAGTTTGTGATCCAATCCTTTGCGTAGCTAATTATCAGTCTTCCGATTCGTCGGAATCTTGCGAGCTTGCTTCCGGCGCCTGCTTAGACCCTTCTCCGTTTGGGCGACCCTTTCTATTACGATCTTTAAATCGGCCGCCGCCACTTCCTTTTTCTTTACGGTTTCGATTCGGGCGTTCACGTTCGCTGCTTTCTTTTCGGCCTCCGCCTCCACCAATACTATTTGGCAACACGGGTCTTTTACGGAGAGAGATTTCCCAGAAGAATGCAGACTGTAGAGCCTGATCATTATTATCCGCGATCGCATTGATCTTAAAGACGTAAAACGCGTCGTAGAAGAAGTCTTTCTTACGGAAGAAATTATTTTGGGAGGCCTTATCGTCTTCGGTATGAGTAAATCTTTCCTGAGAAGCAAAGACCTTGATCAGTCTTTCCTTATCTTTTTTAGGAGTTCCCAATCTCTGGAAAATAGGCTCTAAAGATTGTTTTAAGGAAGCAACCAGGTGCCCCCCACTCTTCTTGGTTAAAGATTCTTCGGAAAGGTCTGAAAATAAAAGTGCATAAAAGATCTGAGGAGTGAGTTCCTCTCTTTCGGAAAGAAGTTTGTCGGCAATTACCAAACGTTTTCCGACTCTGGTTTCCAAAAACTTGTCCCCGAAATCCGGATTTTTTCTGCGTTCTTTCTCGAATGCTTCTTTAAATAGAACTTCCAGAAGGGAATTTTGGGCCATTCCTTGGAAAATGAGAGAAGTTCTCCAGGTGCGGAAAATTTTATTATATTCTTCCAACATACGAGAAGAAGAAGCCTTCTCTAATTCGTGAACATTCTTCTTAATAGATTTAGAAGTTCCTCTGTCGATTTTTAGACCGAGAAGTACTGCAAACTTTACCGCGCGCAACATTCTCACAGGATCTTCTCTGAAAGAAATATCGGGATTTCCGATCACTCTCAGTTGTCTGCTTTGGATATCTTCGTATCCACCTACATAATCCACGATAGAATCGTTACGGATATCATAGTATAACGCGTTGATGGTGAAATCTCTTCTGGCGGCGTCTTCTTGCGGAGTTCCGAATTTATTATCCCGTTTGATCAGATAATCCTGATCTTCTACAGGTTTTTCGAAACGATGTTCGGGAAGAGAACGAAAAGTGCTGACCTCGATCACCTTTCCCTTGAAGAGAATATGAACAATTTTAAATCTACGACCGATGATACGGCAATTATTAAAGATTTTCTTAATTTGATTCGGAGTCGCGTTGGTGACCACGTCGAAATCTTTCGGCTTTCGTCCCAAAAGAAGATCCCGCACTCCTCCACCTACAATATAGGCCTTGTATCCGAATTTATGGAGACGGTGGATGATCTTTACCGCATCCTCGTCGATCATTGTCTTACGAATCGGATGCGAATCCCGATAAAATCTCCTTCCCTCCGGATAAATAAGAATGTCGTCGACGGATCCTATTTTTTTCTTGAAGAGATTGGACAGAAATTTCATATGATGGGATAGTTAAGTCCTATAATCCCCGTCGGACCCCTACCTGCAAGTAAAAATCTATGAACAACGAGGCAAAGTTCGAAGACCGTCCCAGAGCCGCAGAAAGGCTGAAGATCAAGTATCTTCGCTTCCGTTCTTCCTGGCTAAAAATCAAAGAAAAAGGGTCTCGTAAAATTTCTTTCCTACTCGTGCCTCATGATCACGAAGCTGTGCTGAATGTGGAGCTTAGCGTTTTTATGGCCGCGTTTTTAGGAGTACTTTCCGTTCTTCTTTTTCTGCTCGCGAGTGCATTCGTGGTCTACATGAACTTTTTTTTCGTACCGAATCGAGAGTTGATCCGAGAGACTGACAATAATGTGGGGTTATTTCTTTATTATAACTCTCTTCTCAAAGACGCTAAGAAAGAAATTTCCGGATTAGAAAAAAAGACGGAACAATTGAACCTGGTCGCTTGGGAAGAAGTTCCCTGGAAAAGAATTCTCACCTTCGATTACGTACCAGAGTTCAGCTTAAAAAAGAATGTTCCTGAATCTTCGACTAACATGGATTTATATTCCGATACTGTAGAAGGTTTCGCGGAAAGAAATATAGAATTATACAAGATCAAACATGCCTTCCAAAATGCATTTGATTACTTGGAAGAAAGAGAGTCTATTCTATATGCGATGCCAAGAGGTCGACCTTTGAAACCTGGAGTAGGATTTGTAACTTCTACTTTCGGAGGAAGGGTGGATCCGTTCGGGTTAGTAGAAATGGGAGAGTTCCACTCAGGTATCGATTTTGCCGCGGGTGAAGGAACTCCTATCTACGCAACTGCCCCAGGCGTGATAGAAGATAATGGACAATCCGCTGGAGGACTCGGAAAAAGTATTCGTATCAATCACTTGAACGGATTTTATACAGTGTATGGACACTGTTCCGTAGTCTTCGTTGAAAAAGGGCAATTAGTAACCAGAGGGCAACATATCGGAAACGTAGGCTCCACAGGAAAAGCCACAGGACCTCACGTACATTATGAGGTTCATATAGGTTATGATCCTCCAATGGACCCTGCAGAATTCGTTAATATGGAATAATTTTTAATCTCTCCGAAACTTTCCCGATTCGGGGAACGAATATAAGGGAAAAAAGATCCAAAGAAGGAACCATGTATAAAGTCATAGATATTCCCGGACTAGTACCATTCGTCCAGAAATACATCAGCAGCGGCTGGGAAGGAATTTCCACATTCAGTATTTTAGTAGTGATCGCCTTTTTGGCGGCTTCTTATTTTTTACCCAAAGAATTAGAAAGAAAACATCTGGATCCAGCTCATGCAGATTGGCTTTTGATCCTAGGGGTTTTCGGAACATTCGTAGGCGCTAAGGTATTTTTTATCTTCGAGATCTGGGACCAAGTATTCGTAGATACCCCTGGCTTTGACGGAAAGTATTTATACCCACTCACCCACTTTGATGGTTTCCCTGGTCGCCCTGGACTTTGGTCCAGTTTATTCTCCGGCAGTGGTTTGGTATTTTACGGAGGATTCCTGTTCGGAATCTTATTTATCAGCTTATACATGATCCAAAACAAATTGGATATAAAAGCTTACTTGGACGCTACAATTCCAAGCATGGCATTGGGTTATGCAATAGGTAGATTAGGATGTTTTGTTTCCGGAGATGGTTGTTACGGATTTGCAACTCATGCAGACATTCCAGTTTTAACATTCACGTATTGGCCAACAAGTGCAGTCCCAAGTGGGGTTCCAGTTTGGAATACTCCAGTTATGGAATCGTTCGTATCTTTTCTATTTTTCATCTACTTCCAAAAATGGGCAAGATTCCAGAACTTCAAAAAATTCAGCCTCGGTGCTCAATATCTGATCCTACATGGACTTGCAAGATTAGGAATAGAATTCTTAAGAGTAAATAAGGCAGTCATCCCATTCATTGACCCTCCGATACAATCCAACATTCCTGGTGCTACCGGAGAAACTACTACCTTCTTAAACGGATATTACTGGCATGGATTTTCTCAATCTCAGTATGTATCGATCGCAATCATATTGGTTGGTATATACTTCTTAGTGAAATGGAAACTCTGGGAGAAGGAACAACCAGTAACGGCTTAAATATCGCAAAAGTTTTCTCACAGAGAGCACCGAGGTCACAGAGAGTTAGTTAAAAAGTATGTAGGAATTCCTACATGAACTAAAGGCCGCCCCCACCCTGCATTGGGATTGGGGGAGTGGCTTGTGGGAACCTCATTCCCCGTATCACAAAATCCATCCTTAGTCAACAAGATCCTTTCTTTCAAATCCGTGTTGGAGTTCCTACATTACCCTTCTCTGTGGGCTCCGTGTCTTTGTGTGAAAATATCTCTGTGGCTCTCGTCCACTCCGCGTCTCACTCTCCGGAGGCGTGGAACTTCTCACCTTTGATGGTGCGGATCATATCCGCCGTATTTAAATAATTCGTAGTTTTAAAAAGGACCTTCCCGTCGGAAGAGAAGATCACAAAGAAAGGAAGACCAATTTTTAATTCAGGAAATCTAGGGTCATTCTCATATATTAGAAAATCCTTATCATCGTCCCTGATTTTTAAAAGGATAGTTTTACCGAGCGCCTGGTTCAAATTTGTATCGGATAAGGTCAGGTCTTCGAAGGCTTTACAATTAGAACACCAATCTGCATAGAAGTCCGCAAATACCAACCGATCTTCATTACGAGCAGTCTCGAATGCAGTTTCGGAAATTCGATGCCATTCAAGATTTCCGTGCTCTTCTACCAGATCCTTTTTGATCCCGCCGGTTCCAACTCCCCAACCTACAAGTCGAATGAGAATTGCGCTAGAACAAATAAGTCCGGTAAGAAGTAGTGCCTTCTTCGTTCTTTCCGTACGCAGAAGAGACTTAGGTTGATACAAATACGCAGCAACCAAAACTCCAAGAGCAGTAGCTAAGATCCCAAGGCTGAGATCGAATGGTACAGACCATAATTGCATTGCCTTATTATAATAAGACCAGGCAAAGTAGAAGACCACAAATCCTAAAACGATCTGTATCCATCTAGTCCACTTACCTCCGCGAGGAAGAGAAAGCCCAAACACTCCTAAAAATAAAAACGGCAATCCAAGTCCGAGTCCGAACAATGCCATCTTAAATGCGGAAACCGCTAAAGAATACACACTGATACTTTGAACTCCTGCAGTTACTTGGATTAAAATGGCAACTACGATCGGTCCAACACAAGGAGAGGACAGGAAACCTGCTCCCATCCCCAAAAGGAAAGTGCCCTTCCAACCTTGGCAACCTCTCCATTCCTTATTAGGAAAAATTGGTAAATACAAAAATCCTAATGAAGCAAGTCCCAATAAAAAGATAAGAGCAGCTAAGAATAGATTGGTTCCTGGATATCTGAGTACAGTGTTAAATGCACCGCCTGAAATCCCAGCCACGAGCCCGAAGCAAAAATACATGAACGCCAATCCGGTATAATATACCAAAGGATGGAATACCTTGTTCGAAGCAGTCTCTCCCCTTGCCTGGATGATTCCTACAGTGATCGGATACAAAGGATAAACACAAGGAAGAAGGCTCGCACAAAGCCCTCCCAATACCAGAAAGATGGCAGAATTAAATCCGAATTCGGAACCGGAGAGCCCGGTTTCCAGCCACTGATTTAAGGAGGAAATCCAGGATTCGGAAACGACCTGGGATTGAGCGTGTAAAGAGCTAGTTAGAAAAAAGAAGAATATTAGAAGGCCGGCACGAGGCGCGAACGCTAAGGAAAGAAGGATCCGAATTTTCTTCATGGAATGGACGATTAGACCCAAATAGGATTTCTCTTTCTCCTAAGATTCATTATCGGACTCCATAACTTTGAAACCAAATTGCGATTTCTAAAAGTATGGTCAATCCTGAATTCCCAGGAGGACACCCTTAGATTTTTGGTCTGTACTTGTTTTGACGAGCGGAAAAGGGGAAAGGATAGAAAAACCCGATCCTTTCCTAAAAAAAGACCGGGCATAAGGTTTAGGACATTTCAGATGGCGAACTGAAGTGTCAGTGAGAAATAGGTACTATTCTTATCGATATTATATTGTTTTTGGTTCTTGATCGCGTCTCCCGCGTAAAGAACCGTAGCTCCTGCCCAGATCGAGAAATAGTCATTGATCTTCTTGATATAGATCAGGTCATATTCCAGCAAAAGTCTGTGTCCAGGTTGCCAATTTTTCAGGAAAGGATTGTTCGCGTAGTTTTCGGTACTTCCAGAAACTGTCTTGTTTGCAAGGAAGTCTCCATTTGCATCGTATCCAGTGCTTCCAGTAACCGCGTTCCTGTTACCGTCATACCATGCATCTTGGACTTTATCCTTTCGAATATCGTAAATTGCGAAAATGAATCTTCCCCAAGTATCATCGTAATATTGGATATGAACGGAAGAAGTTCTTACGTTTGCCCAAAAGGCAGCGTTTGCGATACCGTTTCCTGAGTCGAAATAAGGAAATCCACCGGATCTTGTAGCAAATAAAGGATCCCAGGTTGCGGACTTTCCATCAGTTCTATTCGGGTCACCGGATGCTCTTGCAAATTGGACTCCCAGACGGAAACCTTTATAGTTATACCCTGTTTGAGCTAAGAAGAAGGAAGCGTCATGCTGAACAGTTTCCTTGTAAGCGGCATGTTTGTTCGTTCCGGATCCGATCGTAGTATTCAGAGTATCCCAAGAAGCGTCTATTGTCTGCCCAGTGCTTCCTGTTTGAGCCGCGTATTCTAAACCCCAATCCCAGGATTTTCCTGCAGGAAGGCTTCTTCCAGACGCAGTTCTGTTGCTCAAACGAACTCCAGTTGTGAATAGATTGTCTCTACCGTTCGTTCTTTCATTCGGATCTACGAGTAAGCCGGTGGCAGTAGTAGTATTATACTTTTTGATCACACCGATCTCGTATATATCAACCACTAACTCTTCGGAAGGTTTCCAAGTATTGTATAAGAAGGCGAGATATGTATCATTGAGGGCTTTTGCTCCACCAACTTTTTGATTATTCGCAGTCACAAATCCGTTTGGACCATTACTCTCTTCTGCAAGAACAGTATAACCTGCATGAGTGGACCAAGTTTTGGTATCGAATGCGACTCTAACCCCGTCGAAAGAGTTACCGATCTGGCTATCATTACGAGCACCAATGATCCTGGAATCTCCGTATGAGAAAACCTGACGTCCTAAATACAATTTTGTATAAGGAAGAAAATCTTTCCAGATCACATACGCTTCTCGGACATCCGTATTATTTTTTACCGGGATTTGGCTTCCGGGTGCGTATGCGGTCCCTATAGAGTTCGTAAAAGATGTAGGTCCATATCCCGTTCCGCTTGGATCCTTGTATTGTCCATATAGACGAGTATCTTGGATGGTCAATTTTACGGCGAAGGATTCATTGATATCCAAAAGTGTCCAGAATTGGCTGTTTTGGGTAACGTAGTTTTTGGAATCACTTGTGGATCTATCAAAATCTTGGTTATTAAAGTTTTCAAATCTAGGACGGATCTGTAAACCGAAACGAAGGTTATCAGTAATCCAAAGATTGGAACTTTTTTTAACGGAATCTTGGTGTTCCGGAGTTAAAAGTAAAGTACCAAGTAATTCCCCATCTAACTTACCTTTCCAAGGGCTTTTATAAGGAGCAGCAGGAGTTTTATCTTTTTCCTTCGCATCCCCAGCAGGAGCAGAAGTGATTGCTGGAGTTTGGGTCGCCGGAGCAGAAGTTTTTTCTTCCGCGGCAGCCGGTTTCGCAGGTGTTGTATCTGCCTGAGTCAGCGTCTCTTGTTTTGGGGGCTCTACTCCTTGGGCCCAAACTGTCCCTAATCCTAAAAGCCCGAAGGACAAAAAGAGTCGGACTGGCAAGAGTGAATATTTTTTGTTCCGACTCGGTCGGTTCGTAACTGTATTTTTTAACATATGGGGAGTCCCTTATTTTGGATTAAAATCCAATATAGCGGATATAAATCAGAGTTTAACAGATTTTGTAAACAATTTATTTGATATTTTTCCAGTTTTTTTGACCTTTAGTCGCTTTTTTGTCCAATAATTGTTTATTAATTCTGACAAATCGGCATCTTCTCTGTTAAAGTAGAATTTTCCGAAACTTCTTTTACAATCCAGGATTGCACCAAAAGACCGATATAATAAGATAGAATGCAGAGAAGAACAAGACACATAACGCGAGTCTGGCTACTAATTTTTCTGCTATTCTCCCCTATATTACAAGAATTGAATCCGATCCCTGTATCCATCAGCACGGAACCGGATCTGGACTATAATTACGAATACGAGAAAAATGGTGTATATACTAAGTTCTCGGACTGGGTTCCTTACAAACTCCATAAATGGGAGCCAAAGTTTTTAGAAGATTATTACGAGATGTATGGACTCAAACTTCATTATAAAGAGAATGAGCTAAGAAGAAATATATTCTTTCTAAAAGCCGGTTTACAAAAACGATTTCGCCATCCTAGGAACGCACTTTGTAGGGTAACGAACGAAGAAGAATACCATAAATATAGACTCCTTATCTTCATGCATATGAATCTGCAGATCATGAGATCCTATATGAGGATCGCTTCTCAATTTGATAAGAGACATTTATATTTTTATAATTTAGATTTTGCCCACGAGCTAAAACAATCTTTCGAGGTCGCTGATTCATTCTATAAAGAAGCAATTCCTTATTGGGAAGCTTCCAGAAAATATGCAGACCAAGCTTCGGAAATTGATTACGATCTAGATTTAGGAACTATTGAAACAGAAAGATACGAGATCATCACAGGTAAGTTGGACTTTGGGCAGATCATTTCTGATCATAGAGAAAGGCTGACTAAAAAAAGGGAAACCGTTGGCGCTTATTTGGCAAAATATCCAGAAGCGGATAAGTCAAACTTAGATCAAATCCCATAAAAAAACCCCGAGGATAACTCGGGGTTTTTTAATCCATACTGAATTCTTACAATTAGCAAGAATAAGTAGTAAGGAATTCGAACGGGTGAGGACGTCCTTCCCAAGGCCAAATTTCGGTTTCGAATTTGTATGCTTTGTAGGTTTGGATGAACTCTTCGGTAAATACATTTCCTTTTTTGAAAATTTCTTTACCTGCCAACATATGCTCCACTGCTTCTCTAAGAGTGTGAGGCATTTGTTGGATTCCCTTCTCACGGATTTCATCCAGAGAAAGTTCGAACAAGTCTTCTTCCCGAGGTGGTCCCGGATCGATCTTGTTCTGGATCCCGTCAAGTCCTGCCATAAGCAATGCAGCAAATGCAAGATAAGGGTTCGCAGAAGAATCTGGGAAGCGGAACTCAACACGTTTCGCTTTTTCTCCGCTTACGAACGGAATTCTCGCGCAAGCGGAACGGTTCTGAGCAGAGTAAGCTAAGATCGCAGGAGCTTCGAATCCTGGAAGAAGTCTCTTATAAGAGTTAGTAGAAGCGTTAGTGAAAGCAGCTACGGTTTTTCCGTGCTTCAATACACCACCAGTATAGTTAAGAGCAAGCTCGCTCAAACCTTGGTATCCGTTTCCTGCAAATAGGTTTTTACCGTCTTTCCAAATAGATTGGTGGCAGTGCATACCATTACCGTTGTCTCCATAAAGAGGTTTAGGCATGAAGGTTGCGGTCTTTCCCCATTTATGAGCTACGTTCTTAACAACATATTTCAGTTTTTGAACGTTATCAGCTGCTTCAATAAGAGTTCCGAATTTAACTCCGATCTCTCCTTGAGCCTGAGCAACCTCGTGGTGGACCACGAAAGTTTCCATTCCGATCTTATGAAGAGTTTTAACGATATCTGCACGAAGATCCACTTGTGAATCCACAGGAGCTACTGGGAAGTAACCACCTTTGGTTCCAGGACGGTGTCCTGTGTTGATGGAACCAGGCATATCAGTGTGTGAATTCCAAATACCTTCGGAAGATTCTAATTCGTAGTATTGGATATTGATCGCGTCTCTTACTTTCAAACCGTCGAAAAGGAAAAATTCGTTTTCTGGTCCGAAGTAAACAGTGTCACCGATTCCGGTATCTTTCAGATATTTCACCGCGTTTTTAGCGATGGAGCGAGGGCATTTCTCGTAAGCTTGGTTCTTATAGATATCCCAAACATCGCAGAATACTACGAGAGTAGGATCTGCAGTGAACGGATCCAAAAAGATGGAAGTCGGGTCAGGGATCAACTGCATGTCCGATTTGTGGATCGGCTGCCAAGCAGGGATGGAAGAACCGTCGAAAGGAAGTCCTTTAAGAGTAGTTTCGTCTACGGAATCTACGTGGTAAGAAACGTGGTGCCAAGCTCCTTTAATGTCCGTAAATCGGAAATCGTAGAAAAGAACCTTGTTCGCTTTTGCGAAAGCGATCACTTCTGCGGCATTTTTCGCCATTGATACTTATCTCCTATATGTTTGTACTAGGGGTCTCTAATTCGCACGCAAAGAGCGTGTCCTGCTTATGTTTATGCAAAAGATGTGCCAAATCCTAATACCCATCCTGCAAGTATCTTCCCTCCCCATAAAAAAAGGAGGAGCCCCTTGAAAAGCAGTCCATGCTCAGGCTAAAAATCCTTGAACCTGAGGCAATCAGTAAAAAACTCCGATTGAATGGATTCGATAGAATTTTCAGAACCAAGGTTTTGGATCTATCTGTCCTGTGCCTTGCGCTAGTTTGGTACACTACGCTCAAAATATAATCATGGGAGAAACCATGCAGATCCTTGCCAAATGGCCTAGTCCATCCGAACTTTCTTTTTCAGGCCAGGGAGATTCCGAAGTAGGAATTCCAAACACTAAAGAATATTTTCAATCCGTATTGGCATGGGCAAAGGAGAATGGAGCAGAAGAATACTTTTTAGTTCCCTTAGAAAAATGGGTCCCTTCTTCGGAGTTACTCTCCACCCTTCCCTCTTATCCTGTCCCAACCCAAGTGGAAATTTCGGATTCAGTTACCTTCTCCTATTTAATCCCTCCAGTATTATTCGGAAAAAAACTTTGCTTCTGGATCTCCGATGAAAAGAGCCTAACGGACTCTTACTTTCATGTTTTAGGAAAAATAGAAAGGTCGGAAGAACAACTCAGTAAAATTTTTGAAAAGGAGATCCACGCAACCCCAGAGATCATATGGAAAGAAGAAGAGAACCATTCCGATTCTTTATTATTAGAAAGAAAATTATGGGGAAAAAGAGAGAATGGAAAAAGATATTCTTCTTCCTTCTCCTTGGCCAAAGCATTTTTTGTAGGATCTTTGACAGATATCCGAGAAATCCATGAATACGAATTAAGCTCCCAATATTCTTCCGAATTAGAAAATGTAATCCTCAAGTTCTTATTTAAAAGAGCGGATTCCAAATATTTCTCCCTTTTATCCGCATTGGGAAAAGGTGAAACAGAGAATGGATTTGTTTTTAAGCCCAAAATCTATTTTTCATTTGGTCTACAACTTTTGATACTCGCATGTGTTATTGCGGAAGCTTACGAAGAATTAGTATCTAGATGGATAGAAGAAAGACCTCCACTCAATGATGTATTAAACAAATTGGAAGAATGGACTAATAAAGAATCCCATCCCAAAACAGAGGTCGGAATGGATGCGATCTTTGAAGAAAAGGTAATCCATTTATTGGATAAATATGCAGACAGATCGGACAGATTCCTTCTCAAAAGACTAGAAGAAGAATATTCGCAGTCTTATAAACGAGTATCCGAACAATTCCAACTTAGGAAAAAGGAACTAGAAGAAAAACTAATCCCGGATCTATTATCCCAAGTGGAATCTCATTCCAAACTTTCCTTTCCGGAAGAATTAAAATCGGAATGGGAAATTTTAGGAAAAACATTACAAACTCGGCTAGAAAATTTTCTCTTAGAAAGAAAAAATTTACAAAATCCTGAAGAAAAAGGGAACGGAAAATCGCCCGAAAGCTGGAACATTCTAATCGGGCAAAGGTCTGATTAAAGAATATTAGGCCACAATCCTAGGAAAGGTTTCGAATCACCCGGAGAGAAATCTTTGACAAGGCCGGTATTTCAAAAAAAATGACCGGTAAATACCTTTCGAAGGTATTTCCTAGGAATAACGGCGACGTAGCTCAGCTGGTTAGAGCAACGGAATCATAATCCGCAGGTCCGGGGTTCGAATCCCTGCGTCGCTAGGTCCTTTGGAGAAAACACACCCATGAAAAAAACAATCCTCGCAACCTTAATCTTACTAGCTACGGTTTTCACCGGACTCTCCTCCGTTTCCGCTCAAAGCCAAGCATGCAATCAGATCTGTGATTTTTATACGAACTGTGTAGAAGGCCAAAAAAAGCTGAGTGCTGCTGATAAACAAAAAGTAGGAGCAGGTTGTTTAAATACCTGCCGTAAAAATTACTCTGCAGTTACTTCTTGTTACGAAACTCATTCAGGTCAATGTACAGCTTTTAATAGCTGCTTGATGGACAGTTATAAAGGGAAAAAATAATCCTTAACCAATCCGATCGGGTACTTGAAAAAATGCCCGATCGAAATCTTTAAAGACCGGGTCCAGTCCCTTCTTCTTTAACATCTCCGTAAATTCTTCGATCTTTCTAGTATCTTCTATTTCAAATTGTTTTAATTCTTCTCCGCCGGAATAACCTCCGGGATCAGTCCTGGATTCCACAGACATATGAGTGATTGGCATTCCCGCCAGATGATTTCTCATCCGACTGGATTCTCTTGTGGATTGAACAAGTCCGCTATCCGGCAAAAAAAGTCGAAGTGCGAATAAAAATCGAACATACTCTCGATCAGAAACAAAGATCGTCTTATCAAACTCACCTTCTGCGGGTCTCATCCTAGGTAGAGAGATTTGGATCGTAGTTCTCCAATATTTTTTAGAAAGATAATGTGCGTGCTCTCCGAGTCGAAACATTTCTCCATACGGATCTGAAAGTCCAAGAAGTGCACCTACTCCGATACGTCTGAATCCGGCAAGGCCTCCTCTGTCTGGAGCATCCAATCTGTATCTCATATTCTTCTTCATTCCGCGAAGATGAACCTTAGAATATGTTTCCGAATCGTAGGTCTCTTGGTAGACTACTAAACCTTCTACTCCCCCTCCGATTAATACCTCGTATTTTTCCTGGTCCATAGGATAAATTTCTATGGAGATAGAATCGAAATACGATTTTAGGATCTCAACTGAAGATCTCAAATATTCTAAATTTGTGATAGAGTAATCTTCTCCGGTCAGGATAAGAACATGCCTGATCCCTTTGGACGCAAGAATCTCCGACTCGGCTCGGATCTCAGATTCGTTCAAAGTTTTTCTGGGAATCTTATTTTCAAAACTGAATCCACAATAAATGCAGGAAGATCTGCACTCATTGGAAAGATACATCGGCATATAAAGAGAAATTGTATTACCGAATCTTTTTTTAGTCCAATTGAGGGCACGCTCCGCCATTTCTTCTAAATAAGAATCAGCAGTCGGATGTATTAAGGAGAGATATTCTTCGAAATTTAGAGATTTTCCGGAATGAGATGTATGGAGCGCAGACTCTATATCTATTTTAGATTTAGATAATACTCTTTCCTTCGCTTCTGAGAAGGAGATTTTATCAAATAACTCCGTGTACATTTCTAGATTCTTCTTCTAAAAATCCTGTAAGAGGACTGGAGGCGGACGCTTGTTTGGATGCTGATATTCCTGAATTAGAATATAATCTGGAGATCCTTCCTGCTTCTGTGGCGAGTTTAAATGCATATGCTGTTTTTGCCGGATCTTTTGCGATCGCGATTGCGGTATTGACAAGAACTGCGTCCGCTCCCAGCTCCATTGCTTGCGCTGCATGAGAAGGTAGTCCTAGTCCTGCATCGACTACCACCGGAATATTGGATTGTTCTATGATAATTTCTAAATTTGCCAGGGTGCGGATTCCTTGGTTGGTCCCGATCGGAGAACCTAGAGGCATTACTGTAGCACAACCTGCTTCTTCTAAATGTTTACAAAGGATTGGATCTGCGTTGATATAAGGTAGAACGTTAAATCCTTCTTTTACCAGGATCTGTGCTGCCTTCAATGTTTCAATAGGATCAGGAAGAAGGTAAACTGGATCCGGAGTCACTTCCAGTTTTACCCAATTGCCTCCGCCTAATTCTCTGGAAAGTCTTGCGAGGCGGACAGCTTCTTCTGCGTCCCTTGCACCGCTCGTATTCGGTAAAAGTAATATTCTTTCCCGATCGATTTTAGTTAGAATATCATCTTCAGGCGAAGACAGATCCACCCTACGTAGAGCAACAGTCACTACTTCCGTTTCAGAAGAATGAATCGCTTGTTGTAGAGCAGCACCGGAAGAGAACTTACCAGTACCTAAAAACAGTCTGGATTTGAACCTTCTGCCTGCGATGATTAGATCGTCGGATTCCGTCACAATTCCAGATTATACTGCTTCGGTCGCTCTTCCAGCAAAATCTCTGGCTTCATCCAGTCTTAAGCTGATAATTTTGGAAATTCCAGGTTCTTCGTTTGTGACTCCAAAAATGGAATTTGCCCTATGGATCGTAGACTGAGCGTGAGTGATCACCACAAACTGGGACTTATCCTTGAACTTATCCAAGATCTGACAGAAACGAAGTTTATTCGCTTCGTCAAGTGCCGCATCTATCTCATCCAAGAAACAGAATGGAGAAGGTTTTACCATGTAGATCGCAAATAATAGAGCAATCGCAGTTAGGGATTTTTCTCCCCCCGACAAAAGCCTCAGGTTCTGGACATGTTTGCCAGGAGGTTCCGCCATGATCTCGATACCTGCATTTAAACTGTCTTCTCCGTCCACGAGTTCGAGCATCGCTCTTCCCCCATTGAACAGAGTGGAGAATGTTTCCTGGAAATTTTCTTTGATCCTTTCGAAGGTTTCTCTGAAAAGTTTTTCGGACTCTTCGTTGATGTTTTTCAGGATTTCAGTGATATCGTTTTTGGATCTTTCGATATCTTCTTTTTGAGTGCGGTGGTGTTCGTAGATTTCTTTTACGTTTCTATATTCTTCGATAGAAAGGGGGTTAATGGAACCCAACATTTGGATATCGGATTTTAAACGTTTGAGTTTGGTCTCACTCTCTCCCTTTTCAGGTTTCTTGTCCTTGAATTCGTCAGCAAGTTCCTGCTCGGAAATGGAATAATCGTTATACAATTCTTCGGAGAAAGATTCTAGCTGGACCTTATAAACCGAGACTGCTTTTTCCTTTTCGGTCAAGATAGGGAATAAGTTCTTATAATCTTCTTGGTTTTTATGGATCTCGTTTTTTAAACCTTGGATCTCTTTTACAATATTTCTAAGTGCTTCTTTTTCAGAATCAAGTGCACGGCTCATTTCCAAAAATTCGTTGTATCTATTCTCGATCTGTTGTTCCAGTTCGATCACTTCTTTTTCGAATTCTGTTTTTTTAGCGCCTAAAGTTTTGATGGATTCCTGAGCTGCTAAGATCCTCTTTTGGGTCTCATCTATTCTTTCGGAAAGAGATTTTGCAGATTCTAACTTAGAATTTTTTTCGGAATTTAATTCTAAGATACGTTTTTCTAGATAAACGATCTTTTCTCTGATATTCTCCGCTTCTTCTCTTAAAGATTCAATGGTTAGTCCGGATTCTTTGATGGAGCGTGTAAGATTTTCGTTCTCTAAGATCAGATCTTCTATCTCTTGGTCCAAACCTTCTTTTTGAGATAAAAACCCGTCTCTATCGAATAATAAAGTGCGGATACTATCTTCTAAGGAGAAATATTCTCCCAGTTGAGATCTGAACTTTTCTGTTTCTAGTTTTCCGGCTAGGTAAGAGAGTTTGTTTTTGGTCTCTTCTCCGGTATATGAGTCCAAAGCGGTTTTGAGCTCTGTTTCGACGGAATGGATCCTGTCTGCTTCTCCTAGTAGGAGTTCCTTCAGACGGTTTCTTTCCTCTTCAGTAGATTGGGCTTCTTTTTTGCGGGATTCCAATTGGGAAATTAAATCGAAGATAACTTCTTTTAATCTGTCTCTCAGTTCCACATGTCGTTTATCATTGGAGAGAATTCTCGTTTCCTTCTCTTGGATGGAAGTATTCTCCGCTTCTACTTTGGCTTCGATTTCGGATTTGTTCTTACGAAGCTCTTCGATACCTAGTTCCAGAGATTTACTTTCGCCCTCTAGATCGATCGCTTCTTTTTCCAGTTTTTCTTTATCGATCTGAAGAAGGCTTTGTGCGGACTCTTCCTTAGTTAAGGATTCTCTAATATCGGAAATACGATCCGAATAATCTAGGATAATACCCTTATTACTCTCAACCTTATCTTTCTGGATCTGAGTTTGGGTAAGATGGTCCAAAAGTTTTTTGTCGATCTCTGCGACCTTCTTTTCCAGATCGGACTTATGATGATCCAATTCTTCGATCCTTCCGGTTTCGGCCGAAATCATCTCTAGAAGAACTCTGTTTTTTTCTTTGATCTCTTTTAATTCATTCTCGGAAGTTTCGAATTTTCTCGTCAGAGTGGAGAACTTGATATAACGGATGATCTTATCTGTCTCATCCAGTTCTTGTTTGAGTCGGAAATATTCTTCCGCCTTCTCCGCTTGTTTTTCCTTAACTTCCATTTCCTTCTTCATCGTATTCATGATGTCTTGGATACGAAGAAGGTTCTGGTTCGTGTCGGAAAGTTTTTTAAGAGCTTCTTGTCTTTCCATCTTGAATCTGGAAATACCCGCGGCCTCTTCGAAGATCAGCCTTCTCTCTTCCGGTTTGGAATGAAGGATACGATCCACCTTTCCCTGTTCCATGATAGAGTAGCTGGATTTTCCGATACCGGTATCGAGTAGGATCTTTTCGATCTCCTTACGCTGCACACGAGAATCGTTTATTAGATATTCGTTATTTCCATCCGCGTATAATCTGCGGGTCAATTTGATGGTTGGATAATCCATCTTAATAAGTTTGGAAGAATTATCGAAGATTACGCTGACTTCCGCAAAACCAGCAGGCTTACGAGCTTCGGAACCGTGAAAGATGACATCATCCATCTTATCACCGCGAAGGCCCTTGGCGGATTTTTCGCCGAAGACCCATTTTAAAGCGTCGACTATATTCGATTTTCCGGAACCGTTAGGTCCTACAACTGCGGTAAATCCCGGATCGAGAAGAACTTCTGTCTCGTCCGCAAAGGTCTTGAATCCAACAATATTCAGGCTTTTGAGATACATATGTATTTTTGTGTTTCTTTGGGAAATTGATTGCAAGTGACCAGAATCGGGCGGACTCTGGAATGCTTAGGAGTATTATGTCTCACGATCTCCCGGAAAAAACAAGAGAAATATTCGGGAAAAAACCCTATCTCAGCCTGTATTTCCAAAATCCTCCTACAGAGACGTTGGAGTTCCGACTTGAGGCAGCCAAAAACCAAAATGAGTTCTTTCTCTCCAAAAAAGGAAGAGCCCTGGCAAGTTCTGTTTCTCCTTTTACCCAAGCAAAACGCCAATTAGATTCGATTTCTATTCAATCCACAGATCTGGTTGCAGTTTTAGGACTCGGAAATCCTCATTTGATCCGAGAAGTAGAATCCAAATTAGAGCCGGGACAAATTTTATTACTCATAGACAAGGATAGAGATCTACTCTTTCCACTTTGGGAAGAATGGTTAGAACCTGTGATGGAAGTCCCAGGAAGACATTTATTCTTAGGAGAAAATTCACTTTCTCTTCTTTGGAATTATCTGGAGTCACTTCCTGTAGAAAGAGTTTCAGGCATCAGAATACTTAGGAATGCGGCAAGTGTTTCTTTAGAAGAAATGTTTTATGCGGAAACGGATATAAGACTTCGAAAAATTCTCTCTTCTAAAATGAGTGATCTACTTACCAAATTCGAATTCGAAAGGATTTGGGTAAGAAATTCTCTTGTAAACACCGCGAACTTTTTATCTCCACCCAGTCCTAGGACTAAAATTGAATCCTTAAAGGAAAAATTTAACGGGACACCTTCCCTACTCGTATCCGCAGGACCGAATTTGCGAAGACAATGCGAATGGATCAAGAGTATCAGAGATAAAGTTTTCATAATGTCCTGCGATACTTCTCTCAAAGTACTTCTCAAATATGGGATCATACCTGACGGAGTAATGACCTTAGACGCACAAACTCATTCAGTATTCCATTTTTTGGGAGAAGATACATCACAAATCCCATTATTCGCGGACCTTGTCAGTTCTCCTCCTATATTAAGAAATTTGAAATTTAAATCGGTGGTACATAGTATTACCGCAAAATATTTGGTAGATGCCTCCGGAGAATTGAAAAGAGAAGCAACAGCGGGAAGTAAAAGTGCAGAATCATTACTCGGTCAAATAGGAGATGTTCAATCCGGGGGTAGTGTTGCCACAACCGCATTCGATCTACTCAGAAGTTTAGGATGTAAACCTTGCTTTTTAGTCGGCCAGGATTTGGCTTATTCCGGTAGAGAAATCCATTCCACAGGAACCCATCATAACGAAAAATGGCTTACTCTACTCACCCGCAAAACCAGTTTAGAAAAAATTAATGAAGCCGTGGTCCGAAAAAGGGATACAAGATACGTTCCTTCCGTGACAGGCAGAGAAGTATTGACGGATTATGTTTTGGATTTGTATAGACATTGGTTTGAAGAATCCTCCAAGTCCTTGGATTTTCCTGTTTATAATGTGAATACACAAGGGGCCAAAATTGAAAACGCGAAAAACATAGGACCGGAAGAAGCCACTCAAATCCTAAAGGGATTTGAAAATCACGAATACTTCTGGAAAGAATTCCCGGCTTGGAAGCCAAATCTGATCCAAGAAAACTTAGTAGGATCTCCCACAAAATTTAAAGAAGACTTATTGAAGGCGATAGATACGATCAAATCCGAATTTTCAGACGAAGAAAATCGGCTAAAGTCTTATGCAGATCTTCTCACTTTATTTCGCGAAAAATTAGGAGAATGGGACGATCTAAGATATTTGATACGAAAAACGGAAGTTTATATTCTACGCCATAAAGACAAATTAGACGAAGACAGAAAAAGAGAACTCTTCCTGGGGGCTATTCTAAAAGAATTTACGATGTTACGCAGAAAACTTCTGGCAGGAGAAAATTAGGAAGAATTTTCAGCTCTCGCAGCAAAGGCAGCGGCCTCAAAATAATAAAAAATCCTATGATTGCTAGTTTCCATACTGATACTAGCGATCATGGAGATCCCCGGCAAAGAATTCTACAATCGACTGGACATAGATTCCGTTTTATCAGCGGTAGAAGATGCCGGATTTTCAGTCTCCGGCCATTGTCTCGCCTTAAATAGTTTAGAAAACAGGGTCTATGATGTAGGCTTGGAAGAAGGGGGAAGACTCGTCGTAAAATTCTACCGTCCCGCACGTTGGACTCTTAATCAAATATTAGAAGAACATTCTTTTCTAAAAGAATTAGAAGAAGGAGAGATTCCCGTAGTCGCTCCCCTCGCCTTAGAAAACGGGATTACTGTAAGAGAAACAAAAGGAATTTATTATACAATCTGGCCTCTCCAAAAGGGAAGATTGGTAGAAGAGTTGGACAAAAACAATTTAGTCCAAACAGGAAGACTACTCGCCAGAATTCACAATATAGGCGCCTCTAAACAAGCTAAACATCGAATAGAATACAATCTGAAAAATTTCGGCGAGGAGCCTTTACGATTTTTGAAGGAGAAGGAGTTCCTACCCACTCACCTCTGGACAAGATACGAAATAGCAGCAAAACGAATTTTTAGTTCCTTCTCCGAGGCTTCCAAAGATATGCCGTTCCATCGTATCCATGGAGATTGTCATAAAGGAAATTTAATACAAACAGCTGACGGACTCTGTTTTATCGACTTCGACGATTTTGTGAACGGCCCTGCCGTTCAGGACTTTTGGATGCTTCTTCCTTTCGGTGATTCTTCATCCGAATATGAAAGAGAAATCTTTTTGGAAGGTTACCGTGAGTTCAGAGAATTTCGCTCCTCTTGGTTTGATTTAGTCGAACCGTTGCGGGGTTTACGTTATATCCATTATTCCGCATGGATCGCAAAACGTTGGGAAGATCCTTCTTTCCCGAATGCATTTCCTCATTTCGGAACGGAAGAATATTGGGAAAAAGAGACCCAAGACCTGGAACGACTTGGTTCGGATCTTCCTGTATCTTCTGAAGAAGATGGTAGGAACTCCTTTATTAAAACGGAAGAGTCAGAACTTACGAATAAGGACTTTTTCTGGGATATGGAGGATTAAATTCCAAGCTCCTTTCTTGATACAAATCCCCCTTCTTTTTCTCATTTTTGAGATTGACTCTCAAACCTAAAATTGAACATTTGTCACAGTAATGTCAGGAGAAACCCCATGAGCCTTGCCCAATTATTAAGAGACGGAACCTCCGAATCTCATACCATCGCGGAAAATAATGCATTCATTCGCTGCTTTATGAAAGGAGTATTGGAGCCAAAAAGTTACGCTAAACATTTGGAATCTTTCTATTTCGTATATGCTGCAATGGAAGAAGAGTTGGAAAATAAAAAAGACCATCCAATCGTCGGAAAGATCAGATTCCCGGAATTATATAGAAAAGCGCAGATCGAAAAAGACCTGGCTCATTTCTTTCAACCTGGACATTCTCCTAAGGCTACTCAAGCGACCGAAGCTTACGTAAAACATATTAGAGAAACTGCAAATACTTCCCCTGAATTATTGATAGCCCACAGTTATGTTCGATATTTGGGAGATCTTTCAGGAGGTCAGATTCTCAAAAGAGTAGCTGCTAAAGCTTTAGGAATAGAAGGAACATCCGGTTTGGATTTTTACGAATTTCCTGAAATTTCCAGTCCGAAAGATTTTAAAGATAAATATAGAAACACCTTAGATTCTCTTCCTTTGTCCGATTCTGAAAAAGAAAAGATCGTGCAAGAGGCGAATGAAGTTTTCAAATTGAACGGGAAAATTTTCGATGAATTGGAAGAAACTTTGATCTCTTCAATCGGTAAGGATAAATTCGAAGAAGTTTTAGCAAGTCCTGCGAGGCATTAATTTTTGTTAAAGGTATCTGCCAAAAAAGAATCCTCCTCTTTGGGGGCGGATTCTTTTCCTTGGATCACATTATCCTTCATCTTTTTAGCTATGCTTCCGGTCACAATGATCGTGCCGGTATATAAAGAGATCATAAAAGATAGATTGGGTGGAACCGGTTACGGAGTAGCCTGGTTCCAAAGTTCCGCGATGCTTGGCTCCTTTTTATTTTCACCTTTAGCAGGATGGCTATCGGATAAATTAGGAACCAGAAAAAAATTAATCGGAACTTTTGCTATATTGGATGGATTTTTCTTAGCCCTTCTTCCGTTTATGCCAAATATCTCTTCTCTTTTTGTTTTGAGATTTTTGGAGGGAGGGGCTCATATTTTCGTGATAGGTCTACTTCTCACCTGTATTTCCGATCGTGAAAAGGACCAAACATCTAGTTTTTATAATAAAGGAATTTTATTCGGGTTAGGAGGAACACTTCTTACTTTAGGAGGTGGTGTAGGCCAATCTTTGGGATTTTTAGGAAATAAAGATCCGCTTCTCCCTTTTTTTGTAGGCGGTTTCATTCTTTTAATTTTGGGAATTTTATCTTTTTTCTTTTTAGAAGAAGCAAATCTGAAAAAATTAAAATGGGAAGGTTGGCAAAAAACTAAAACTGCATTAGCACTTTCTCCCTTGCTGCTTGTTCCGATCGTTTTTCATTTTGTAGATCGATTCACAGTAGGTTATTTTTTAAGTTCCTTAAATTTACATTTAAGAGAAGATCTGGGATTTTCCCCGGGACAGGTAGGTGGACTTTTCGGAGTCATGTTCCTGTTGATGAGTATATTATCCCTTCCAGCTGCACTTCTTTCCAGAAGATGGAATTCTATCTCTTTGGTATGGATCGGCTCTTTTATTTACGGGATCGCTCAAGCAAGTACAGGTTTCCTGAATACCTCATCCGGACTCTATACTTCCATGATCGCATGTGGAATAGGAGCCGGGATTATGTATGTACCCGCGATGAGACTTGCTTCTTCTCTTGCTCCGAATGGTTTTAATGCAGTAGTAATGACTGTGTTTACCGGACTCGGATCTTTGGGATTTCTTTTGGGGCCTCTGGTTTCCGTTTCAGCTCAAGATACATTCAATCGTATATACGACAAAACTTTAGGTCTGGAATTCACAGGAATCTTGTATGGAGCGTTGGAAGTTTTGCTGGTTTTAGGCACTCTTCCCCTACTCTCTAAAATTTTAGAAAAAGAAAAAGATAAATCGATATTTTAAATTATATTAAACAAATTTAATAATAATAACGGATTTACCTTTAAAACAAACTTAATCTTGGATTTAAGTTTGCTATAGCGATGACATCATTCGATATAACGAACAATGATCCTCCAGGCCCAGGAAACCGAAATCGTACCATTCTTCCAACCTATCCTATCGGTTGAAGATGGGCAAATTTTTGCTCATGAGGTTTTGGCAAGGAAAAAGACTGAAGATGGTATCGTTTCTGCAGGCTATTTATTCTCTGCTGAGATAGGTTTGTCCGATTCCGAGCTAGGAGAATTAGAAGAAGGTATCTGGAGAAAAGCTTTAGAAAAACTTAAAGTTCATCCGGACCAATCCAAATTATTCCTGAATATTTCGCCCAATCGTCTCTATAGGGAATTGGAAAATGAAAGAATAGATTCCTTTAGATTATTACGTTTAACTAGAGAATATGGAATAGAACCGACCCGTATTATTTTAGAAGTCACAGAAGAAGAATTTTCCGGGAGCCTGGATTCTTTAAGGATCGCAGTGGACCTTCTCCGCGCATATGGATTCAAGATCGCATTAGACGATCTAGGATCGGAGGCTTCCGGTATAGAAAGAGTCGGACTTCTTCGTCCCGACTTTTTAAAATTAGATCTTAGATTGATAAGAGCTTCTGCTCGTTCTCCTTCTGTTAGAAAGGTGTTAGAACATATCCGTGACTTAGCCTTCTCCTTAGGAGCTTCCGTTTTGTATGAAGGTTTGGAAACCCAAGAAGAATTATATTTTGCATTGGAAGGTGGAGCCAGATTTTTGCAGGGATTTTTACTTTTGAGACCAGGAGCAGAACTTTCCACCGGCAAGGAACCTTCTCTATCCATTAAAGAGATGGTGAAATTTTTTCATCAGAAAAAAATGGAGGTTCTTCGCCAAGAGTTGAATTTTGAAAACAAAATCAGACTAACCTTAGGAGAATTTTTAAATCCTTTTCCTGTATTAAAAATAGCTAATAGATATCTGATAGATGCTTATACCGTTTTTCAATCTTCTAAAGAGATTCATAGGGTGTATATCACTGATTCCAAAGGAACTCAATTGTCTCCGTATTATATGAGAACAGGAGAAGACTCTTTTCGAGAAACGAGCCATGGGATCGGCAAAAATTGGTCTTATCTTCCCTATTTTTATAGGCAGCTTAGGGATTCGATGAGAAAGCCTGAGGATTGGGGAATGAGCGAACGCTACTTTGATAGTGACGCGGTAAAGGATCTGATCGTTTTTAGCAGAGAAATAGAATCCGGTGCCTATGTATTTTTGGACGTGACCGCTCCTCGCCTGTACTAAAAAACGGATTCAATGAGCGGTATTGAAAATCAGATCCTACAAGATATCTATAGGGCATCTTCCGAAGGAGGATTTCTTACGATGAGGGATTTGGAATTGAACACTTCTTTTTCCGAATGGAAATTGAGACCTCATTTAGAAGATCTAAAAGAGGCAAGCCTAATCGTGGAGCACCCGGAAGGATTCCAAGTGGCTCCTAAAGGAAAACATTTTTACCAAAGTAATTGGGGTTAATTCGGAACTTCCAATTCTTCGTCTGCCACCGAAACTTCTTCTTTTTTTCCTTGGGTCCTGTTCAATATAATCACCGATGAGATCGCAAACACTCCGCCGAGTAATGTACTTAATTTAGGTTCTTCTCCCAAAAAGATCCAACTTCCTAAAAGTGCAGTCACAGGCACGAGGAATATAAAAGAACTCGCCGTTCTGGATCCCAATCTACTAGAAGCGTAAAAATATACTGTTGTCCCGAAGGTCGTTGATATTACAGAAAGATAAAATAGTTGGACCCAAAAATTCCAACCGTTATCCATTACTCCGCTTAGATCGTATGGAAATGCGAGAAACAAATCGAATATTGTTCCTATGCTGAATACATAAAAGCTGTACACCATCGGAGACATTCTTTGTCCTGTGCTATGACTGTTCATACTCAAGATTGCCCAACTGAACGCACAGAGTAGAAAATAAACATTTCCAGATTGGAATAATAGGGTCCAATCTCCTTCCCAAATTTTTAAGAGTAAGAATCCACCGGTTAATCCTATGAACAAACCTATGAATTCTTTTCCGGAAGGGAGTTTTTTCTGAAAAGTGTGGACCAAGATATAAGTGAAGATCGGATTCATTGTTGTGACTAAGACCCCACCAGCTCCTGCCAAACCTTGGCTCAATCCCAATAAGAAGAATTGATTGTATATTGTGTATAAAACAGCACCTATTGCAACCTGCAGTAATCCTTTTTTATCAGGTAAGGCGATTGATTCTTTCCTCAAGATCAGAACCGGAACTAAAGAAAGTGCTGTTGCTAAAAATCTCCAGAACACGATTACGATCGGAGGTTCCGTGCCCACGATCGATTTTGCCGAAGGCCAAGCGAATCCCCAACTCACCATGGCGATCACGAGTAAGATAAAAAATTTTATAGATTGATTTTGGAACATCCCTAGTTCTGCCTCATTACCAGTGTTTTTCTTGTCCTCTTGAAGAGGAGTAATAATAAAAAACCCGGCCTTAGGTGCCGGGTTTTCCTTTCGATTTAGTCTGTATCTGAAAGATCATGCATTTAGATCGATTAGATAACCCCTGCGTGTCATTTGATCGTCGGTATTTACGCCTACCTTGGCGAGACTCTTCGGCGCTGTAACAACTGTATCCATGTTGCTAAGCGGATGAAGACGATCCGGCATATTACGAATGGTGAATTCGGATTGGGAGAATTGTTGGGCTGCTCGGTTATTGCTTCCGGCTGCGTTGATTTCTTGTAACATAACTGCGAATCCTATTTTTACAAAATTTAGACTATTCGGCAAGTTTTGTAAAGAAAGAAATTTCTAGAAAAAGACACGGAGTTTAAAAGAGACACAAAGGAATTTTCACACAGAGGCATGGAGACGCAGAGGGGTTATGGATGTCTTAAGCGAAATTACTCTATGAGCTTTATGCCTCTGTGTGCAAAAAACCCTGTGGCTCTCACTTAACTCTGTTTCTCTTACAAAGCCTCTCCTTCCCATCGCGGATACACCATCTCTTCCTCCTCTTCCGGAATGGAAGAACCTGCCTCGTCCTCAAGTAAGGTGAATCCTCTCGGCTCACCTATGAATTCTGGAAAATATTCGAAGAATAATTTACCTGCGATAATCCTTTTGGCGGCAGGATAATTCTGTTTGAATGTATCTGAAAAATCCAATTCGGGCAATTGGTGGAATTGGATCCTGTCTTCGAAATTGATAAAATCCTGTTTTGAGAAGCCGATATTTCGGGAAACGATCTCGTCCTTGAGTAAGATCCAATCCAATTTGAATCTCATTCTATATCCTTGGAATGCGGAAGATCTTTGGATCAGATTTACCACTCTCATCAAAGGATATTCCATATTATAATAAGGTGTAAGATAGACCATAAGGTATCTTTGGGAGAAACCAAGAGGTTCCCAAACATTTTCGGGGGAAATATTATTATCACCGTCGAATCTTAACTCTTCTAACATGGAGTGAAGAGCAGGAGCGTTCTTTTTTTCTGTATAAAATTCCTGGATTGCGATCTCTCCGAATTCCCCGTAATAGAGCCATTTATATAAATCTTGGATCTCTGCTAAAGGATGTGCCTGCAAGAATCGATTCAAACTCTCGATCTTCTCTTCCCTGGTACGGTTTTCGTCTATCTCCTTGTGAATCATAGAAACCTTAAGGAAGATTTTTAAATCCTGTCTGCTCCAAATTCAAGCCTAAAACTGAACTTTGGAAATTTTAGAAAAAGGTTATTCTTGGTCTTTATACTTTTCTTTATCAGAAGCGAATTCTTGTCCTTTGACAAGTCGGATCAGATTGGTCCTATGAAGTACCAAGATCGTCAAGCTGATACATACGATCGCCCAAAAGATAGGTGTATTAAAACTTTTACCGTCAATCAAAGAAAGTAGATAATACGAAATAGGTAGAGTGATCGCTCCCCCAATGGAGCCTATGGACACAAACCCGAAGATCTTTTTCAAACTTAAAAAAACGATCAACGTGATCAGTATCGGTCCCGGAGCAAGCACCGCAAATACTCCAAAGCTAGTGGCCACTCCCTTCCCCCCTTTAAACTTTAAGAAGGGTGAAAACATATGCCCAAGAACCGCAGCTACTCCGCAGAATAATGCCAAAAGTTGATTCGATTCTCCAAATAAGATCCGGATCAAAAGAGGAAAGATCGCACCTTTAAAAATATCTAAAAGTAAAACGGGCAAACCGATTTTCCAACCAAGCAATCTTGTGACATTGGTTGCTCCGATATTACCGCTTCCTTTTTGTCGAATATCGATCCCCTTATACTTTGCAGCTAAAAATCCGAAAGGTACCGAACCCAAAAGAAAAGAAGCGGGCGGGAAAACGATATACAACTCATTCATTTTCGATCGGACCTCAATTCTAAACGGATAGGGATCCCTTTCAGATTATACTTTTCGGTCAGCTTCTTCTTAATGAATGTTAATAAGTTGGATTTGAAATAATCTATATGGTTCACGAATAAGATCAAATGAAACGGGGAAACGGAAACCTGTGTACAATACAACATCTTAGGAGGTTTGTTTGCGGAGAAGGACCTACCCGCTTCCGCCATCCAGGCCCTTAAAGACTGATTTAATTCAGAAGTAGAGATCTTTTTCTTAGAGCGAGATGCCAGATCAATTGTCATCTCCATCATCTTATGGATCCTTTGTTTTTCCTTAGCGCTTAAGGTGATGATTTGTATCTCTCTTAAGAGGGGAAATCTGGAGTATAAACGTTCTTGGTAATTTTTAAAAGAATCATTGTCCTTATCTTCTATTGCGTCCCATTTGTTTACCGCAAGTAAGAACGGCTTTCCTTCTTCCTGGAGCATACCAACGATCTTTTTGTCAAATTCTCCGAAACCTTTGAGTGCATCCAAAAGATGGATGACCACATCGGAATTTTCGATTGTTCTTTTTGTTCTTTGGTAAGAGTAAAATTCCAAGGCTTCTGCCTTATCCGATTTTCTACGGATGCCTGCAGTGTCAGTGATACGGATCTTTTTACCTTCGAAGGTAACGGTTGTATCAACGGAATCTCTTGTAGTTCCTGCAACCTCGCTCACAACAGCTCTATCATATCCACAAAGTGCATTTAATAAACTGGATTTTCCTGCGTTCGGTTTTCCTACAATGGCAAGGCTAAAGTCTTCTGAAGAAGAAGCAGGAGTTTCTCCTTCTTCCATAGTTTGGGTTCTTTTTTTTGCATTTGGAAGTAGGAATGCGATCTTTTCCAAAAGAAGTGGAAGATTCCTTCTTCCTATTGCGGAAATCGGTAGGATCTCCGACAGGCCCATCTTATAAAAAGAATCCAGATCCTCTTCATCTTCAGGATGATCCACTTTGTTTACACAATATAGGACCGGAATCTGATTTAGTTCCGGATCTTTTCTGAATTTATCGATGAGCCTGGAATCATAAGAAGTAACCTCGTGTAGATCTAAAAGAAAAACTACAAGGTCGGATTCCGCAACTTGTCTGAAAGCATTTTCAAGAACTGCTTCTTCTAAACTTTCGGGTCTTTCTATATCCAGACCCGGAGTATCGGCGAGGATAAAGTCTAGGCCCTTCTCAGGATTTAAAACCCTGGCACGAAGAACATCTCGGGTCACGCCAGGATAATCTTCTGTGATCGCTAATTTCTTTTTAAGAAGTGCGTTGAATAACGTGGACTTGCCAACGTTCTGGCGCCCTACGATACTGATAATCGGAACTCTTTTTTTAGAGGACATTTAGGAGTAATTTTTGGTCTTCATCGCTCTCGCGATTTCCAGTTTTGCGTCGTTTTTTTTCATATCTTCCCGTTTATCGTAGAGTTTTTTAGGTTTTCCTAATGCTAACTCCACCTTAGCCCAACGGTTGTCTTTAAAATATACTTTAGTAGCGACGAGCACCAATCCCTTTTCTTTGATCTGTTTATCTAACTTATCTATCTCTTTTCTATTCAGTAGAAGTTTGCGAGGTCGGATATCCGGATGATTTGTATATCCTCCATTCTTGTATGGAGTGATTGAAAAACTATCCAGGTAAACTTCTCCGTTCTTTATTTTTGCAAATGCGTCGGTGAGGTTCGCCTTTTTTTCTCGCAGGCTTTTGACTTCGGATCCGGACAAAACAATCCCTGCTTCGATGAATGAGATCAATTCGAAGTTAAACTTGGCTTTTTTATTTACCAGAGGTTGAGGGCTATTGTCTTTTTCCTTTTTCGTTGCCATAGTTCCCAGGCGCGGGTTTTACCCGCTTGCCGTTATCGGGAAGAATGGTGAGTCAGGATCAACCTTCCCAGTTCTGCTCCGATCAAATTCGGCATATTATAAAAGTTTTCGGAAGTGATTTGGATGGAATCCGGAAATAAATGCTCCGCAATATATCTGCGGCCCAGTCCCACACCCAAAAACACGTAATTTTTATTCGAATGTTTAAGGATCTCTGCCTTTAGACGTTTATTGTCTCGGGATTGGATCTCCTGTTCGATCTCCGTTTTACCCCTTTGTCCCCTAAAGTCCGAAATCATTACCAGTATTTTCGTCTGTGCCTCCGGGGAAAAGTAGGATTCTATCTGTTCCAAGAGCTGGTATTCTTCGATCGAGTCCCCTTGCCAGTCCGAACGGAGGGAGTCGAACATTTCCTCTTCCTTTTTGGAATCGAAGTATTCGTCCATTCGTTTCACTTGGACTAGATCGATCCTGTCTTTTCGGTTCATTCTATCAGAATAAGCTGTTACGGAGAAGTTTACGTCATGTTCATCCAGGATATGAGCACTGGAGAGCATAGCGGATAATGTAGCGACTGAATATTCGAAGTTGAAGATCCTACGGGACTTGGAAACCAGGAAGGCAACTTCTACACCTTTTAGTTTTTCTTCGTCCTTATCGATGGTGGTCTTATCGAATACCTTAGAGTCCCCTTTTCCGGAGAGAAATGAAATATATTTTCGAGTGTCAATTCTCGAACCTTCGCTTCTATACATCCGGTTGATGTCTATCTCAGGATCAAAAAGTCTTTCCAGGTTCAGTTCCACTTCTTCCAAACTGCGCCCGAAAACTTCCTTAAATTCTTTGATGCTTGTTTGGATTGTGTATTCCCAAAGTATCCTGCGTTTTGCTAAGAATGCTTTGTATAATTCTTCCGTGCGATAACCCCAGGCTCCGCCTCCGCCTGCAGGTTCTCCTTGGCCCATGTTTCCCCGGGTCTCTTGTCCGTACCAGGCATCGGGTCCTTCTTTTCTTTGGCCACCTGTTTCAGGAGTATTGATCTCCAGACCTTCTCTTAATTCTCTTCCGGAGTTTTTAAGTTCTGCCTTTCCGGTAAGAGGTTCTCTCTTATGTAATTCAGGATCCCACCAACGTTTCTTTTCGATTTCGGTAGAAGGGGTCAGAGTTTTTTTTTTCTTATCCTCCAAAGTTTGGAAGAAGTCCGATACAATCTCGATTCCTGATAAGGAGAATTCTAAAATTCTCTCTAATTCTTTTCTTTCTCCGGGATCCGAAACCTGGTTAGAGTAAGCGATCTTTCCGCCTCGAAGTGCAATTTCACGTAGCCCCTCTTTTCCGAGAGATTCATCTGCATAACGAAGAACATGATCCTTCCATTGTAGAAGATTAGAAAGTCCGAATGTATAAGGCATCAAATTTGCAGAACCGATCGTTCTCTTTTTAGAAAGATCCTTAATTTTAATATGGAACTCCGCCATTTTAGAAACCAGATCACCTTCAGGTAGATAGAAATTTAGGATCTCTTGTAAAGTTGCATTATCTTCCAGCTCTGGGAATAGGACAGAAGTGAACCTGTTGCGGAATGCTCTGGAAATCGTAGGAGTGGATTTTGTTTTTCTAAATAATTTGAGCGCGAAAATACGGGAATCTTCCTTTAAAGAAAGAGGTTTATCTTCGGAACTTTCCGGAGGAAGAACAAGCGCTCTTGCATCATCGGTAAGCATATTCAATTTTTCTACTAGTTCCGCACCTGCTGCTTCCAGGTTTGTGATTAGAATATTTCCACCTTCTCTAATCCCTTTAGTAAGAGGACCATCAACCCAACCTACTTGAGATCCTGCGATCGGCTTTAAGGCACCAATAATATCTGCAGTGTGGATCCCTTTACAAAGATGAACTGCTTCCAAGGGAACTCCGCTAATCTCGGTAAATAATGGTAGAATGAGCTGAGGATCCTGCTCTTCTGAATATTCAATCAGAACGTTTTCTTTAAATTGAACTGCGGAGTAAACCTTCTCCGCAAACTCCCTTAGCTTTAAAGGCATTGGAACGGAAGATAGAATTTCTTTCGCAGTCTTTTCGTTGGTTACATGAATTTCCTTATCATTACAGAATAAGGAACTCTTATGCACTTCGAATTTAGGCTCTGGAAGATTCGGTTTGGCTTTTAGTCCCGTTTCTTTGAGTAGAAGTTCTATTTGGGAATTGCGATCTTCTTCTTTACGGAAAGGTTCTACATAAAAATTCCAAAGCTCTCTGAATCTAAGCTCAGGTTGATCTGCTTTTAAAGCAAGGATACGATTGCAAAGTTTTTTAAGATTTCGGATATTGAAGTGATACTTTTCTAAATCACCTTTTCCCAAATTTCCAGAAACCACTTTAGTTTCAGTCTCTAAGGAAATACGGATACAGGATTTAAGAATATCCGTGTTCATGTTCGGATATAATTTTCCTAAGATAAACAAGATCTCGTCTGGAGTATGAGGATCTATGAATACTGTAGAATAATATCTGGTGATATCGAATGGAAGTGGTTTACGTCCTTCAAATCCTTCCGAAGGGTTTTGAGTACCTATAAAATTAAAACCTTCTGCACCATGGATACGAGTTCCATCACCTTCGATCAGTTCCAAATAATTGGATTCATAAACTGTGGAAAAACGTTTGATGATATGAGGTGGACAAAGGTTCATCTCGTCCGCCACAAAACTTGCGCCACTTCTGACTGCGGAAGTTAAAGGTCCATCTCCCCAGGCAAAACCTTTTCCATCCAAGAGTAAACGATATGATCCGATCAGATCTTCAGGTAGAGTATCCTCGTTAAAACTAAATCTTGCAGTAGGATGGTTTCTTTTAAAATTGATATAGTAGATAAGTGCGTTTTTACCGACCCCAGCATCGCCGACAAGAAGCACTGGGCGAGATTCCAGAAGAGGATACAGAATATTTTGCAAATTCCTGATTGTGGAATCTGTTTCCACCAGATCGGAACCTAAAGAGCCGGAGTTATTTCCTAATCTAGACTTAGGTACTTTGATGCCGGCGATTGAAATTGTATCCATGTCCCCAAGATCCGGAAAGTGGAATTCCTAGGCAATCTCATTTCGGTATTTCTGAGAACGATTGGTTGGACACTCCAACTGATTCCACGAATCCAGTTTGACGAACAAACAGGTCCTACATTAGCGTATTTATATGAGCCAGAGTACCCTTGATTATGTACTAGCGCAAAGAATCCAAGGTTTGGATTCCTCAGCCATCCGAAAAGCATTCGAATTAGCCGGGAGCTTAAAAGACCCGATCAATCTTTCCATTGGACAACCTCATTTTCCTTGTCCTCCAAATATCGTAGAGGCCGGGGTCAAAGCTCTACGCGACAGAAAAACCGCTTATACTTTAACGGCAGGAATTCCCGAACTAAAAGAAGCTCTTTCCCAAAAATACAAACAGGAAAATCAGATCGATTATGCGAGTCCGGATCGTATCTTAATTACTTCGGGAATCAGTTCTGCGTTTTTATTATTATTCAATTCTCTTCAGAATGAAGGAGACGAGTGTTTAGTCGTAACTCCTCACTTTTTGATGTATCCGGCTTATATCAAAATTTACGGAGGAAAAATGCATACGGTTTCCGAGGATTTCCAACCCGAAGATTTAAATGCATTCAAGGATAAAAAGTTGAAGATCATCATCTTCTCCACTCCTTCTAATCCGACAGGAACTGTTTTAACTAAAAAACAACTGACCGCGCTTGCGGAACTCGCGGAAAAAACGGGGGCTTATCTGATCTCGGACGAGATCTACGAGAAGTTCGATTACGATAAGTCTTTCTTATCCGTAGGATCCTTTTATGAAAAAGCGATCACTCTTTCCGGATTTTCCAAAACCTATAGTATGACTGGACTTAGATTGGCATCCATTGTCGCTCCGGCTCCTATTATAAAAACATTAACTACCTTGCAACAATACACTTTGGTTTGTGCACCTTCTGTGACACAATGGATGGGGATAGAAGCCCTTAAAACGGAGATGCAACCTTATATAGACGATTATAAGGAAAAAAGGGATTATGTTTACGAAAATCTAAAGGACCATTACCAGCTTAAAAAAAGCGGGGGAGCGTTCTACTTCTTCTTAAAAATAAAGGAGAAGGACGATGATTTTATCGTAAAAGCAGTGAAAGAAAAAGGCCTGATCTTAGTACCTGGTTATATATTCGTAGATTCCAAAGAATATATCCGCATCAGTTTTGCTTCTGAATGGGAGAATCTGAAACGAGGCATACAAGCTCTAAAAGAGCTGGCTTCTTAAGAGAAAATTTTGGCGGAGTACTATTCCGAATTCCCAAGTTTACTCTTTTTCATATGGATAGGAGGCGTTTTAGTCTCCTTTTCCATGGGAAGTTTTTATTCTACCCTGGCTTATAGAATTCTCAGATTCTATTATGGAAAAGAAAGAAAGATTGGCTCCAAACTTTTCAGACTTAAAAAAATTTTAATAGAACCTTCTGCCTGTGAGTCTTGCGGTACAAGGATACAAGGTATGGCCATCATTCCGGTATTCGGATATTGGCTTTCTAAAAAAGAATGCATCAATTGTAAGGCTCCGATCAATCCATTATACTCTTTATGTGAAGCAATGTTCGGATTACTATTTGTAGTCTCCTTTCTTCTTTCCGGAAAATTACTAGGAAGTTTTACGTTTGTAGCCTTATGTGGACACTTGTTAGTAGCCGCAAGCACCGACTTTAAAAAGTTTTCCTTGGATTATGAAAATTTGCCTTTCATTCTTCTGTTTGGAGTATTGGCAAATTTTCTATTATTCGATTCTGTTCCTGGCAAAACCAATTTGATCGTGTATGTCTCCTTCTCCGCCGTATTCTTCTTAGTATATTTTCTATTTCCTGCAGGGATGGGATTTGCGGATGCAGTATTCGCTCCTGCATTCGCATTCTTATGCACTCATCCTTGGTGGATCTTCTTTCTAAATTCTTCTTACGCGATTGCGATCATTGTCACTGTCGTCCAAAGAAAAAAAGGAGAAAGTCTCAGACAAGTCCCCATCCCGATGGGAGTTTATTTTTCGATCGGCCTTGTATTGACATTTCTGGGTAGAATGCTCTCAAATTCAGGTTTACTTCCCAACTGGGCGGATCTCATTCTATAAGAAATATGCAAAATAAGATCTCCGATATCCGTAACGAATATAGCAAAGCCTCTCTGGACGAAAAAGATATCGGAGATTCTCCCATCGATTTTTTTAAAACTTGGTTCGACCAGGCGGTCCACTCGGAAGTAAGAGAACCGACAGCGATGACATTGGCAACTGTTCGAAAAGACGGAATGCCTGATGCAAGGATCGTTTTACTGAAAGGGATCGAAAAAGAAGGATTCCAATTCTATACCAATTACACAAGCGCTAAGGGAAAAGAATTAGATTCCAATCCGAATGCTTGCCTTGTGTTTTTCTGGGCAGAATTGGAAAGACAGGTCCGGATTAGAGGAAAGATCTCAAAAGTTTCCAGAGAAAATTCGGAAGAATATTTTCATTCCAGACCTTTCGCCAGCCAAATCGGCGCACTTGCTTCTTCCCAAAGTGATCCAGTGAGTGACAGATCTATTTTAGATAAACATTATGAAGAGCTAAAACTAAAATACGAAGGTAAAACAGTACCTCTCCCGGAAAACTGGGGTGGATATATATTAGAAGCTTCTGAAATAGAATTTTGGCAGGGACGAAGAAGCCGCCTACATGATCGGATTTTATTCCGAAAAGTGGACGGCTCCTGGGCAAAAACAAGACTACAACCTTAGTTCAGTCCAAGCAAATGCCCCATTCTCATTTTTTTAGTAAATAGATAATGGTGGTTATTCCCAGTAGGTTTGATCTCTATCGGAACACGATCCGTAACTTCTAGACCATAACCTTCCAAACCCACAATCTTACGAGGATTATTAGTAAGAAGTTTCATCTTACCAACACCTATATCTTTTAGAATCTGAGCGCCAACTCCGTATTCTCTTAAGTCGGGAGCAAATCCTAATTTCTCGTTAGCTTCTACAGTATCCAAACCTTGGTCCTGCATATTATAAGCCTTGAGTTTATTGATGAGACCGATGCCTCTACCTTCTTGTCTCATATAGAGAAGTATACCCTTCCCCTCCTGAGCGATCATAGAAAGTGCAGAATGGAGTTGAGGTCCACAGTCACAGCGCCCGCTTCCGAAAATATCCCCGGTAAAACACTCGGAATGTACGCGGACCATTATAGGTTCGTTCTTATCAATTTTACCTTTTACTAATGCGACATGGACTTTATCGTCAATGATGGTAGAATAAGCTCTGACGGAAAAATCCCCATATTCAGTAGGAAGAGTTGTCTCCACTTCCAAATGAATTAGATTTTCTTTTTTCCTTCTGTACCGGATCAAATCTTCGATGGTATAAATATTGAGTCCGTGTTTTTCTGCGAATTTTTCCAAGTCGGGAAGACGGGACATGGTCCCATCATCATTCATGATTTCGCAGATCACAGCAGCAGGATAAAGTCCCGCTAATTTGGAAAGATCTACGGAAGCCTCGGTATGACCCGCTCTTCTGAGAACTCCACCCGAAACCGCTTGCAAAGGAAATAAATGGCCAGGTTTCATCAGGTCGCCTGGAGTAGTTTTAGGATCGATCAGAGCCTGGATGGTAGTTGCTCTATCCTGGGCGGAAATTCCAGTAGTAGTTCCGTGTTTTGCGTCTACGGAAACGGTGAATGCTGTCCCGTGTTTGTCACCCAAACTCAGGTCGTCCACCATTCTATTCAGACCAAGCTGCCTGAGCCTGTCTCCCTCCATAGGAAAACAAATTAAGCCCCTTCCATAGGTGGCCATAAAATTCACCTTTTCTTTGTCAGTGAATTGCGCGGCACAAACAAGATCCCCCTCGTTTTCCCGATCTTCGGAATCCACGAGAATGATCATCTTCCCCGCTTTTATATCTTCGATTGCCTGTTCAATGGAGCCGATCATGATTCCACCTCATTTCTTGGACTGTTTTTTTTCCATGATAAATCCTGGCCGGCCCGGAAAAGTGAGACTGATAGTTGGTAATTCGAACCAAGAATACGGTTTTAGGTATGGACGCAGAGCAGCAGAGACACGAAGAATACTAAAAAGAAAACCAAAAACTCAGCGGCTTTGCGTCTCTGCGTAAAATGCCCTTAGGTGTATTTACCCAGCTGCTCTAAATATCTCGCGATCAGGTCTACTTCTAGGTTTACCTTGGCTCCAACTTTCCATGCCTCGGAAGCATTGGTGACAATAAGAGTCTCTGGGATCAAAACCAATTCGAATTCTCCCGGTTTGGAATCTACGATAGTGAGAGAGATCCCGTCTACAGTCACACTTCCCCGGACCGCAAAGTATTTGGTGAAAGAAGGGTCATGAGAAATTACGAACCTTCTTACATTCCCGGAATCTTTTTCTTCGGAAAGAAGAATGGTTCCAGTTAGATCCACATGACCCGTCACAAAATGACCGCCCATTCTGGTATGTGGAAGAACAGATCTTTCTAAATTAATTTTGGTCCCAAGTTGAAAACTTCCGAAATTGGTAAGTTCCAAAGTTTTGTAAGAAGAATAAAATTCGAATTTGTTTCCATTCTCTTGGAAAGAAGTCACAGTATGGCAGGCACCGTTGACTGAAATTGAGTCCCCGTTTTTCAGATCGGGATCTTTCCATATGGTAGATACCTTAAAAATTTTACCATCACCTGTGTCTTGGACGGATTCAATTTTTCCGGTACATTCTATAAGTCCTGTGAACATCTTCCTACCTCCCAAAGATCGGATCCTAGTTCTGCCTTCCATTCCATGGAAAATTTCCCCTTCCATTCAGGCAAGATCCCTTTTGGAAAAGAAACGGTATTGGATTTGATTTGTAAGATTGCATCATCCTCGGTAAGGATGGGAGAAAATAGTTTGTATAGAAAATTTCCACCTTCCACGAGTGCGGTGTTGATCTCCCAAGAATGTAATACTTCTAAAATTCTGGAGATGTCTGAAATATTGATCTTCTCCAATGGAAATTTAGAAAGGTTTTCTAATACACTTAAGAGTTTCGGATCGTAAGATTTTCTCTCATCCAAGAAGAACGCAGCGTTCTTCTTTCCAACACGATCGTTTATCTGATTTTGTTTTTCTAAAAAGTTTTGGCTGATAAAATTTTGATCCGGCAAAAAGAAAACCCTAAGTGGTTGGTAATCCTTTTCTTTTTCTTTATGGATTTGGAGTATATTTGGATTAGAAGAATATTTCAAAACGGCAGAGACGAGTCCGGAAAATCCTTTGTAGGAGTCCCTACCTACATTTAGGTTAGCACTTGTATTTTCATTCACACCGGTATTCTCAGACACACGCAAAATCTGCGGTGAGAATTTCGGCAAAGAAGAAGGTACTCTAAAATCCAAACCTGGGTTGTCGACTCGGACAGTATTCGGCCCAACCAAGATCGCATCTACCTTGGCTCGGATCATGGAAAGAAATACGTCCGAATCGGTTGAAGATATTTTCTCCCTGAGACCTTCTCCTGAACTGAAATAACCTTCTTTGCTCAGAGAACTTTTGAGTAAAAATGCGGGCCTTCTTCTTTCAATCCTGGACTTAAATCCGAATAAAAATCCGGAAGAAATTTCGGCTAATCGAGGATTTTCAATAACCTGGATTCCGATCTCTGATAATTTATTCAAACCAGAATGAGAAGAAACCAAAGGATTCGGATCCTTCCATCCATATTCCAGTCGAACAGGCTTTTCTTCTAAAAATAGATCAATACAAGGAGGGGTTTTGCCGTAATGAGAGCAAGGTTCCAAGGTTACGTACGCATTATGAGAAGGTAATATTCCTTTTGGGAATTTTTCCCGAAGCAAACGATATGCTTCTCTTTCAGCGTGATTCTGTCCGGATTTTTGCGTAGAAGCAGAGGCTAAAATTTCACCGGTGATTGTGTTTTCTAAAACGCAGGCCACCGGAGGATTCGGACTGGAATATCCGGTGGAGACAAAGGAATAGCGGATCAGTTCCTCCCGAATAGGATCCGGGAGGGAAGAACTCAAGAACGTTTCCACCTCTTACTCAAACCATCGTAGATATCCACGAGTGGGGCAGCAATGAACACCGAGGAGAATGTTCCAAGGATGATCCCGAAGGTAAGAACATAAGCGAAGTCATATAACTCCACAGCCCCACCGATGATAATCGCAACCACGGAAATCAAAGTCGCTACTGAAGTATTAAAAGTTCTAGAAAGTGTTTGGTTGATGGAAATATTGATAATTTGAGAGAAAGCATCTCTTAAATTTCCAGCATTCTCACGAATCCTATCGAATACAACGATGGTATCGTTGATCGAATATCCGAGCAATGTCAAAAGAGCCGCGATAATAGGAACGCTCGGTTTAATCTGAAAAAACCCGATAAACGCGATCGTGATCACCAAGTCATGGATTAGAGCTAAGATTGCTCCCAATGCAAACTTGAATTGGAAACGGAAGCTCAAATATATCATGATAAAGAAAAGAGTTAAACTTAAAAGAGATATCCCTGTGGAAGTCAACTCAGCTCCTACTACGGAACCGACTTGGTTCGCAGACAGAATTTTCTTTTTTTCTAATTTGAAGTCTTCTTGTAAAAGACCGATCAATGCATCGATTGCAGAAGCTTGTTTTGCCTCTAGACTGTCTTTGCCTTTTCTTTCTACATAAAGTTGTTTAATTTGGTCTACAGAACCAAGGCCTATATCGATTTGGTAATCGTTTTTATCCTTATCCATTAGAACCAAAACAGCTTCTAAATTTTTAGAGGAGAAATACTCTTCTAAGTTTTTACGTTCTACATTCTCTGGAAATTCAACAACGGCTCTTAAACCTCCGTCAAAATCCAAAGACGTAGCAAATCCACCGTATTTACCGAATGTAACTCCAAACCCGACCGCGATCAGGATAGTAGAGAAGGTAATAGAAACGTATTTATATTTTATAAAATCAAACATTTTTGGACTCCAGTTTTTTGAATCCGATCTGAAGTTTACGAACTCCCAATTTGTTTACCAATAGATCCATGATCATTCTGCTCAAGAACAAGGAGGTAAACAGGGAAGTTATGATACCCCAACAAAGAGTGATCGCGAATCCTTTGATTGGTCCGTTTCCAAGTTTGATCATCAAGATGCCTGAGATCAAAGTGGTTACGTTACTGTCCATGATCGTCCAGAAAGCGTTCTCAAAACCTTGAGCTACTGCCGCGGAAACATGTTTTCCTGCAGCAAGTTCTTCTTTGATCCTTTCATAGATAATCACGTTAGCATCCACCGCCATACCCACTGTGAGGATGATCCCCGCAAAACCAGGTAAGGTCAAAGTGAATCCCATCAAGGAAAGAAGTGCCATTAGCACGATCACGTTTACAAGGAGTGCGATATCCGCAACCAAGCCGGACAATCTATAGATGATCAACATGAATATGATCACGAGTGCAAACCCTAATAGAACTGCCTTTAATCCGACTTCAATGGACTCGATCCCTAAAGTAGGACCGATAAATCTCATTTCTAAAACGTTCAATGGGATCGGAAGCGCACCCTCGCTAATCACGTTTGCGAGATCGGTGGCTTCTTTTTGTCCGAATTCTCCGTCAATCTGAGCGTTACCACCCGCAATAGGACTACGAATTACAGGATCGGAAATAACTTTATCTCCCCAAACAATCGCAAGTTGTCTTCCTACGTTTTTGGAAGTGATGTCGAAAAACTTCTCGGCACCTTGAGAAGTTAAGGAGAAGGAAACGTAATAGGAAAGTCTATTTTGGTCGTAACTTTCACGAGCGTTTCTCATGTCCTTTCCATCCAGAGAGATAGCTCTTTCCAGAACTACGAATTCTCTAGGCAAGAGTGAAGCCTTAGGGTTATTTGCCCTGGACCATTTTACGTACAATTTATATTTTTCAGGGATATTGTACTTCTTCTCCATAGCTTCCAGGAATCTGTCCTGTTCGTCTTTTCCTAGTTTCTGTTTTACGATATTCTGGAATCGAACGATTTCGGTTTCTTCCCTTCTGCCGTCGTTCATGAGTTTCATTTCTTCCAACTCAATTGCGTCGTGGTAAATACCTCTGGAATTACCATTGGAATCAGATGGTTCTCTCAATCTGTATTCCACTGTTTCGGTGTTTCGGATAATATCTAAGATCTGAGAAGAGTTGCTTACACCAGGTAAAGAAACCTCGATAGAATCTTGGTCCTTTTGGATACGCACCTGCGGCTCGGTCAGGTTTTGGTTGGTCAAACGGTTATCTATGATAAGTTTCGCTTTTTCCAACTCAGCAAGCTTTCGGCTAGGAGTTAATTCGAAATAACTTTCGATCTCTTTCAGTTTATCCTGAGCTTCTTTTCTTTCTTTTTCGGAAAGGCTATGATCGTCTTTTTTACGAGTAAGCTCTTCGATTTCTTTTGTATAAGAATCTTTTAATTTAGAAGTATAGTCGTCGAAGTCACCTTTCAAAACGACTCTCATTCCACCTTGTAAGTCCAATCCTAAACGGATCGCCAAAGGTCTTCCACCGAAAATATATTCTTCTACCCAAGTAGGTCTAAGTTTATTCTTAGGTTCTAAGATCAGTTCCTGATTTTCTTGGGAAAGCTGATTGATCTTTGCGGAAGTGATAAATCTTCCTTTGACTAGATAATAATCCTGATCAGGAAAAATGTTAGGATCAGGTTCTATCTGCCAATCGCCTTTCGGATTATAATCGGCTTTCCATCTTTCCGCAAAACCGGTTAGTAATTCTTTGCGGGTTTCTTCCGGTAATTGTTTAAATTCTTTTCTTACTGCAAGTTCCAATTCCCTTTCGGCGAAGTTTGGATATAGAAGCGTCAATGAAGACGCTACTACCAATATTGGAACAAAAATCCATTGGACAGATTTCAAATTCGGACTCCTAGTCTCTTCTCACTTTGTTGATGGTCACAGGGGAACGCCGAGTGACGCGCGCACCTTTGGCTCTGAATTGGTATAAAGCAAAAGCAAGTATGATTGCGATAATGATGATCGCTTTTTTATGTTCTGAGAAAAATCCGGCTATGGCTCCCTGCTCTTTTTGTTCCGCAGCCTTTCTTTTCTCTTCTTCTTTTTTCTTATCGTCTCCGAGTTTTAGGATCTCTCCCAACTTCTCACGAATCGAAATATCTTCTTTAGGTAAAGCAGACGCACTAGCGTTATAACCTGGCAAATTTTTCGGACTTAAATTTGTTTCTTCATTTAACCAGAACGGCTTTTGAATCTCCGCGGAAACTTCCGGATTAGAAACCTCTTTGTTTAGATTTCTTTCAGAAGTTTCATTTTGTCCGTTTGGATCTCCGGAATTTTTTCCTTGAGAGGAATCCTCCGGTGCGATTTCCGGATCTACTTTTTTCTTGGGCTCGGATTCTTTCTGCTCGGTCTCTTTGGACTCGACGACCTTCTTCTTTTTGCCTGCATTCTTCTTTACTTTTTTCTTTCTAGAAGCTTTTGCAAGAGGAGTTTTTTTGGAAGAAGTGGCTGTCTTCTTAGGTTCGGAAACCTTATCCAAAAAATCGATTTCTTCTCCATCCTGTCCGAAAATCGGAAGGGCCAAGGAGATAGAAAGAAGGAGGCATAGGATTTTATTCATGATACGCACCGGTTATACTGATACTATCGGAAAAAGGGAATTACGCCTCTTTCTCTTTTTCCTTCTTCCTTAAAATCGTGCTGGAATTGAAGGTAACATTGGTGTCCTTAGCGATTGCCAAAACAACAGATTCGTTATTGTCCTTAAATTCTACCACCTTGCCATGGATCCCGGAAGAAGTAATGACCACGTCCCCTTTTTGTAGGCTCTCGATCATTGTTTTCCTTTTCTTTTCCTCGTTTCTTTGCGGACGGATCACGATAAAATACAGAATGATAAATAGGATCGGGATGAATAATAGAGTATTAAATCCCCCGCCTTGTGCTCCTGCCGGATCCGCTTGAGCTAATAAGAATAAATTTTGAAAATTGCTGAGCATGATGAAACCTGTGCTTCCTTTTTTGGTCCTTTTTGAGACCAGTATTTTCCTTTATTATCCCTTGGTAATTAAATTTTGAAAGAAGGCGCCTGTTTTTCCCGAAGCCAGCTGTTCTAATGCGATTTTGTATCCATCTAGGATAGAAGGAGCTTTCCCCAAGGTGAAAAGCCCTGCTCCCGCGTTTAAGGCAACCGCGTGGGTGCCCGCAATCTTCTCCCCAGCCAGGATCTTTCGAGCCAAGAATTCTGCCTGGTCCGGTCCGCTAGTAAATACTTCTGCAGGATTCAGATCTTTTACGCCTAATTCCTTAGGATCGAAGTCTTTTCTAGAGATGACCCCTTCTTCTAATAGAGTATAATCCGTTTTTTCGAAAATGGAGAATTCGTCCAAGCCGTCTCTAGAATGACATACTAGGGCTCTTCTCAAACCCAAACCTTGAAGAACTCGGATAAAAGTTTCGGTTAATTCAGGTTCATATACACCAATGATCTGGTACTGAGGAGAGAATGGATTACTTAGAGGTCCGATCATATTGAATAAGGTCCTAAATCCCAATTCTTTACGAACCGGCCCTGCGAACTTCATGGATGGATGCCACATCGGAGCAAATAAGAAAGCAAATCCGTTCTCGACTAGGTGGGACTCCACTTCTTCTTGGGTCTTCTCTGTATTATAACCTAATCTTCCTAAAATATCGCTAGAGCCGGTGTGAGAAGAAACAGAACGGTTTCCATGTTTTGCAACTTTGATCCCCAAAGAGGAAATTACAATCGCAGAAAGTGTGGAGATATTCACTGTTCCTTTTCCGTCCCCGCCGGTTCCGCAGGTGTCCAGCATATCGAATGGAAAAGCTGTTTTAGGTTTGAGCGCGTTTCGACGAAGTGCCAGACAGAAACCCAATAGTTCGTCTACTGTTTCTCCCTTTGCTCTCATTGCGGTCAAAAAAGAAGAAAGTAAAACTTCGGAAACTTCTCCCTTCATTACGGAATTGATCACGGTTTCCGCTTCCGAAACTGTAAGATGTTTTTTTTCTAAAACTTTGATGATAGCTTGTCTAATTTCCATTTTTACCGAATGCCCTCCGTATAGAGCTGTAACGGATCACTTCCCTATTTGAGATCAAATAACGTATTCCGGAAAGTACAGTAATTAGAGTAGTCAAAAGCATTCCGAAATAAGGAACAAATCCGCCCAATCCGAATACCAATTCGTTCCAGCCGGGGGCACCGTTTTCCTTCCAAACCTTCACGAATGCAACTGCGTTTTCGGAGGCGATTCCAAAAACGGTCATACCTGCAAGTTTACCGCTTTGATAAACTTCGTTGATCAATATTCTTTTATTCGAAGAAACTAATATAAAGAAGACCAAAATTAGAATAATAGCTCCCATCTGAAAGGCGGTCTTTACCTTTCCAAGCATGGTGGTTCGGATGGATTTCCCCAAACGGATTGCAAGATATCGTAAAGTTGTAATCAACATATCTCTTCCGATAATCAGTACCACCATCCATAATTCTATCTGCTCATGCAAAAAAATGAATGTAGTGAAACAACCCACTACAATGATCTTATCAGCAAGAGGGTCCAGGAATTTTCCGAACTCGGTTTCCTGTTTCCATTTTCTAGCCAGATAACCGTCTATAAAATCGGTGATTGAAGCCAAAGAAAACAGAACCAGAGCGGCGATATGGTATGCCTGCTCCTTCTGGTACAAGAACCAGATAAAAAAAGGAAGAGAGGCAACTCTTAGTACGGTAAGAGCGTTTGGTAAGTTTATATTCGGATTCAAGATTCCAACCAAGTTCCCATCATATCATATTCGTAGAAGGATTCGATTTTCACTTTTCCGATTGTTCCCGGTTTTAAAGACGGATCTTCCACATAAACCACCTCGTCTATCTCAGGAGCGTCTTGCAAACGTCTGACAATAGCGGTATTTCCTTCCAATCCATCTACAATCGCAGTATAAGTTTTACCTATCCTGGATTCGTGGATCTCTTGTAGGATTTTCAAATGAGCATCTCGGATCAAATTGATCCTTTTCGCCTTCTCTTTATCGGAAACGGTTTGGGTCAGATCCGCACCCTTCGTTCCTTCTTGCGGAGAATAAGAGAATAAATTCAGTTTTTCGGGACGAGTTTCTTCTACAAATCTTAAGATCTCATCCACATCTTCTCCCGTCTCTCCAGGGAAACCTAAAATGAAAGAAGTTCTGATTTCCAGATCGGGTCTCATTTCTCTAGCAAGAGAATATAAATCCCTGAATTGGGAATATCCTCCGCTTCTATTCATGTTTTTTAATACTCTTTCGGAAACATGTTGGAGAGGAGATTCCAGATAAGGGGCGATCTTAGGTGTTTCTCCCATAAGCCTTAGGATTTTTTCAGTCTTCTTATCAGGATATAAATATAATAATCTTAATATTTCTAGGTTATCCACTTCTGAAACTGCTTTGATCATATCCAGAAGTTTGTCTGAGTCTTTTCCGTAATACACAGTATCCTGGGAAACTAAACAGATTTCTTTTGCACCGGCTGCAATCGCTCTTTTGGTGTCTTTCAGGATCTCATCCAAAGGAGAATCCACGAATTTTCCACGAAGAGAAGGAATGATGCAGAATGCACAACCTCTATTACAACCATCCGAAACTTTTACATAAGCATAAGGTTTAGAATAGTTTTCGATCTCTGGAGAAAGTTTCATTCTCTCCACGATATCTGAATTGAATTCGGTTTTTGCAGGAGAAGAAAGATCTCTACGGAAAGCTTCTTTGATGATCTTTCCCGCTTGAGAATATTTTCCGGTCCCGAAAACCAGATCCACCTCAGGGATTTCTGCGGAGATATCCTTAGGGTATCTTTCCGCAAAACATCCTACAACGACTAACTTCTGGCCTTCTTGTTTTTTAGCGTGGGCCGCACCCAAAATAGTTTGGATGGTTTCTTCTGTAGCCGAGCGGATAAAAGTACAGGTATTGATCAGATGGAAATCGGACTCTTCCGGTTTTGTAGCCGGAAGAAAACCTTCTTCCAAAAGAGAATGGTGCATGCTCATGGAGTCCACGGTATTTTTGGGACATCCGAGAGTGGTAATGTAGAACTTTTTATCCAAACGAACCCTTACTCGCCCAACTCCTTAATGATAAACTGTGTGCTATCGTAAGGGTTTGGTGTTTTTATATAAACTTTCTTCACTAATTTTCCAGGGCGACCTAAGACCACTTTCGGTTTTCCGTTTTGGATCATCTCCACCGCGGAACCGTCTCCTACTTTGATCTCCAGACGATCTTTCGCTTCTAATGTTTTGTTTTCTCCGCCTTGTACAAGACCTCTAAATCCCATCTGACCGTCTATGATGAACTCTGCATAGCTTGGTTTAGAGAAAAATAATGTAACTTGGATCGGAACATCACCTAATGTTTTGGTGGAGTCCTCTCCCTGAGGATTAGGCTGAACAGTAGTGCCCTGTCTTTCTTCTTCGCTCAACGAAACCAAAACTTTTGCGGAACTTCCGGTAACACTCTGAGCTGCAATTCTGATACTTCTGCGTAAGGAAGAAATTTCCGGAATAGAATAGCTAAGAACTTTTTCCTGTCCTTCGGACAATCTGAATTTGTAAACCGTCAGTTCAGGATACACATTGAACGCAAGAACTGCAGTATTCGTATCGGATCCTTGTTCTACGGAAGAAATGAAAAGTTTACATTGTTGGTTAGACGCACTAAAGCTTACACCTTGGTTCGCAGTTAAGATAAAACTTTCAGGTCTTGTTTCCGGAACGGAACGATTGATAAAATCGATATTTTCGGGGATCTCCAACCTTCTTCCACTTTCTTCGGCGACATCGTCATCGGAAGAAGATCCGTCAATGAAGGTATAAAGTAGAACCGCAGCAATCGCCACCATCAGAACCGATATAGCGGTAATGAGTTTGTTCTTATCGAAATTCAGATCATAATAAAAATTTGAAGTAGGTTTTGTTAATTCTTCCAAAGGAGCCTGGGATTCTTCGATCTTCTCCCCTCTGTATAAATTGATCAGCATCCCCGTGTCTAATTTTAAGTAACTACCGTAGTTTTTTAGAAAACCTATGGTAAAAGTTTCTCCAGGAAACTGAGCATAATCCTCTGTTTCCAATGCAAGAATGTACTTAACGGAAATATTCGTATCCTTAGATACGTCCTTTACAGTGAGCTTTTTTTCTTCCCTAGCCTCTCTAAGGATTTGCCCTACTCGTTTCTGATTCAATTTCGCTCTCCTTTCCTAGGAAGATTTATTCTTCCGAAACCAAGGGGTTATTTACGATTTTAGAATTACCGTCCGGACGGAAATTAAATACTCCATCCTCGATATCTGCATTCGGATCTAGTCCGAAAAATTCCACAGTGGTGGTCTTTCCTCTTCCGTCGCTTGCAACCGCCTTCTTAATGAAAGAAGTTTGAGCATCCACGTAAAGAGTCATAGTCTCATAGCCGCCGATCTTTTCTCTTTGTTCCAAAGCCAATACGAAATATTGACGATTGTCCTTAGGAGAGATCTGAGGCTGCTCTATTGATTCGAATTTATAATGATACTTTCTGAAAATCCTGGAAAGGCCTTCTTCCGTCATAGGAGAAAAAATAGGACCGGATTTATTAGATTTATTTAATGTAAGATCTTGTTTACCGGCAGCGTTCAATCTTTTGATAAAGATCCAAAGAGTTTTGCCGTCAGAAACGATCTCATCTCCGGAAGGATCCGAGAATTCGTATTTGATCTTTCCACCCTTCTTATAATAGCAGACACCTTTTTTAGTGACCACTTTTTTGTTCGCTTCCGTTTGGATCACGAAATCTGCCTTATAGGATTTCAGGTCCGAAAAAGTTTTTCTGACTTTTTTAACCACTTCCGAAGGGGAATTCCAATGGTGTTTCGCGGAAGACTGAGCGCCTAGGGAGAAGCTGCCGAATAAAACGACAAAGCCGAGGGCGATAAATATAGAACGATTGCTTCTGGTATCTTTCATTCTCAGGGTAATGCAGGGATTTTTTTCCAGGGTGGCGGGTATCCGCCCCCCTGTCACTTGGTTTCTTTTCCCGGCCTGGAAATTCCTAGACCGGATCGAATTTTTACGCGGACCTTAAAATTTCCCGCCCCTTAGATCCCAGGATCGGAGAAACGTATCCCCTTTCTTCCATTAATTCCATGATCCGAGCCGCCCGGTTATAGCCAATTTTCAAACGTCTTTGCAAGTAGCTTGCACTTGCCTTTCTATCCGTTCTCACGATTTCCCAGGCCTTATCAAATAATTCCTCATCCATTTCTTCTGCAGATTCTGATTCGGTTTCTTCTTCCAAATCGAAATCTACGTAGGTAGGAGCTCCGTATTTTTTGGCCTCTTCCACGATCTTCTCAATCTCTTCTTCGGAGATAAAAGGGGCCTGAATCCTCGCTAAATCCGCCGAGGTAGGAGACTTGTATAACATATCTCCTTTTCCCAGAAGAGATTCCGCACCGTTCATATCCAAGATAATCTTAGAGTCCGTTTTTTGGGCCACATGGAATGCGATCCTTGCTGGACAGTTCGCCTTGATAAGACCGGTAATCACATCCACGGAAGGTCTTTGGGTCGCCATCACTAAATGGATCCCCACCGCTCTGGACTTCTGGCTGATACGAGTGATCGCATCTTCTAAATCTTTTCCGGAAACCATCATCAGGTCTGCAAGCTCGTCGATGAATACCACAAGATAAGGCATTTTATTATAACCTTCTTTGTGATAATGTTCTTCTACTTTCTCATTATAAGAACGGAAGTCCCTACATTTCAATTGCGAAACGGCCTCGTAACGCGCTTCCATCTCTTGGATCACCCAAGAAAGGGACTTGGTCGCTTTACGTGCATCCTTGATCACAGGCATAAGAAGATGAGGAATATCCTCGAACAAAGTAAGTTCCACCATCTTAGGGTCTATCATAATGAAACGAACTTCTTCCGGAGAAAGATTTAGGACGAGAGATGCGATCATCGCATTCAAACAAACGGATTTACCGGAACCTGTAGTTCCAGCTACCAATAAGTGGGGAAGTTTATTCAGATCAATGGATACAAGTTTCCCGGAAATATCCTTACCGATGACTATATTCAGATCTTTTTTAGGTTTAGGAGCTAAAGAAGAACGTAATATATCACCTAAAAAAACATCCTCTCTATGTTTGTTAGGAACCTCGATACCGATCGTGGATTTACCCGGAATAGGAGCGACGATACGTATATTCTTAACGGCAAGATACATCCTAAGCTCGTCCGTCAAAGAAGTGATTCTTCCTAACTTCACCCCAGGAGGAGGAGTGAGTTCGTAACGAGTAATAATAGGACCTCTTTCCCAACCTACAACTTTAGCTTCGTAACCGTAAACTTTCAGTGCATTCTCTATTTCGAATGCGACCTTCTCGGATTCAACCTTGAACAAGGCATCCTGGACTTTTGTAGGATTACTTTTCAAACGATTTAGAGGAATATGATATACAGAACGTTTAGAACGGAATACCGGTACCATCGAAACAGGAGTAAAAGGAAGTTCAGACTGTTTCGGCTTCTCTTGTTTTTTTTCTGGAACTGGAAGAGCTGTAGGAGCTCCAACAATAGAAGAAGGTAACGTACTTGGAACAACCACCTCCGGCGCTACAATTGCCTCGGGTTCTTCGACATCTAAAATATCTTCTAATTCCTCGGACTCTTCAATTTCTTCTTCACATTCCTCATCCGAATCTTCGAGTTCTTCTGAAGAATCTTCCTCTTCATTCCATTCTTCCAATTCTTCTTCCTGGAAGTCTTGGGCATGCACGGAAACATCTTCCTCAATTTCCTGATTAGAAGTGAATGGTTGGATTTTTTCTTCCAACTCTTCCGCATCAGGAAGAACAGTCAGAATATCTTCTTTCTGGAAAGAAGGAATGGCGGAAGTTTCACTTCTAAGATCCAGGATCTCCCAGGATTTTTTAGAAACGGTCTGAACTTCTTCTTTTTTTTCCTGAACTCCGTATACTTTCTCTACAAGACGAGTCGATGCACTTTGGAACTGGAAGATCTTTCTATCTTCTTCAAAAAATCCTTGAAGAAGACCCGAATTTTTATATTGCACGTTAGATTCTTTTAAGTCTGCAACCTTAGAATTACCTTTTGCTTTTTGGATATAAGATTCCAAATTAACAGTATTTCTCACAGGGTTTTGTTTCTCTGAAGAATGTCCCGAAACTTCTCTACGAAACCAAGGAGGTACATTCTCTTCTGAAATTTCTGAGTCTGTTTGTTTCCAAGAATTAATGGAATTCATCATGCTAGCCAATCCATTGGACCAATCCGCAGATTTGGTTTTAGGAAAGACCGGCTCGTAGTTTTGTGTTTCTTCTTCTTTTTTGGTTCTTCCATTCATATAACCGGAAAGCCATTGCTCCTTCCAGTCCCGGCCGCTTTGTGCAAGAAGCCTTCCTAAAAAATGGACCGGAGATTCGTTCAGATAAACAAGTATACCGTAAAAATAGACCACGAAATGTATCAGAAGTCTTCCCGTAGAACCAAGAAGATATTCCAATGCAACGGCCAAGGCTTGGCCCAAAACACCACCGTTAGATGCAAAAGGAACAGTGGAAACATTTCCGAAAACATTCAAACTTACCGCGACCGCAAGTAAGAATAATGGAATGGTAAGAAGTTTGTTGGTAATATCCTGAGCAGGTTTTGCGAGAAGAATCCCGCCAGTCAGGATCAGCATGATCCCGGGAACAAAGGAAGCATTCCCGAATAAATATAAAAATCCCCAGGAAAGATAATGGCCCAACCTTCCGAAAAGGTTAGCCTCCACTCCATTTTCAGCAATGGTAAAAGAACCCAAAGAAAGTGTCAGAAAAATCCCGGTAAAAAGCAAAAGATATGGCAATGCCGCCCGTCCCTTTTCCCAAATCGCTATGTTTTGTCCGACTATTTGGTCCCTTCTATCCATACTCCCTAAGCATCGGCAGAAAACGGAAATCCGAAAAGAGACTTAATTCCGGAAAAAGAGACGCGGAGTGGAAAAAAGGATCATGTTTTTTGGCGCACAGAGACACGGAGCTCACAGAGCTTTGATTGGCTCACTAATCCTAAATTCGCTCCTCCGTGCCTTAGTGCCTCTGTGTGAAAATATCTTTGTGACTCTTTTTACTCTGTGTCCCAGAAATCGGAATGAGTTTTCCGGCCTTCTTTTCATTTTTTACTTGAAAACTTGAATCAACCAGTTAATAGACTAGTGTTTACAATGAACGTAAACATAGAATCGGTTTCTGCCTTCCAGGCAAAGACCCATTTATCGGAACTACTCAAAAAAGTCCAAGCAGGAGAGGTTTTTGTGATCACTCATAGAGGCAAACCCATCGCAAAATTAATCCCCCTTTCAGACGAGATCGAATTCGATCCCAAAGAGGGACTTAGTACTTTAAAAAAGATCAGAGCCAGTATTTCTTCGAAGGTAAATATTAAAGAATTTATCAACGAAGGCCGCAAATGGTAAAACTCTGGGTTTTAGATTGTTCCTTAGCAGCTGCAAGTTTTCTACCGGACGAAAAGTCTCCCAAGGCAGATCAATTTTTACAATCGATAGGTAAGACTGTCCGTGCAGTGGTTCCCAGTCTTTGGTGGTACGAGTTCAATAACGTATTATTAGTTTCAAAAAGAAGAAAAAGAATCAACGCTTCTCAAGGCAAACAAATCGTTTCAATTTTCGAATCCCTTCCCATTGAATTCGATATCAATCTTTCCTTCGAAGTATTTCGCCATATCCAAGAATTAGCATTCAACTACGAACTTTCTTCTTACGATGCTTCGTATCTGGAACTATGTATTCGCAAAGGTGCAGGCATGGCTACCCTCGACGAAAAAGTTTCTGCGGTAGCAAAAAAGTTAAAGATAGAAATTTTTAAGTAAGAGACACAAAGTTATAAGAAGACTCAGAGTTTTTTTGGCACACAGAGACACGGAGAACACAGAGCTTTGATTGGCTCACTAAGTCTCCAAATCTTCCCCTCTGCGCCTTAGTGCCTCTGTGTGAAAATATCTTTGTGATTTGTTCTTTCTTACTCTGCGTCTCAGAACCCAGTACTACCGAAGCCGCCTGCTCCCCTTTCAGATTCAGGAAGTTCATTCACTATTTCCCAATCAGTATGCCAGGTGCGGCGGATCAAAAGTTGAGCAATCCTAGTTTTGTCTTCTAAAAGATAAGTTTCTTTTCCCAGATTTAAAAGAGGAACCATAAGTTCTCCTCTGTAATCGGAATCGATTGTACCAGGAGTATTTGGAATTAAGATCTTAAATTTAGTGGAAAATCCAGAACGAGGTCTGATCTCGAAATGAAATCCTTCCGGAATCGCAAAAGAAAGTCCTGTAGGAACTAAAACAACTTCTCCCGCTGGGAGTTCCAAAACGGAATCCAAACATGCGGAAATATCGTAACCTGCAGAACCGGATGTTTTGATCTCCGGCAAAAGTGCCTTCTCTTTTAACTTTTTAACCGGAATTTTCATATTAGTAGGAATAGGATCCGAAAATGGATTTAATTTTTTGTTCTTCTTTAACCTTTAGTTTCGCTAAAACAGAAAGATGTAATTTAGGAAGCGCGAATATTCTTCGGACAGTCTCGTTAATCTCATCTTCCGTTACGGAATGAATCTCTTTAATTCTATTTTCTAAAGAATTATATTTTCCATAGTATAATTCTTGGAAAGCGATATTATTCATTCTGCTTTCAGTATGTTCATATCCGATAGAAAGACTACCTTCATGATTGGTCTTTGCGTCTTGTAATTCTTGGGAAGTAACTCCCTTATCTACAAAAAGTTTAACTTCTTCTAAGATTAATTCCAGACTTTCCGCAAATCTTTCTTTGGACGTGGAACATACAATAGAATTGATCCCTACATCACGATAAGAGGAAGGATAACTTGTGATATGATAACAGAGTCCTTTTTCTTCTCTGACCTTTTGGAATAAACGAGAAGACATCCCCCCGCCTAAAACATGTGTAAGAAGGGAAAGCCTGGTCGCGTCATGAAAATTTCTAGGAAAACCTTCCGCGCCTAAAATAAAATAGGCCTGTTCCGTTTCTTTATTCCCTTTGCGGAAATATCCGAACTCTTTTTTAGGAGTTTCGAATGTTCCTTCTTTTCCTTTTTTAGTGGAATGGGAAAAGTATTTGGAGACCAGATCGAAAACGAATTCAGGCTCGTAATTTCCGGAAAGAGAAAGTATCATATTCTCTGGATGATAATAGGTCTCGTAAAATTTTCGGAGACTGGAAGGAGTCACTCCTCGGATCGAGGCTTCCGTTCCTATAATATCTCTTCCTAAAGAATTTTCCGAAAATAGATTATTATAATAAAAATCGTGGATCGCATCTTCCGGAGAATCTTCGTAACCTTTCATTTCTTCCAAGACAACTTCCGCTTCTGTGCGGATATCCTGATCCCGAAACAGAGGATGGAACATCATATCTGAAAGTAATTCCAACCCGAGTTCCAGATCTCTGGAAGCTAAGGTTGCATGGAAGTAAGTATATTCTCTGGAAGTGGCTGCGTTGGAGTAAGCTCCTACTCTTTCCCAATCTTCCGCTTGTTGTTTTGCAGTTCGCTTTTCAGTGTCTTTGAAAAGCATATGTTCTAGGAAGTGGCAGTAACCGGCGGTTTCCAAAGTTTCAGACCTGGATCCCACTTTTACATACACTCCCATAGACACACTTACGGAATAAGGAGCTCTTTGGAACAGGACTACAAGTCCGTTCCCTAATGTTATTTTATGATTTTTTTCTTCTAGAAAAACCAATGTATTACCCGGCGAAAAAATTTCGCCGGTCTTATTCGTTTTTAAACTTCGAGAGCGTCTCTTCTAGAAAGATCGATCTTACCTGTTTTATCCACGTTCAATACGCGGACACGGATGATCTCTCCTTCTTTGACTACATCTTTAACGGAATTCACGCGCTTGGAATCCAATTTGGAAATATGGCAAAGTCCTTCTTTACCTGGTAGGATCTCCACAAAGGCACCGAAATCGGTGATACGTTTTACTTTACCTTCGTAAATTTTTCCCACTTCTACTTCCGCAAAGAAACCTTCTACCATACCTGCAGCTTTTTCTGCCTGCTCTTGGTTGGCTCCGGCGATCGTCACTTTTCCATCGTCGTCTATATTGATATCCGCACCGGATGCTTCGATGATCCCACGGATATTTTTACCACCAGGACCGATCAGTTCCCCGATACGATCTTTCGGTATATATTTTACGATAATTTTAGGCGCAGTGCGAGAAACTGAATCCGCCGCCTTGGAGATAGATTTTTCCATCACATCCAAGATATGGAAACGAGCTTTTTCTGCCTGAGCAAATACTGCTTCCAGAACGTTAAATGCAACACCGGTCACTTTTAAGTCCATTTGGAATGCAGTGATACCTTTTCTGGTTCCAGCAATCTTACAGTCCATATCACCGAAATGGTCTTCCAATCCTGCGATATCTGATAACACTGCAAATCTTCCGCTCTCGTCTGAGAATAATCCCATTGCGATACCGGAAACTGCGGACTTGATAGGAACACCTGCCGCCATTAGAGCCAATGATCCGGAACATACGGAAGCCATGGAAGAAGATCCATTGGATTCTAAAATTTCGGATACAACTCTGATCACATAAGGGAAATCATCCGGTTTAGGAAGAACCAATTTAAGAGCTCTTTCTGCCAAGTTTCCGTGACCGATCTCTCTACGACCTGGCCCGGAAGATCTTCTTACTTCCCCTACTGAGAATGCAGGGAAGTTATAATGAAGCATGAAGTTCTTCTCTTTCTGCCCTTCCAATGTTTCATAACGTTGGTTGTCAGAAGCAGTTCCAAGAGTTACTGTTCCCAAAGACTGGGTTTGTCCCCTAGTGAATACTGCAGAACCGTGAACTCCGGGAAGAGGGCTCATCTCTACGCTGATATTTCGGATCTCGTCCAACTTTCTTCCGTCGAAACGAACTCCTTCTTTTAATACCTGCTCTCTTACGATCTCATACTCGAGTTCATGTAAGAAGTTTTTGATGTCCTTAATCTTTTCAGACTCGGTTACGGTTTCTTTGAAGTGTTCTACTACTTCTTTGTTTGCATTAGAAATTTCTTTATTACGAGAAGCTTTATCTGCAGTTTTGTTTGCAGCAGAGACCTTATCGAATGCATATTTGCGAACTTCGCCTAAAAGAGTTTCATCTTTTACTCTGAGTTTAACTTCTTTTTTAACTACAGCGAGTTCTTTCGCCCAGGATTCTTGAAGTTCTACAAATTTAGCGATATGTTGGTGGGCAAATTTTAATGCTTCCAACATTTCAGAGTTGGATAATTCTTTTGCCTCTCCCTCTATCATTACGATATGGGTTTTTGTCCCTGCAACCACCAGATCCAGATCAGAGTTCTGAAGCTCTTTGTTACCAGGGTTAATTACGAGTTCTCCGTTAATTCTTCCTACTCTTGCTCCGGCAATCGGACCATTAAAAGGAATATTAGAGATCGTTAATGCTGCAGAAGCTGCATTCAACGCATGACCTGCAGTAGAAATTTCATTGTCCGCGGAAAGAACGGTTACCTGCAACTGTACTTCGCAGAAATATCCTTCCGGGAAAAGAGGACGGATCGGTCTGTCGATGATCCTAGAATTTAAAACCTCATGCTCATAAGGTTTTGCTTCTCTTTTGAAATATCCGCCAGGGAATCTACCTACTGAATAAACTTTTTCGGAATATTCGCATGTAAGAGGGAAGAAGTCTTGGCCTTCTTTAGGTTCGTCTGCGGCACAAACGGTTGCGAGTAAAACGAGATTTCCGGTTTTATATACTACGGACCCGTGGGCTTGCTTCGCCCAATCTCCCGTTTCGAGAGTGATGGAATCACGGCCAAATTGGCCATTAATAGTTTTAGCCATGAAGAGACTCCTTACTTGCGGAGTCCGAGAGCTTCGATCAGTTTTTTATAACGTTCTAGATCAGTACGTTTTAAATATTCCTGTAGCTTTTTACGCTTGCTGATAAGTTTAAGAAGACCTGTTTTAGAATGAAAATCTTTCTTATGAGTTTTAAAATGCTCGTTAAGATCTTTGATCTGAGCATCTAGAAGGGCGATTTGGACTTCCGCTGAACCGGTGTCTCCCTTTCCTTTTGCAAATGTGGAAATAATTTGCTTCTTTTGTTCCGTAGTTACCATAGTTTGATTGTACCTGTTGCCAATTTTCGGGGGCCTAGCCCCCTGTCCAAGCTAAATTTTAGAAAAGACCTTCAAATATTTATAGGAAAGGCTGCCAGGAAGTCCTTCCCTCCTGCAATATGCCAAAATCTCTCCCTCTGGAGAGGTAAGTAGGAACTCCTGAGCCGGTATCCAGTCCAGTTTGATCTTTTTACCGTGAAAAACGTCTTTTACCTCGGTGCTTGGAATCTCTACCGAAGGAATGTCCAAGATCTCTTCCGGAGGATGGATGATTGCTTTTCCAAGTAATAATGCTTCGTAGGTATCCGCCTGCTCTAATTTGAGTTTACCCACCTTGGTCCGATTTAAGGACTTGAGACACATTGGAATCCCTACTTCTTCTGCTATATCCATAACAAGCTTACGAATATAAGTCCCACCTGAAACCCTGGTCCTCAATTTGAAACCTTCCGGGCAGAATTCTCCTGCTTCGAATTCAAAAATTTTGATCTTACGAATGCTTGGTGGAACTGAAATTCCTTCTCTAAATAACTTGGCCCTTCTCTGTCCTTGTACCTTGAGTGCGGAAACTTCAGGTGCGATCTGTTCTTCCCAGCTCGAAACCTTGGAAAGAATTTCTTCCAATTTAGATTTGGACTCTTGGTACCATTTTTGGATCTTAGAAGTTTCCCAATCTTCTACAACTAAACCTTCTCTGTCACCTGAATCAGTGGAGAAGCCGAACTGTACATCCGCCTCGTATTCTTTATCTTTGCCTAAAAATACTTGAGAGAAGCTGGTAGAAGTTCCTACAGGAAGTACCATCAGGCCGGAAGCAGCCTTGTCCAAGGTGCCAGTGTGACCTACTTTTTTAAGTCCGAGAGTCTTTTTGGCCTTTAAAACCAGATCGGAAGAAGTCATTCCGATCGGTTTATCCAAGAGAAGAAATCCGAATTCAGTCCGGATTTGTTGGTTTTCTCGTAAGTCGGAGGGATTCATCTAAACCTTGGATATATTCTTCGTCCCATACAAAACTCATCCTGGGTGTGATCCTAAGATTGAGTTTTGTGGAAAGAGTCGCGGCAAATTTACCCGAGGCGCTATTTAATCCAGCGAGTAATTTTTCCTTCTTTTTGTCCGTACAGATTGCTGTAACGTACACCTTTAGATTTTTGGAATCGTCCGAGAGTTCCGATCTATGAACGGAAACCATATGAACCCGAGGGTCCTTGACTTTTCCGGCCAGGATCATCATGGCGACGGTACGAACCGTCTCCGCTTCGATTTTCCTTTTACGGATCGGATTCACTCTAACACTACTCCAGTTTCCGTTTTACTACTGTGACAGTATATGCTTCGATTGTATCGCCTACTTTGAAGTCGTTGTAGTTCTCCAACTGAATACCACATTCGAAATTGTTCACCACTTCGTTTACTTCGTCTTTGAATCTTCGAAGAGACTTGAGTTTTCCGTCGAATACTTGGACTCCGTCGCTGATCACGCGGATACCGGAAACTTTTGTGATCTTTCCGGAAGTAACCATACAACCCGCAATATTTCCGATCTTGGAAACTTTGAAAACTTCTCTGATCTCTGCAGTTCCGATAACTTCTTCGATCCTTTCCGGTTCGAGAAGTCCTTCCATCGCCATCTTGATCTCGTCCACAACCTGATAGATAATGTTGTAGTATTTGATCTGAACGCCTTCTTTTTCGGCGAGTGCAATGGTTTTTGGATTCGCACGAACGTGGAAACCGATTACGATCGCGTTCGAAGCGGATGCAAGCATCACGTCCATATCCACAATCGCTCCCGCTCCGGACTGAATCACATTCAGTTTTACATCCGAAGTGGAAAGTTTTTCCAGGGCTTCTTTGATCGCTTCCGCAGAACCGCGAACGTCCGCTTTGATAATTACTTTCAGTTCTTTTAATGCACCCTGTTTGATGAACTCGTTCATGTTTTCCAGAGTGACTTTGGAACCTGCAGCTCCAGCGTTTCCGATTCTTTCGAATTCGATACGGTGTTGAGAGATGTTTCTTGCTTCTTTCTCGTCTTCTACCGAGTCGAAAGGTGCACCCGCATCAGGAACTCCGTCGAGTCCGGTTACCTGAACAGGGAAAGCAGGTCCTGCTTCCTTGATCAGATGACCGTAATCATCATACATCGCACGAACTCTACCAGAGAATACTCCGGCTACAAACGGATCTCCAACTCTTAGGGTTCCGTTTTGGATAAGAACTGTCGCAACTGCTCCGCGGCCCGGATCCAGTTTCGCTTCTACAATCGTACCTTTTGCTCTACGTTTAGGGTTCGCTTTCAGATCCAGAACTTCCGCTTGGAGAAGTACGGATTCTAAAAGTTTATCGATCCCGATATTTTCCTTCGCAGAGATCTTACAATACATAGTGTCCCCGCCCCATTCTTCCGATTGGAGTCCATGGTTAGCGAGTTCCTGCATGATCTTATCAGGATTTGCAGCAGGTAGATCCACTTTGTTAATAGCTACTATGATAGGAACTTTTGCATCCTTAGCGTGAGACAATGCTTCTAAAGTTTGAGGCATTACTCCGTCGTCGGCAGCAACCACTAGGATCACGATATCCGTAACCTTAGCTCCCCTTGCTCTCATCGAAGTAAATGCTTCGTGACCAGGAGTATCCAAGAAGGTGATTTCCCCTCTATTTGTTTTTACCTGGTAAGCACCGATATGCTGAGTAATCCCACCGGATTCGGTATCAATGACAGATGATTTACGGATGGTATCCAATAGTCTTGTCTTACCATGGTCAACGTGACCCATGATGGTAACGACTGGAGGTCTGTGGATATAATCTTCCGGACTGTCTTTTTCTTCGTCGATTAGAGTTTCTTCGTATAGAGAAACTACCTTTACCTTACAACCGTATTCGTCCGCGAGAATAGATGCGGTTTCGGCATCGATGATATTATTGATGGTTACCATCATACCCATTTTCATGAGTTTTCCGATAACATCTCCCGGCTTAAGATTCATTTTCTTAGCCAGTTCTCCTACTTGGACGTTTTCTAAAAGAGTGATCTCTTTCGGAACGGAAACTCCAGTAGGTCCGCTTACTTTTGGTTTTCTATACGATTGTCGGAAGAATTTAGAATTTTCGGAACCTTCTTGTCCGTCTGGTCTTCCGCCCTTATCTTTATCATTACGTTTTTTGCCGGAAGGTATTCCTCTTCCGCCCTCTACAGGTCCTAAACCTGGAGGTGGAGATCCTGCACCTGGGCCGCCTCTAAATCCGCCACCCTGGCCTGGGCCACCACGGAATCCTCCGCCTTGACCACCACCTGGACCGCCACGGAATCCGCCGCCCTGACCTCCGCCTGGTCCACGATAACCGCCACCGCCCTGACCACCTTGGCCTCCGCGATAACCACCGCCACCCTGACCACCTTGGCCTCCGCGATATCCACCGCCGCCACCTTGACCGCCTTGGTAACCTCCGCCTTGACCACCCTGGCCTCCGCGATATCCACCGCCGCCACCTTGACCGCCTTGGTAACC
>NZ_NPEA01000006.1:155074-374595 GCF_002812205.1 Leptospira neocaledonica
GCGACCGCCATGGCATCCTCCGCCTTGACCACCCTGGCCTCCGCGATATCCACCGCCGCCACCTTGACCGCCTTGGTAACCTCCGCCTTGACCACCCTGGCCTCCACGATAGCCTCCGCCGCCTTCACGGTTTTGGTAACCGCCACCACCTTCGCGGTTTTGACCACCTTGATAACCACCACCCTGACCACCGCGGTATCCACCGCCTTGGCCTCCTTGGTAACCACCACCTTCGGAACGATTTCCTCTGTAGTTGCCACCGGATGATTCTCCAGAATCTCTGTTCTGGTTGGAGTAGGTAGGTCTTTGGTTTGGACGAGATACTATAATATTATTGTCTTCTCTCTGAAATGGAGGTCTTCCTTCTCCTAAAATATGTTCAGGAGGAGCAGATCTTGGAACCGGAGGTTCTTGGCGAGTGCTTGGTTCCGGAAAGAGAGGTTCTTTTTTAGGAGGAGCAGAACTTTTAGGAGTGCTTGGAGAGGAGGAAGCAGCAGCGGCCGGCTTATTTGGAGCTGGATCTGTAGAGGCTTCTTTCTTTGCAGAAGTAGAAGGCATCTTCTCATCCGGCTTCTTTTTGATCACCAGCTTCTTCTTCTTACTTGCGTCAGCAGAAGCAGAGCCCTGGAGCTTTTCCTTGATTGATTTATTCTTTTCTTCCATATAATGTCCTGGTCAAGTACGCGATGTACTGAAAACGGGTCTTAAAGCCCTACCCTCGAATCGAGGAGATCAGCTTTCCTCCACCCACTCTACAGATTCTGCCAATATCCTAAGTATCTGTGCAGCAGTAGTCTGTCCTATGCCGGGGAGTTTTGCCAAGTCGTCCTGGCTGATCTCGATCAACGTCTCGACGTTATTGATCCCTGCGCTCCTTAATAGGCCTATCAAGCGGGTAGAAAGTCCAGGTAGATCCTCTAGAGCAGTTGCTCCATCGTCTTCTTCTTCCGCAACTGCAGCTGGAGGACTGAATAGTTTATCCAATCTCTCTCTCGCTTCCGGAGAAGAGAATTCTTCGTTGTACTGGGCTATCGTTTTGATATCGATCCTAAATCCGGTTAACTGTGATGCCAACTTTACATTGGAACCGTTGATTCCGATTGCAAGAGATAATTGTTCCTCTGGAACGATTACCATTGCCTCTCTACCCACGGAATCCGCCTTAACATCATAAGGTTTAGCAGGAGAAATCGCATTTGCGATAAACTCCGTCGGGTCCGAAGAGTATTGAACGATATCTATTCTTTCGTTTCCTAATTCCCTAACGATGGACTGGATACGAACCCCTTTCATACCTACGCAGGCTCCCACAGGATCGATATCTCCTCTGGTAGCATAAACCACTACTTTGGTACGAATGGAAGGTTGACGAGCCACGTTTACGATCTCTACGAGTCCGTCGTAGATCTCTGGGATTTCCATTTCGAAAAGTTTACGAACAAAATCCGCAGAGGCTCTGGAAAGAGTGATCACAGGGATCGGTTCTCTGGGACGAAGTTCCACTTTTTGTATGATTGCTTTTAGACGATCCCCGCTATGATATTTTTCTCCGGGGTTTTGCTCACGCTTAGGCATAACACCTTCGACCTTACCTAGATCGATGGACATTGCGTCTTTTTTCCAGCGTTGGAAATATCCGTGAGTCAGTTCGCCTTCTTTTGCTTTGTATTCCTGATACAGAAGTTCTTTTTCCATATCTCTCAAACGTTGGAATACCATTTGTTTTGCTTGAGATGAAATGATCCTGGAAAGCTCCATCGGCTTTTCTTTAAAATCCAGGACTTCTCCTTCTGCTGCGTTAGGATAAACAGCCTTAGCATCTTCTAAGGAAATTTCCAAACCGTTTTTAGGAGAAGAGTCCACAACTTTGCGAGACACTACGATGACGACATTTTCTCCGTCTCCGGAGGAGGCAAATTCTACCTTGATCGGGTTTTCTTCCTCTTCTAGAGTTTCGATGCCCGACTTCTTTTTGTACGCGGTAATCAAAGAATCACGAATGACTCCCATCACGGCTTCCCTGTCTAAGGATTTGTCGGCACAAAATTGTTGGATCGCTTCCAACAGATTGACTTCGACTTCTTTCTTCTTAACTGCCATAATCAAATACTTACGTACAAATTTCCTTTTAGTATATCCTTCAATTCAAGAATGACTTCCTTTTTTTTAGAACCTTTTGTTTTCCTTTTGGAAAACGGTTCTAAAAAGATCCTGTCCTCTTTCCTATCTAGAATCTTAAAAATTCCTTCTTTATCGTTCGACCCTTCCAACTTATAGACGAGTCGCACCGGTATTCCACGGAATCTATCCAGATCCTCGGGAATCACCAGTTTTCTTTCCGCACCGGCGGAAGAAACCTTGAGAGTATAGTTCAGATCCGGTGAGATCCGCTCCAACTCTTCATTCAGTTTTCTGGAAACTTGCTCACATTCCAGAAGGCTGACGGAACCGTACGGGTGTCCGAGGTGATCCAACTCTACCTCGATCAGCGTATGGTTTGGCCTTTGGCTAACCATGAGTGCATACAGCTTGACGGGAGCGAGAAGGATTCGATCTAAGATCGTTTCGATTACTTCTTTACTGACTGTCAACGCCGGCCTTACAGAGAGTCTCTGAACCGCTTCGTTTTGCCTCAAAAAAGAGGAAAAAACAACCTACAAAATCGGAATATCGCCGAAAATTTTAGGTTTTTCCCATACCATTCATGGGTGGTTCCCGATACCTATTCAAAATATTTTTACCTAACCCTAGTGTAAAGTAAAAAATAAGCCCAGTTCCGAACCATCCTCTTGATACGAGCGAAATTGCTTGTTTTCTTATACTAAAAAGAAGGATGGTAACGAAATGTCCCGAGAAATCAAAATGTGGCTCGGGTTTTTATAAGAAACATGCAAAATTCTTTTACTTCCAAGATCAGGACCTCATCTGTCCGCAAATACCTTCCCTTTTTCCTATGCTCTATCTTAGTGATAGGAGCTTGTTCCAAGTTCCGAGTGGATGATTATAATCCTTATCTATACGGAAGAGTTAAATTAGGAAAAGATTTAAAAGAATTACAAGTGAGTATAGTCAATCGGGTTCCCACAAATGTTCCGAACCAAGTGGCTGTTGCTTCCGGAGTGATTTACGTTCCAGATTTCGAACAATCTTTGATTAAAGCATTCAATTCAGATGGAGATCTGAAGTTTGTGATCGGGAGTTCAAAAGAAAAACAGGATAAAGTCAAAACCTATAATATCAAATTAGGAAGAATCGGATTAGTCACCGTTTCCGATGGAGATGATATCTATGTCCAGTCCAGAGTATCCAGAGAAGATGCAAAGTCAGATAAAGTGGCTGAGAATATTTACACAAAAAAATCCGGGGAATTTCGTACGGAAGCAGAAGAAGCAGTTCCTTCTGTAATCCTGAAAATAAACGATTCCGGAAAACTTTCCCAGACAATCTATGCAGACGGCGTAGGGGGTTCTATTCCATTCGGTTACGTGGAAAGAATGGAAGCAGGAAATAATGACCTATTATTTGTTTTCCATAGACAGAATGGAGCGATGCGACTCAGCATTTTTGACGAAGCCGGAAAATTAAAACAGAAGGTAGAAGGTTCCGACTATAAAGATTCTTTAAACCAAGGAGAAGCTTATACTTGGTATGTTGATTCGTTTATCTCCCATCCCGATGGAGAGTATGTGCTCGGTTCTTTTAGTTTTTACGAAACCAAATCCGGAAGATTCAAAAATAGAAAGATCCTAAAATACGAACTCAAAGACAAAAGGATTACTCCTATCAAAGAGATCCAAGATCCTTCCGAAACATTGTATTGGGTCCTAAATAACGATAATTTTTTCATTTGGGAAACTGAAGTAGAAGAAGGAAATTCAATCCGACTCCAAGTCCACGACGAGGACGGAAACCATGTGAATAATATCCGCCTCAACTACCCTCCTCCTCGAGGGCTTTGGAGAGAAACTTGGATGGATACAAACGATGAAATTTATTCCATGAAGATTAGATCGGGCTATCTAGAGATCCATAAATGGAAATAAAATGAGCAGATCTCCTGATTTCCAGGTTCTATTCGGCGAAGAAGAAGCAAAAATTTTAGACGAGCAAACCATCCGAGAACGAAAAATTTCGGGGACATTGCTCATGGGATATGCAGCAATTTCCATCTTCCAAACCTGGGAAGAAGTTTTCAGATCGGCAAAAAAAATCGTCATACTCTGCGGCTCCGGAAATAACGGAGGGGATGGATACGCTTTAGCCCAATTTTTAAAGGCAGAAGGTCTCTCAGTGGAGATCTATTCAAAAGAAGGGAACTTCTCCGAAGAAACAAAATATTATAAAAATCTAACAGAAGAATTAAAGATCCAAAATTCCCCTTTGGAAAAATTTAAGAGCAATCTTGTAAATCCGGGAGAAGTATTGGTAGATTCTCTTTTAGGAACAGGATTTAAGGGTGAATTAAAGGGAGAAATTTCCAAAACTGTTGAAGAAATCCGAACTGCCAAAGAAAGATTAAAAAATTCTTTGCTGGTATTGAGTATCGATGCAGTTTCAGGATATTCTCCGGACGAAAAAATCCCGTTTGCTGCGGACATCTTAGCAGAAATAGGATCGCCCAAGACTAAGAATGTATTCTACCCTTTATCCAAAGAAAGAAAATCATTTCATCCAATCGGATTCTTACGCCAAGAATTTCAGACATCCAAATATCTTTTGCCAAGAGCAAACAAAGAAGAACTAATTTCAAAACTTTCCAGAGAAAAAGATTCACATAAATACAAAAACGGTTCCGCAGTATTTATAGGTGGGTCAGAAGGAATGTCGGGAGCAATCCTATCTTCTGCACTCGCATTCCAAGAATTGGGAGGAGGAATTTCGCAAATACTCACTCCATCTGCAACTACCCTTACTAAGGTATTAAAAAAAGATCCTTCTTTTATGGTTTCGGAGTTAGAAAATTCTAAAAAATCTTCCGATTATCCATTTTTGAAAAAGGCAAGCGTGGTATGTGTCGGGCCAGGACTCGCTTCTTCCGATCTTCCACAATTTTCTTTTCCAAAAGAAACGTATTTGGTCTTTGATGCAGGTGCATTAAAGTATTTAGATGAAAAAAATCTAGGCCCTCGAACGATACTCACTCCTCATTTAGGAGAATGGTCTTCTATCACAGGTAAAAAGGTCCAAAGCCAATATTCCGCCTTGGAAGATGCAAAAGTTTGGGCAAAAGAGAAGGGAACATACTTACTTTTAAAAGGGCCAGCTTCTATCCTGTTTACACCTGAAGGAAATTCATATTTTTGGGAATTCCAAGAACCTAAACTTGCTGTAATGGGAACAGGAGATCTACTTGCAGGAATCCTAACATTCTTCTTATCCAGGGGGGAGGATATGATTGAATCCGTCAGACTTTCTCAAAGTATTATGCTTCACTGTGCGGAACTATGCAAAGGTTATCCTACAGCAAGTAGGATACGTAAGAAGATCCGAACTTTGGTTATATAGAGACACGAAGTTTTGAAGAGCCACAGAGATTTTATCACACAGAGGCGCGGAGTCACAGAGCTTTTTTGCAGGGATTGTTAGTAATATATATCAATTCCGAAAAGATAAACATACGCTTGACCTGTCGAAATTTTAACCAATCTCATTCATGTAATCGAAGAAGGAGATTTGTTTATGAATTTTTTTAAGGCAGAAACGAGTTGGTCGAATGCAGAATTTATAATATTTAAACTTTGTGTGGCATCTGTGTATGTTTTGATTGGAGCCTATTTCAGCGATTTTTTCCTTCAATATCGTTTTCCAATTCTGACCATATTCGTAATCACCGTTATTTGGACAGTATCCCTTTGGCTACGAAAAATGAAATGGATATGAATCTCTACTCAGACTTAAATTTGATCTTACGATGAGTTCCGTCACAATAAGGTTTATTGGAAGAACCACCACAACGACAAAGGTACGATTCGGTGATTCGATTCGTTACCTTTCCAGTTCCGGAACAAATTTCTAAATTTCCGCTCACCTTCAATGGGCCATTTTTAGTAGGATCAATATTTAGGATTCCATTTCGAACGGGCAAAGGTTGAGATTCTTGGACAGAAGGTTCCCCAGTTGCTGTAAATCCAATACTCACATGAGTCGCATCACAAAAAGGTTTATGAGTAGAAGCTCCACATCTACAAAGCGTGAGTCTATATTGTTTCTCCACACCTTCTAGCTCAATATCCGCATGGATCGCAAGAGGACCATTCTCTCTCACCCTCAGAACATTAACAGGAGGAGCAGTTTCCTTAAAAGAAGGATCATTGGATTCAAAACGGATCGCGCCAGATGGACAATTCAAAGCTAAAGATTTAATCTCTTCTACACTTGCCTTGTCTGGATAGATCCATTCTCCTTCTACATTCGGAACGAATACATCTGGTCTACTCAACACACAATTTCTGGAATGAATACACTTCTTGCCATCGAAGAGAATTGTTGCTTCTTTTCCTTTTACGATTTCCATGATTTGGCCTCGGTCGAATTTTCTATTAGAAAAGGCCGAACGGCAAGCTTTTTGGATATATAGTTATGAAATTTTGAATTTATTGAACTTTCCGCTGAAAATTCGATAAAAATCGAAGCAAAAGCAATTCAAAAATTGTCACTATAGAATCTCGCAAAATTGAGGCCGCTTTCCTAGCATGTTCCTCTATTCCGAGGCTTCCTACTGTATACACGAAGTTTTCCAACAAAATTAGAAGGCTAACTGCAAGAACAATCATTGCCCATTTCTTAAAGAGGACGTTTCCGCGAAAAAATTGTATAACTCCAATTAGAGTAAAGATCAGAAAAGCATTAGCCCGCAGAAAGTAAGAAAGATAAAAACGTCTTTCCTCTTCCGAAAGGTCGTCGCCAAGCAGACCGTATCCGATAATACCCAGGACCGCTTGAAGTCCAAGGTGGGCGTAAATAATAATTAATCCGTTTCTTTTAAGCCAGTTTAGCATAATTACTCCGATAAATAACCCGAAACCAATTCTTTAGGAAAATCATATTTCCCTAAATCCACGTCTATTCCATTTTCCTTAAATAAATTTAAAAATGCAATTGTCCAAAGATCATACATCCCTTCTAATAATCCGCTAAAAACCCCACTTCCTTTTTTTAATTTTTTAAAACTATCTGCGGCATCACCTAAAGCTTCAGATATAACAGCAAGGTCTCGGCTCTCCTCAACCAACAATTTTAAGAGCTTGAAATAACCGGCATAATTCTTCCAACTACTTTTACTTGTTGCGTAATTGATACATTGCTGCAATTCAGATCTCGAGTTTTTTGCATCTTCTAATATATAATATTTCAAAAGTAGACCCATCCGAAAAGCTGGATTATTTGCTTCACTTTTAGTAAAGCGATCTTCTAAATTGAAGTAAGTTGCCATTTTTTTAGATAAAGATTTTTTTCCGATTAGCATACAATCGAAAATGAGAAATCCATCTAGATGGCTAATTCCTCTAGCATAATCAAGATCACCATCGACGTAACGTTCATAAATAGCAAACTTCGCAGCTAAAGACCGCAACAAACCCGAACGGAATTTTTCAACATCTCTATTAATAATCAAATCACAATGAGCTATTTTTTTTTCCTGTGAACTGAGAGTTACTAATTTATATGCAAGAATTACTTTATTTTGCTCAATATCTGCATAAGTCTCTTGTAGGCGCTTCTTTTCCAGTTTACTATATTCTTCAATGGAATAATCTTCAACTTTCATAAATTTCATCAATCACCATTCAACAGTATCAAACGCTTTAAATATTAATACGTCAATCCGGATCGTTTGCAGCAGAGTCAATTCCAGTAAGGCCATAATTAGCAGCTTCAGCTAAAAGAAATAATCCAAATCTATCAAAAGCTTCTAACGATGTTAAAAATTCGACATTCTGTGCGTTGATTTGCTGACCACTTCCATAATTCTTGATATCTTCAAGAATAATATCCTTCGTAGGTTTTGTATTCCAATAGATAAAATAATTATCCACAATAGTAAATCCCTTCGGATTCATTTTTAAAACTTCTCGTACAAATGCTTCTGAAATCCGAACAAGCCCGTCATCTCGCAGACCAGAAGACGCAACTTTTCCTATATATTGGTCCCTATTAGAATCATAAAGTTCCGGATATTTTTCCTTTAAAGCAGATGCAAAAATCAAATGTAGATCTTCCGAATGAAGTATATCCTCTAATGTAATTAAATTATAACTTTCTTGTCTTTTAGGACTAAACTTTTTGCGGGGCATTTTTTATTTGCCTCAACTTTATTACTTAAATTTTTATATAAACCCTATCAGAATACAACCGAATCATTTTGGAACAAACTTAGATAAAAAAGAAGAATTTGCCTTATTCCATTGTGCAGTCAAAGCTGTTCTTTGTTTATTTAGAGCCTGATTAGTCTTATTATACTTGTCTGCCAATTGATTGGTCTCAGTTACAAGTTTATTATATTGGTCCACATCTTCTTGGGTTTTGTCCTTAGCACTTTTCAGATCGAATGCTTTTTTGTATTTATCGAACTGTTCTTTTTTGAGCAAAAACTCGGTTAGAACCGGGAATTGTTCCGAGGATTCCATTTTATAAAAATTTAAAGTATTCTTGCAGGCGACAAGTAAACTGGAGTCTCCCTCGTAAGCAGGAATTTTTTCAAGCTCAGAAAGACCTTCTTCCGAATATTTTTGGAGAGTAGAACGGTTTTGCTCGATTCCATTCAGATCATTTTTATTAAGGGCATCCAAAAGATACATTTCTTGTTTGTAACTTTTAAAATCTACCAAGTAAACGATCCCTTGGTAATTCAAAACTTCCGAAGCTTTTTTGAGCTTAATACTCGTTGGATCTTGTTGCTCTATTAGTTTAATATTATTGTCCGCTGCAAATCCTTTCTCTTTTTCTTTTAGTTCGTCGCCTATTTCTTTCAATTTTTCATTGGCCTTTTTTTTAGCCAACATGTATGCCTCCATCGCATCGTAAGATTCCTCTGCGACTTCCTGTAGGTTAACTAATTTTCCGTAATCTTCTCTCAAGATGGTATACATCGTATTCAGATATTTTAGTATTGAATTTTTATAATCTGAACTTCCTTCATACGGAGCCACTTGGTTTGCGTTCAAGATTGCCTTTTCGACAGAAACTATAATTGCTCTTCTTTTATTCTCCACCAAAGAAGCACTTTTACTATGCGCAATTGCCTGTACATAAGCCAAGGTTTCCTTCCCGATCAGTTCACTTGGTCCGGTAAGTTCATTCATATGTTTTAATGCAGAAGCGGGATCCTTTGCGAAAATACTTCCGGTGTGAATGAAACCTAAGAGTAAAAATAGAATTATGGTTTTAATATGTATTTGTATCATTTTTTATCTTTCCTTCCGTAAATCTGCATATAGTCCTGCATAATTTTATATGCTTCATCTATATACAGGTCTTCTTCCAATCTTGCTTTTCTTTCCAAATTGATTTCTTTCGTATAAGAATCCATCTTTTCCAGCCCCTGATCGAAAGAATGAGTATCTACCGTAAAACTATTCGATTTTCTACTAGTTGCAGCCTGGTATTCTTCGTAAAATTTCGCTAATTCAGAAAATTCTTCGAAAAATTCTCCATTATCCAAAGAGATACGATCCATCGACTTTATTTTTTTACGAAGTTTAGAAGCAAGGGAGCCTAACTTGGAGAAATTCGGGCTTTCATCCGATCGATCTTCACTTGCATCTCTGATATCCGAAAGCTCCAGTTCTGGTAATTTTTTATAAGTTATTTCCTTATAGATTTGTTCCGTTCGGATCGCCTCCGGCATATCTTTTTCTCTCCCAGACAAATCCGAAAGATCAGGCAAAGGGATATCGGGAATTACTCCCTTTTGCTGATGACTCATCCCTTGCACTCCAAAGTATAAATGAGTGGTTAATTTTAGAAAATCGGAACTTCCCTTTTTGTTCTCTTCTAACGGAAGAAGAAATTGAGAGGTAGCCTTTCCGTAGCTAGGACTACCAACCACCAATGCCCGATTATAATTTTGTAATGCGGAGGCCAAAAATTCAGAAGCGGAAGCACTTTGCCCGTTTAGTAAAACCAGCAAAGGTCCGTCATAAATAGTACCCCTGTTTGTATCCTTGATGATAAATAATTCTCCATTGGAGGATTTTTGCACAAATAAGGGCCCTTGGTCTATGAAGATTCCAGCAAGATCTATAGCTTCTTCCAAAGAACCTCCTCCATTATTTCTCAAGTCCAAGATCAGTCCTTTAATATTATCTCTTTTTAATTTAAGAATCTCTCTTGCAATATCTTGAGCGCAACCTCCCCCTTCCGTTTCCCATTCGGTATAAAAAGCCGGTAAATACAGATAACCTATTTTACTTTTCCCGTTCAAAAGATAACTGGATATGGAATTTTCTTCCAGACCTATCTTTTCCTGAACTAATGGCACAGTAAGGATCTGACCATCGTTCTTTCTGACCTTAAAGACCGCTTTTTTGGTTTTGGTTCCGGAAAGAATCGAATCCATTTCTCCCGGAGAAAAATCGGAGGTGGAAACTATCCTGTTTTTATCATCGGGAAATCGAACTTCTAGAATCTGATCACCCCGGTTCAACTTTTCAGACCTCCAAGCCGGACCACCTGGAATCAATCTTTCTATTTTTGTGTCCCCGAAAAAACTCCTATTAAAAACGATTCCAAAAGAATATCCTTTGGAGGAAAGAGAGGTTTCAAATCTTCGTTTTTCGGAAGCGGAGAAAAAAGAACTATGAGGATCAAATTTTTCTAATATTACATTCAAGAATATGGATTCTAAATACGCCTCGAATCCGTCCGGATGTTCCAAAATATTTTTAATCCTTTCTTTTTCCCTTTGGATGGCCTCCTTCTTAAGCTCTTTTTCGGAGGCCAAAAAACTCTTCTGAAAATCTTCCTTTTGGGAAAACGGTTCAGAATAGAATTTAGAAGATAATACCTTGTATTTAAGATAGCGTGCCCATCTGTCATTCCAATCCGCTTTGTCTTTTGGATATTCAGTTTTCCTTTCAGGATAAAATTCGAATTCTCCCTTAGAGGCAAGAGGAGAATTCGATTTTTCTAATTCGTTTAAATATTCCGAAGTGATTTTAAGACGGTCCTTAAACAGGCTTAACGTATTCGCGAAGAAGGACGAAATTTGTCCGGATTCTTCCAAATTCAGTCGAAAGGACCTTCTCCCCAAGAGATCCAGATCCTCTTTGATAAAGTAAAAGCCCTGAGGGTCCAGACTTGCCCAAAAGGAATGTTTAACTTCTTCCGATAGACTGGGTTGCATCCTTGACTTTCCCAGATAATGACGTTCTGCCACTATGGAGAGAATTTTTTTGGTCTTCATCTCCGTGCTTAAACCTGGAGCGTTTTGTGCAGAAGTAGAAAAGGAGAAAAGAAGAAGTATAAGCAGGACTTCCTTCTTTTTTAAATATGAGAATTTAGAAAAGTACACTGAAATAGGTATCTGTATCGGATCAAAAAATTCGATCAATCCATTTACAGATCTACTCTTTTCAAAAATGGATCAGGAATGCTTGCAATCTTTTCGAGGAGAAAGTAATGTATGGAAAAAGGACCCAGGAATATCCAAAATGAGTAAAGGTTACCATTCCCGCTCTCCAGATGAATTCCAGGATTTCCTGCGTAAAAGTAAGGATGCAGGCAAATCTAATAATCGCTCCAAATTGATCCTATTTTTCGACGTTATACTATTACTGTTTATCTTTTCCGTAGTTGCCAGGCTTTTAAACCCTCTGGCATTTTCAGGCCAGACAGAATCAAAAGAAATTTCTTCCGGTTTTGTGAGTTATCGTCTTTCTTCCAGTAAAGAAAATTCTAAGGAATTTCCGATCTTCTTTCTTTTTTTAAAGAATAAAGGAACTGAAAGTTTATCTTTTCCGAATACGGAAGATAAAATCCGAGTTTTTATAAAAAGTGGAGATTTAAACTGTTTGGAAGATTCTTGGACTTTAACATCTAAAAAACTAGAACCTGGAAGTACGAATTTTTTCAGGTACGAAATTTCTTCTGCGCTTCTTTCGAATCTTCCTCCTGAATGCAAAACTCAGGAAAAATCGATTTTGAATAATATTACAGGTGTTTTCCAAGGCGGAAAGAAAAGATCCTTTCATGCAGAAATTTTCCGAAAAGACGAAAACATTTCTTTAGAAATTCCTAATTTTTGAGATATTATGAACGAAGAGATCCAAGCATTAAACAAGATAGTCGCCATCGTAGACGAAAAAGCTTCCTTATTCAAAAAGGATTGGAGTCATATGCCCAAGATCAGAGCAATTACCGAGAAAAAGTTAATCTTGGACTTGATTGAAAATGCTCTACAGTTAGCTAAAAATATACGCCCGGCGCCAACAGATCTTCTGGGGGATTTGCAGAAATTAAAGGCGGAATTTTCCAGGCTGCCGCTTTAGGGAATTCCAGAATGTTGGAATTCCAACAAAAGTAAGATATAAAATTGAGTCGTAGAAATTTGAATTTTATGATATAGGGGCGGGGCTCTCCCACGGGCCACTCCCCCCACCCGAACCTGGGCGGGGGCGATCCCAACGCGCGATGTGGGAGTTCCTACATTCTAGGGTGCAACGTTCTCTTCTAATCATAATTCTTCGTGATCTTCTTCCATTTTTTTTCAGTATCTTCAAGATAATCTTGGATCTCAGAATAGGACCGTTTTCCGTCCAGATAATCCAGAAGGAATTGATCCCCTACCAAAAGTTGGATCGCAGGCAGATCGGATCTGAATTCATAAGGTCCTTGTAGGAATTCAAACTGATTCGGATAAAACTCTTTCAATGTTCGAAGAAGCAGTAATCCGAATAATAGGCTATGGAATTTTTTAGGTTTATCTAAAAGAATCTGGTAACCTCCGCAAACTTTTCCCGCATGTTTATGGAATGTAGGAATAAACTTTAAAGGCCTGAGTCTAAAAATTCCTTTTTGCTTTTCTTGCAATTTTTCCAAAAGTGATCTGTCTAGATCGTTGATATAAGGAGCACCGAATGTTTCGAATGGTCGAGTAGTTCCTCTTCCTTCGGAAAGATTTGTTCCTTCTAACAGACAAAGTCCAGTATATACATAACAAGTAGTTTGGGCGGGAATATTTGGAGAAGGTGGAACCCATAAAAACTCGGAACTCCTTTTGGAATATAGATCCAATCGATATAGTTCCAGATCGAGTTTGAATTTATCTTTATAATATTCTAAAAGGCCCGCAGCAGAAAGACCATGTCGGTGCAGTGTACCTTCTACCCCGACGAATGAAGAAAATTTTTTTTGCAAAGGAGAACCTTCTACCTTAGAGCCAGCAGGATTTTTTGCATTCGATACTAAGATGCGAGGTTTTGATTTTCCTTTTTTAGAGAGTCGATCCGCTGCCTGCATTGCGTACAATGCGGTGGTCAAAAATGTATAATAACGAGCTCCTACATCCCGGATGTCTACGATCAATGTGTCCAGATCGGATAAAACTTCTTCCGCGGGAGCGAGACTTTCCTCATTATCCCCATATAAATTTAAAACTTCTGTTTCTCCCAGATCATAGATAAGCCCGCTCCCTGATACCTGGTCTTGCAATTCTGCAAAAAGCCCATGTTCAGGCAAAAATAGTTTTTTAAGTCCGTATTCTTTTTGGATGATCCTGAAATGATAGTCACCTTTCCAGCCGTATGCGCTCTGGTTGGTAAGCATCCCGATGGATTTCGCATCAGAGAGAATTTTGCTTTTTTTCATTTTCTAAAGAGGTTTTTTCCGGGAAACTACAGGAGTCAAGCAAGACTATGAGAGCCTCAGCCTTGGAAATCTTTTGCCTTATCCAGAAGGTCCTTTTTAGAGAATCCTTTAAAAAAGAGTTTCCATTCTTAGGGAAGGATAGTTTTCTTCTTAATTTGCCCCAACAGCGATCGTATGGCATTAGATACAAGCGTACCAAATCAAAAAGTAACAATAAAAGCCGGGACGGTTTTATTTCCGGAAGGAAGTGCCGCGAATTCTCTCAACGTATTGCATAGCGGAGCCTTGCGTTATTTGGTAGAAGCTCCCGGTTCCAGAAAACTGGAGTTATTCAAAATTTCAGGAGCCAATTTGACTCCTGGTGCCTCTGCACTTTTCGGCAGCGGACGTTATCCTTTTACGATTGTTGCAGAGCAAGACTGCGTGCTCTCCACATATGTTATGTCCCCGTCTACAGTGGGTCGTTCTCTCGCAGCCAGAAGTTCTTTGGGAATCATGGTGGGTCGTTCTCTTTTGAGAGAGATCACCGAGTCTTTCAAAAAAGTGAACCAGCTCAGAAAGATCGCTTCCGATATGGGAAAGACGAACGATAATCTTTCCCTTCTGTATTATCAATTCAATCCGAGTGTTTTTCCGGATATCAAACCTGGACAACCCATCGCAGATCCAAGTTCCGAAATTGTGGATCCGGTCCTTAGACTTGCTCGTGAAAATTTAAAACATTATTTCGATAACGGCGGAATTCTTCCGGAAAGACCTACTGCAAATTATGTAGAAGAAGACCATTCTCAGCTTCTAGTTAAATATTATCCTGAAGAAATAGAATTCCAAGATGGTGAATTCAATTTTGTTCGTAAGATAATCCTGGCGGATCCGAATCTTCTCGCACAATTATTCGCTCCTGATCCAGGCATGGTCTCCTATGTCTGCGACAAGCTTGGAAGAGTGCAGAATAATATTACGGAAAATGCAAAAAGTATATTAGAAGAATTGGATGAGGATTTCTCCCTGCTTTTAGGCGGTGTTGAAAGCCTTACCGAAAAATACTTCCTCATCCTGGATATGGCGGCGAACGGTTATGCGACGGCTCCTCCAGAGTTTGTTGTCCCTATTTTACAAGTTGTCTCTCAAAAGATAGAAAGAGCGCTCGCAGGTCACCAGGCACTTTTCGGTTCAGCCATTCCCGGACCTTCTCCTAATATTAAATCGTTCTTAGAAAAGACTGCTGGTCTTGCTAAAAAATTCGAAGCTTCTAATCCGACTGCAAAAGCAGCCTCGAATGGAAGTGGAGTTTCTGTGGATGGTTCTGCGGATGCGACGGCAATTCGTAAAGAATTGGCGAATTCTGCTTCCACGATCATCCAATTTTCCGGGATGGGTGGGGATGCGATCAAAGAGTTTTCCGCGATGATGGTAAAACTCAAGTCCTTAAAAAACCCATTGGACTCGGACAACGATACTCGTAAGTTAAGAAGGTCTATTACAAAAACCTACTTCGATATTTACGCTGCCTGTTTCCAAAAATACATCAACTCAGGAAAGAATGTTCCTAAACCTGTAGACCTGATGTTAAAATACGGTTTCTTCGACGAAACAATGCTGGATGATTCTCAGTTGGTGTTCATGTCCACATTCAAGGATGCGATCACTTCGGTTTCTGATATTCCGATCCATTACGGAACGGAATGGCTGGAAAAAATTTATAAAAGAGAATGCCCTACTTCCTTGGACGAACTCGGTCAGAACTTCTTCGACAAGGTCAAGATGGACAACCGAAATGCAGTTTTCAAAAAAGAATCCGATCTTCCTCCAGATATCGATAATCCGGAAGCAAGACTTAAATTTGAATTCGGTGCAATGTATGAGGCGAACGTTCGACTCACAACAGGTTCCTTGGCTACATACCTGCCTATCCTTACAAAATATCATTCTCAAATCCCTCTGGGAAAAGCATACGTTACCAAAAAGATGCTAACGGATACGATCCACGATATTATGGCAGTGGACTTCTCCGTATTCAACAGAGAGGTGATCTATAATAATCCGGAGATGGGGATCAACAAGGAGTTCGTTCAAAGAGCGATCGTTCCTGACTTTGTAATTGTTCCTTCTATCGGTAGCAAGATTATGATGTGGCAGGAACTTTCCATCCACAGAGGTTCCGGCTCTAAAGAAAGTAGAGGTAGGATCGTTCTTCCGATTTTCGTACAAGGAGATCTAAAATCTCTTTTGATAGATGCATTTGCGGCATTCCGTTGGGAGCTTTGCAAAACAATCTTGGGACCTGAATGGAATAACGTAGGAAATCCATCCATCACTGCTGACTATATGGACTATGTTCAGTTCTACAAAAAGAACAAAGATCTTTCCATAGAGATCAAAGAGAAGTTAGCCGCAGAATTCAAACGTTTCCGGAATGAAAGAGATATTTTCGCGAACGATTACCAGCTTTGGATCAAATACGAAGCAGAAGGTGTGCAAAGGTTGAACCGAGTAGTCCGAGGAATTTTCTATCGCCATATTCCTTTCGCGAGGACGATCCGGGAGAAGGTTTCCAAAATGCCTGCCTTCGGTGAAATCAACAATAGGTTCGTGAATATTCGAACACGTAAGTTTACCGAGTTGGAAAACAGATATAAGAAGTATATCAACGCGTTAGGAAGTCTTCCGGATCCTCTTCGAGAAAATATGGAATTTTACCGAGTTTAAGAAACCAAAAGAGATTTGTTTTCTTTTAATAATACACTCACGTCCTGAAGCTCTTCCCCAATAAGATTCTTTATGGATGTGTTCACTTCCTTCAAATAACCTTCTCGAATAGATACATCGAAAGAAGCCAAAGCGTCCGCCATAGGTTTCGGAACTCCAGCCCCAGCTAAAGCCTTGGAAAGTTCTTCTGCAGGAAGATCCACATAAGAAATTGTTATGCTCACTAGTTCGGAAGTAAATTTTGCAAGTTCCTTGTAGGTCCAAGCCCTAGGCCCACCGATCTCTAAAATTTTATTTCCCGATTCAGACGAAAGTAAAGCAGCCGCTGCCGCTTTAGCACAATCTTTCCTAGAAACATAGGCGCATGCACCTTCTCCTCCAGCACCGTAAATAGAACCGCTTGCAATTGCATGTTGCAATTTAGGTATTAAATAATCTGAATACATATTATTACGAAGTATTGTGTACGCAAGGCCACTTTGTTTGATCTTTTCTTCTGTTCCTTCGTGCTCGAAAGCGAATGTAACTGGAACTTCGTCTGCTTTTGTAAGAGAGGTATAAAGAATTCGTTTTGCTCCTACTTTAACTGCTGCGTCAACTGCGGCGCTATGTTCAGGGATTCTATTTCCTATATTATCAGTACTAATGATCAAGATCCTATCTGCGCCTTGGAACGCAGTGACAAGACTTGCGGGGTCGTCAAAACTTGCCTTTCTTACTGTAACTCCTCTTTTCGCAAAGTCCGCTAAACTTTCCGGCTTACGAGTTGTAGCGATGATCTTATTATGCCCTTTTTTTAATAATTCTTCTAGGACAATTTTTCCTAGATGGCCGGAAGCTCCGGTCACTAATACTGTTTCGGAAATGGTACTCATTTGGATCCTTAAACCTATTTTGGTCGGCGTTAGATTTATATTTTTAGACTACTTGAAATAATAAAAGTTACAAGTTAAATATAAAATTAACACACGCGGCAAAGCTAAGAGTGTTTATTTCAGTTATGCTTTCGATTCAAAGTACTGGTTTTGATTATAGACATTCTCTCGTTTGGTCTTCGACCACCGACTCACTTCCGCGGTCGTTTTCTCGCTCCCTACGGGTCGCTGCGGAAAGGATGCGCAGGGCTTTAGTCCATGCGAAGCATGGATGAGCGGGACGCGAACCCGGAGCAGCCTGGTCTGAGCGAAGGACCGCTTGGTGTGCCCTCGATAAACGCCTCCGGCTATCTCGGGCTCGCTCACTCCCAATGGGTCGTTCGCGAAGAGCCGCCCGAAAATTAAACTTCTTCTAATAGATAAGGGCGAGTATATTCTCTTACGATCTCTACAACGAAACGGCCCCAAGACTTAGGATCTTCTTGAGAAATTTCGATCTGGCGGATCTTAGGAAAATATGCCTGAGGTTTGAACGCAGTATGAGTCAGCTCCATGGCTCTCAAATAATTATCCACTCGTTTCACTCGAACGAAGTTCAATAACTCACCTTGGATCTTATCTTGTGGCATATAGCCTATGATGATGAGTCTTGGAAATAATGACTTTTTGAGAAGATTGATGAAGTCTCCAAAACTATCCACACGATCTATAAATCCTTCGTAAGCACCTCCACCCAGGTTCATGATCTGAGTAACAATGTCCATGGTGAAGGAAACACCTTCCGCAGATGTCATATCAGAGATGATCACGATACCTTCGTCAGGTTGAAAAGTTTTGAATTCACTGGTTGGTTTAAAATGACGTCTAAGTAATTTCGCTGTAGAGATATCTATCTCCGCTGCTTTCGGAACCAGAACTTTTCCGGATGAATCGGAGATAGGTTCTCTAGTAATAAGATATCTTTTCTTGGCGGCGTTCTGGTTCATCACCCGGAAGGCTTTCACCTTCTCTTCCAGCTCGTCCAGAGTACAATACCCTATTTTTAAAACGTTTTCTCTCGCGCGTTTTTTGAGATCTATGTCTTCCATACGAGTTTTTGGTGGCCCGGAGGAACCAGCTTAAACGAGGTTCCGAATTCCGCGAGAATTTACCGGGTATCCGGGGAGAGTATATAAAAAAAATCCAGGTCTGAAAAGCCCTCTTTTGGCTATGCAAAAAAACCGCTTGTCCACGGAATGTGCGCTTCTTGAATGGGGAGGAATGCCCATTCTCTCCATTTTAACTCGTTCTAGAAGCGGAATATATATTCAGTTTTGGAAGGGAGTCCTGCTGATATCCTGTCTGACCTTGGTTTCCTGCTTTTCGGTGGAATTTATCCAGGAAGGAAGTCAGAAGGAAACAGTGCTCATTTCTCACAAACCAGGTTGGGAACAGATAGAGATACTGAAACATCCCCCAAAGCGTAGGAACTACAAAACTTACGGAAGAGTGATCGTTCGTAACTTTGGAGACGGCAAGATAGAAAAATTCTATTACGAAAAGATTAAGAAAGAACTTTTTGACAGAGGTATGGATGGAATGTACCTCGCAAATGTAGGAATAGTACCGGTTCCTCCTACCATTTTTCAAACTGGCACCACCGAAGGGTATACTACTAGCATGGCGGAGATCGCAAAGGATGCAAAAGTCCTGGAAGGAGTTGCCTTCCGTTATAGAGAAAGGGAAGAAGAATGACCGCAAGGCGTCTAAATAGCGAAATTAAGGTTTTGCCTAACGGGGACTGGATCTTCCGTGACGCCAAGATAGAACAAAAAGATATTCTGGAATATTTCCGAAAGAATCTGAAAGAAGCGGAAGATGGAATTTATATAGATAATCAGTACGGAGAATTTTCCGAAAACGGATATTTGGAATTATTCGGTTACCCATTAAACCTGATTCGGATCTGGGAGAAGGACGGAGAATTTTATTTTTTAAGCGATTCCGGAGAAGAATTACCACTCTCCTCTTTGCATATCGCGGCAGATTCGGAGGGAGAATTATTCGCTAGAAAAAAGGATCACCTTTTCCTAAAGTATAAGATCGCTCGAAATGTTTCTTCCGTCTTAAGCGAATATTTGATAGAGTCTGACCAAGGTTTGAAGCTTGCTCTAAAAACCGGGGACATTCTAATTTTAGAAACCAACGAAAACCCCAAAATTCCTCTTCCTCCTGAATTTCAGAATTTATAAGCTGCGGTTTTCATACAGAGGCGCAGAGCCGCGGAGTTTTTTAAGACTATATCCTCTTGTCTTAGTGCCTTTGCGTGAACTAAAATCAAATCATATTAAAGAATTTGATTTTCCGGATAATACCAACCTTCCCAATACTTTTCCGGAAGATAGATCGTTCAAAGCAGAATCTGCATCCTTCAAATTCCTGACCTGGACCGGAACAGGGCGGATCTTTTTCTCGGATACAAGTTGTAATACTTCCTTCAGTTCTCCAGGAGAACCTGTATAACTTCCGCGAATTGTTAAACTTCTGAGAGAAAGAATGGGAGTAGGGATTTTTAATTCTCCACCAAAAAGTCCAACACCGATCAGAGTCCCATTCTTTTTCAAAAGAGAAAATCCCAAGGAAGAAGTGGCGCTATTATTCACAAAATCGATTACGGCGGACACTCCAAGTGGGCCAGAGATCTTTTTTACTTCAGACGCTGGATCAGGATGAGAAGAAGGTACAGTATAAAATCCAAGCTCTTTTAGTTTTTCCAAACGAGACTCATCCAGATCCAAGAAGATTACTTTTGCTTCCGTTAGAAGTGGAACCAATTGAGAAGCGAACATTCCAAGGCCACCTGCTCCTATAATCACCAAAGAATCCGTTCTTTTAAGTGGAAGAGCTTTTTTCAAAGCGCCATAAGCGGTCAGTCCTGCACACGCATAAGAACAAGCGTATTCGGGAGAAAGATCATAAATATCCAAAAGCCATTTTTCATCTGGAACCAAGATGCGATCCGAATAACCGCCATCTTGGTAAATGCCCAAGGATCTAGGAGCAGAACAAAGTTGAGGATTTCCGGATTCACATTCTTCGCAGGTTTCGCAACCTATCCAAGGATATACTAACTTAGTTTCTCCCACGGAAACAGAAGAAACCTTAGAGCCGATCTTTAAAATTTTACCTACGATTTCATGGCCAGGAGTTAGAGGAAGTTTGACTCCTCTGTCCTTTACGAAAAGTTTTTCATCTCCGCCAATTTTATAATAACCATCTCTTAAATGAAGATCCGAATGACATACACCACAAGAGATCACTTCTAATAAGACTTCGAAATCTTTCGGTTCAGGGTCTTGTGTTTCTTCCCATTGCAAAGAGGATCCAAATTCTACCAATCTAGCACTTTTCATTTTTCTAAAGTACAACTTCCTTCAGTTTAAAGATCCTATCCATTTCCTCAGAGATCATTCTTAAACCTTCTTCCGGAGCCTTGAGAAGATTTACTTTTGTAAAAAAGCCGTGAGTATAACCCTGGAATTCCTTAAATAAGACGGAAACTCCGGCTTCTTTTAATTTTTCTGCATATAGTTTTCCATCGTCCCTAAGAGGATCTATATCTGCGATAAATACGATCGCAGGCGGAAGATCCTTCCAATCTTTTTGGTACAATGGAGAAGCTTTCGGATCCGACCTCATATTGGGATTAGGCAGATATTGAGCGATAAACCATTCCATATCTTTTTTAGTAAGACCGGGACCAAGTTCGAATTCTTTATAGGAATTGGTATCGCAGATCGCTTCGGTGACGGGATAGATCAGGATCTGCATATCGATTTTTGGACCGAATGTTTCCTTGGCCCTCATAATGGTAGAAGCCGCCAAATTTCCCCCGGCACTATCACCCGCCACTACCAATGGAAGATTTTTCCAGACATTTTCCTTTTGAGAAGAAATCCATTCCAAGGCGGCATAAGAATCCTCCAAGGGTAATGGAAATGGGAACTCGGGAGCCAATTTATAATCCACAAGTGAAACAATACTAGAAGTGATCTCCGCAAGTTTACGCGCAAACGGGTCGAAATCTTTTAATCTTCCGACTACCCAACCTCCACCGTGAAAGTAGAGTATTTTGGACTTAGGTTCCGTTTTTGGAATATAATTTTTTATGAATACATTTCCACTTTTGGAAGGGATGGAGATATCCTGGATTTCCCTCATGAACGGACCTTCTCCCAAAAGTTCTCCGATTGCGGAATAGCCGTCCCTTCTTTCCTGAATACTTCCTTGGGTAAAACCTGTGAGTCCTTTAGAGGAAATTAGATTTGCGTATTCCAACATCTCCGGAGCAAATTCCATTCTTTTCTCCCTTTCGAATAATAAAGAAGGAAAAGTATATTAGGAATCCGATGATTTGTCGTTCCAGTTTATAGATCGGGAAAGAATAAAAATGGATCAGAAGGAGAAGCGATCCGCTTCCATATAATAATGATTAGGCACTAAACCTTTAGGCCCGGAAAAATTCCTGGCATCTACGATCTCAAATCCTAATTTTTTATACAGACCTTGGGCATTCGGATTTTCTTGGGAAACATCCAGAGAAATTTTTTCATAACCTGGATAAGCCGAAATAGCAAATCTTATCAATTTTTCCGCTATTCCTTGTCTTCTTTCTTTCGCAGGAACGGCGATATGGCCCAGATACAATCTGCCTGATTTAGGAGGTTGGATCATTCCTTCCATACTCAATCCTCGGACCGCAACCTTAGGGGCTTTTAATCCATAAATTCGGAAAATATTTCCTGCAGTCGCAGCATTTTGAAAGAAGAAGTTTTCGGAGCGAAATATAACGATACTTCCTACCACTTCGCCGTTCTTTTCAGCCACATAATGATTCTTGTAGCTGAATGTGTTCTTGGTCCCTTGGAAAGATTTAATAAGAAAATCCTGAGAGGAAATTTTCCCCTCGTTGAACACATAGTCCCAAGCGGCAGGCCCAGAACTATAGATCAAAGGGACAGCAGCGGCCGCATCATCCGGCCGAGCGGGGCGAATCGTAATAAGAGGATTTGTCATCAGATAGCAGAATTCAATTCTTCTCTCAGACGTTTTGCTTCTTCAAAATCCGGCTTCATTACAATTGCCTTATGCAAATACTGTAAGGATCTTTCCGGGCGATTCCAGATTTTATAAAGAGTAGCCAGGTTAAAAAGAGAAATATGAGGTGCGTCGTTTAGGGTGCAACGAAGAGATTTTTTCAGCCAGAAAACGGATTCTCTTTCTCTTCCCATACGAAGAAGAAGGATCCCGATCTCGTTGCAAGGATTCCCGTATTCTGGATTCACTTCTACGGAACGGTAGAAATAGTACAGACCCTTTTTCCAGTTACTTCTTTGGTTTTCGATCAAACCCAGAAAAAAGTAGGTCTCATGACTTTCGGAATCTTCCAAAGAGGATTTCAGTAGGAATTCCGCGCGATCCAAATCGCCGGTTCTATAAAAAAATTTAGATGCTTCTAGCTTGTCTTCAGGCGTCAGGTTTTCCAATTATCTACCCGTTTTATTTTTATTTTCGGACGCCTCTTGAAATAGCTTAATTCCGTTTTCCGTGTAGGACTTCCTTCTTTACATTTTCTCGAAGAAACTTGGAGATACTTTGAGCATCCAATCCGTACTCGGTGAAAATTTCCTTTCTTTCCCCGTGGTGGATGACCTCAGATGGAAACGCGAATGTTTTAATAAAACGTCCTAAATAATCAGGTGAGATCCGATTTAGCAAGTATCCGGAAGCTCCTCCGTCTAGATAACTCTCATCCAGGATCACAAAATGACGCACATGAGAAAGTTCCTCGTCCAGAGCCTCTTTCCCTAAAGGCCTAAGCCAGACTAGGTCAATCAATGTGACCGAGTATCCTTCTTGTTCCAAAAGGTTAGTCACTTTCTTGGCTTCTTCTAACATGGAACCGATAGAGAGAAGAGCAATATCTGTACCTCTTTGTAGTACTCTGAAACTTCCAGGTTTTAGGTCCTTCTCCGCACTGAAATCCAGACCGGAAAGTTCCACACTTGCCTTAGGGAATCGGATCGCGATCGGAGACTTATCATAATTCTCCATATATTTAAGTGAATCCACCAAGTCTTGTCCGGAAGAAGGCACAAACACATCCATATTCGGCAAGGATAGAAGGTAACTTAGATCGAATAATCCTTGGTGAGTTTCTCCATCCGGCCCGACACAGCCTGCCCTATCGATCACAAAGCGGACGGGAAGATTCATGAGAGAAACATCTTCTACCAATTGGTCCATTCCTCTAGTCAAGAAGGTAGAATAAATACACATATAAGGGATCACATCCCCGTTAGTCATCGCTCCTGCGAAAGCGACCGAATGCTGCTCCGCGATCCCCACATCATAAACATGGTCCGGGAATTTGGAAACATATTCCCCGAGTCCGGAACCTTCTATCATTGCAGGAGTAATTGCAGCAATACGCGGATTTTTTTCGGTTAGATCGGAAAGTACCTTACCCACAATTTTAGAGTAAGAAATTTTAGAAGAATCGGCTGATTCCATGGCCCCGTCTTCCTTACGGAATGGGGTCACCCCATGGTATTTAATCGGGTCTTTCTCTGCGGGAACGTAACCTTTTCCTTTTTGGGTGATCGTATGGAAAAGAACAGGACCTTTCATAGTCTTGATCTTTCTGAGCATTTTTACTAGACGGACTACATCATGACCGTCTTCAGGCCCTATATAAATAAAACCTAAATCCTCGAATAGGCCACCAGGAGTAAAAACGTCTTTGAAACCTTTTTCTACTCTTTTAAAAAAACTCTCCATGGCAGGCCCAACAATCGGGAACCATTTTAGACAGGTATAAAAGATCCTTTTCCAGTTCAGATAAAAATGAGAGCTAATGATATTATTCAGATAGTTGGAGATGGATCCGACGTTCTTGGAAATAGACATATAGTTGTCGTTTAACACTACAAGAAGATCTTTTTTAAGATGTCCTGCATGGTTCATCGCTTCCAACGCCATTCCTGTGGCGATAGATGCATCTCCTATAATTGCCGCGACTGCGTAATCTTTTCCGGTCAGATCTCGAGCTACAGCTTCTCCCAAGGCTTGCGAAATAGAAGTGCCAGCATGTCCCGTATTGTATAGGTCGTAAACGGATTCTTCTCTTTTTGGGAATCCCGAAAGTCCTTTGAATTTTCGGACAGTGGAAAGTTTTTCCTTTCTGCCGGTTAGGATCTTATGAGGGTAAGTTTGATGTCCTACATCCCAGATCAGTCTGTCTTTTGGAGTTTCGAAAACGTAATGTAAAGCAACTGTGAGTTCCACCACTCCCAGATTACTTGCGAAATGCCCTCCAATTCCGGAGAGAGTATCAATGATATAATTTCGGATCTCGGAACAGAGTTTAGGCAGTTCCTCGAGAGGCAATTTTCTGAGATCCGCCGGAAGGCGGATCCCGTTCAATAACGAATCTTCCTGTTGCATGTATTCCGTCTTTAACGGTCATCAGGACTGCTCTACTGAATGCAAAGGTCTCCTCAGAAGTTTAAGGTCTTCTTCGTTCACTAAGTCGATCAGTTCATAGATCCGGACAGGTTTGGTTTTACCCTTTACCTTGACTAGGTCCAGTTCTCTGGCAATTACGCGGTCCTTGACCTTTTCGTATGTATATTCCGAAATAATAATATTTGTGGCATATTCCTTGTTGGATCCTTCCAGACGAGATCCCAGGTTAATGGTATCTCCCATACAAGTATAGTCCATCCGGTGAGAACTTCCCATATTCCCCACGACAGCAGGACCGGAATTTAATCCGATACCGATATCCATCACAGGAAGGTCTCTTGCTTTCCATTCTTCCTTCAGGACTGCGAGCCTTCTCATTTGTGCAATGGAAGCCGCGCAAGCATAGTAAGCATGGTCTTCTAGGGGAACCGGAGCCCCCCAGAAAGCCATGATCGCATCCCCCATGTATTTATCAATCGTTCCCTTGAACTCGATAATGATCTCGGTCATTTCCGAAAGGTACTGGTTTAGGAATTGGACCAGTTCTTCCGGGCCCATTTTTTCGGACATGGTGGTAAATCCGCGGATATCCGAGAAGAAAATAGTAATGTCCTTCTTAGATCCTCCTAAGTTCAGATTTTCCGGATTTTTAAGAAGTTCGTCCACAACGTCTTTGGAAACGAATTTGGAGAATGTGGTACGGATATATTTTACGTTTTCTTCTTCCGTTAGAATCTTATACACTATGATCCCCACGAATATGAAGAACTGTTCTACGATCACGGATGGAAATACGTGAACTATATTGAATTCCGAAAAATCGTATAATGTCACGATGCTGTATAAAAGTGCAATTCCAATGATGAACAAAAACCCCCAAGAGGTTTTCATTCTAGGAAGGATGAGTCCCACGATAAACGCCATGGAGAAGAAGATCAAAAAGTTCCCAGCCAAAGGCATGTCCCAGAGGAAATCCTGGTTTAGGATTGTATTGATCGCATGGGCGTGGTGTTCGATCCCCGACATATCTCCGAATGGAGACAAGTGAGTATCTTTTGCGGCCCCTCTTCCAGTAGCGTAGAACATAGCAACTAAGAAGATATTATTGTTCACCTGAGTAGCAGTCTCGTTGTCCCAACCTTCTGAAACTTCGAAGAACTCGGTAGTATTATAAGAATATAATCCTCCCGGAAAGTTAATTTCCATCTGACCATACTCGTCTATCGGAATGGTAACTTCACGGGTATCATTTGGCTTAGCCATAATGTCTTCTGTGACCATTTTTAAACTTTTACGATCGAAATAACTGATATTCTTTTGAGGAATATTTTTGATCTTCACATATTCGCCCATGACAACTTCTACGTCTTTTTTAATATCCACTCCGTAATAGTTACAGGCAATGACTAGGTCGATAGAAGGATAGTATTCGTCTTCTCTTCCTGGACCGGAACCCAGGATTTTTGCAACGATCGGCATTTTACGGTTCAGACCGGATTCGTCTTTTTTAATATTCGCAAATCCTAAACCGGAAGATTTTTCCGCAACAGGTTCGATCGGAGATTGTGGGAATTTCAACCAAGAAAGTCCTGTTTGTTCATCCTTAACATTTTCCAATTTGAATTTGCGAAGAATTTCGGTTCTCTTTTCTAAATTAATAATTGTGCTCTTGGATTCCAAACTGGTTTCCATAGGATAGTCGAACATGACCCTTGGGTTTCCGGAAAGAGCTTTAGCCATCTCATCTGTTTGTCCCGGCTTATAGTCCAGGAAGAACACGTCGAACATAAGATGATTGGTAGAAGTAGCGAATTTATCTATTATCTTTGCGTAATATTTCCAAGGAAGGGGCCACACACCACCTAGTTGGTCCAAGGTTTTGGTGGTGATCCCGATAATATTGATATCCCTTCTTGCTTTTTCAGGAGGTTTTAATTGAATCTGTTCCAAATCTCCCTTATCGGATTCCTTCTCTACTCTTGCGTCGGTTTGGTTACGAAGAACATTAAATCTCCAAGAGATAGAATTTTCTTCCAATTCGGAAACCGGAGTAAACGCAACATATAGATCGAACCAAACTAAGGAAGCAAGGATCGCTAACCAAAGACTTCCTACAAACTGGGGGTTCTTAGCGGCCTTGGTAATGGTCTTATAGAAGAAGTAAGAAGAAGAATATAGAAGAAGTGCGCCTAATAACAGAAGTTGAAGTGAATAATCCGCTTCGGAAAAAAACGCGTAATAAAAATGTGCCAGAATTCCGAGGGATGTAGTGACCCCGAAAATAATATCCACTAAGGTAAATTTCTGGGCTGGTTTGGACTCGCTCATTCTTTCCTCCGATCCGGAAGATTCTCTCTACCGGGACGGTTTCGTCAATTTTCTTCCCAGGTTCAGGAAAGAAAATATCGACTATGAGAAAGAGTTTTAGCGGTTTTTTCCTCTCAAAGAACCGGAAATCGATTGTGCGTATTCTTCTAACTTTTTTCTGCAAAGACTAGGATTAGAACCATTCTCTTCTATGATCCTTTGCACTGCGGAACCTATGATAATACCGTCAGCGTACTGGGAAATTTCTTTCGCCTGATCCGGGGCAGAGATCCCAAATCCAGCACTCACCGGAAGGGAAAAAACTTCCTTAGTAGTTTTGATCCTATCCTCCAGATCTGCAGAGATGGATTTTCTCTCTCCAGTCACTCCATAAGAAGTTACATAGTAGATAAATCCGGAAGCAAAATCACGAATTCCTTTCATACGATTCAAAGGAGTCGCAGGAGTCACTAAATGGATCAGATCTACTCCTCTTCTTTTCAAGGATTTGAATAATTCGTCCGTCTCAGGGGTATCATATGGAAGATCAGGAATGATCATACCTTGTATACCTGCTATCTTTGCCTTCTCCGCAAACTTTTCAAAACCATAATGAAAGATCGGGTTGAAATACGTTAGATACACTAGAGGGATATGAGGATGTAAAGAATGTATCTTTTCCGTAGTTTCTAAAATTGTATCCATGGAGAATGGATTTGCGAGAGCACGTTTGAATGCCTTTTGGATCACAGGCCCATCCGCCACAGGATCGGAAAACGGGATCCCAAGTTCTAAAATATCGGCGCCACCTCTGATGAGTGCATCCGCCCAATCTACACATAGATCGTAATTCGGATCTCCTAAAGAAATATAAGGAATGAATGCGCTTTTTGAATCTGAAAAAACGCTCTTAATCGCGCTCAAATCAAATCTCCTTGTGAAAGACCAACAAGTCTTGCTACTTCTGCCACGTCCTTGTCTCCTCTTCCGGAAAGACAGATCAAAATGTCTTTTTTCTTTCCAAGTTCTTTTGCAAGATCCTTGGCAAATCGAAAAGCATGAGCAGTTTCTAATGCAGGGATGATACCTTCTACCCGACAAACTTCCATGAATGCGTCCAAGGCACCCTGGTCGGAAACAGTTTCGTATTTTACTCTTCCGGAAGAATGTAAATGAGCATGTTCAGGTCCCACGCCTGGATAATCCAATCCAGCAGAAACTGAATGCGCAGGAACTACCTGCCCTCCATCGTCTTGGATGACCAAGGTTTTGGTTCCGTGTAAAAACCCAGTTTTACCGAAAAGCATTGTGGCAGAATGTTCTCCGGGAGAAGAACCTCTTCCTCCGGCTTCCACACCATATAGTTTTACTTTTTTATCATTTAGAAATGCATAATACATTCCCATCGCGTTAGAACCGCCGCCTACACAGGCAACGACAGCATCCGGAAGTTTATCGTTTTCTTTTTTGAACTGCTTTTTAGATTCATCGCCCACAACTTTTTGAAAATCACGGACGATAGTTGGGAATGGGTGAGGCCCAATCACAGAACCTACTATATAATGAGTATTAGAAACATTTAACGCCCAATCTCTCATCGCTTCGGAAGTAGCGTCTTTTAAAGTTGCAGTTCCAGAAGAAACTCCAATCACTTTTGCGCCAAGCATCTGCATACGGATCGCATTCAATTTTTGGCGACGGAGATCTTCTTCTCCCATAAAAATAGCAGTTTCAAATTCGAATAATGCGCCTACTGTTGCAGTTGCCACACCATGTTGGCCCGCACCTGTTTCTGCGATGATCCTACGTTTGCCCATTGCCTTTGCGATAAGCGCCTGACCGATTGTATTATTAATCTTATGAGCGCCGGTATGATTTAAATCCTCGCGCTTCAGCCAGATTTTAGCTCCACCCCAGGCCTTGGTCAATTTCTCCGCATAGGTAAGTGGAGAAGGTCTTCCTATATAATTCCTTCTATAAAACTCCAGGTCCTTTTGGAATTTTTTATCCTTACGGAGTTTATTGTAAGTGTCTTCCAACTCGATCAAAGCTTCGGTCAAGATCTCAGGGGAATATCTTCCTCCAAAATCGCCGAAGTATCCTTCTTTTTCAGTGAAGTTGCGTTCTTTAGCCATGACAGTTTTTGAAGGGATTAATCTCCCAACAACTCCTGGTATAATTCCTGACGTAGGTTCTCTACTCTTGTGTTCAGATCGTCGAAGTCTATAAATTTGAAAGTTTCATCCTTATCGAGTTTACGATTGTAGATGGAAATTTCTCCGGACTCGAAAAACTTTTTACCGACGGTGATGCGGATCGGGAAACCGATCAGTTCCGAATCCTTGAACTTAAATCCAGGTCCGAGATCTCTTTCATCCCAGAAGACCTCAAAACCTTCGTTCTTTAGATTTTCGTAAAATTCTAATGCTTTTGCGTCTTGTTCCTCACCTTTTGTAAGAGTCACAAGACCGATCTCAAATGGAGCAATACTGATTGGCCAGTAAATCCCCTTATCATCATTACATTGTTCTATAACTGTAGCCATGGTTCGGTTCACACCAATACCGTAACATCCCATGGTAAGTGTTTTTGCCTTACCTTGTTGATCCAATACTTGGATCTGGAAAGACTTGGTATATTTATCTCCTAACTTGAAGATATGCCCAACTTCTATTCCTTTTTCTGCTTTTAAGGTTTTTGCACAGGTAGGACATGGGTCCCCTTCTCTTGCAAGTGCTACATCTGCGGTTTCATATTGGATCTTGATCTCGGAAGAAGGAACATATCCTTGGATATGGAAATCTTCTTTTCCTCCACCGACCACATAAGCGAAATCCTTTTGGATAGAAGAATCCAAAATCACCTTAAATCCTTCACCAACATCGGAAGGACCGATAAATCCGGGAACTAAATTAGAATTTTTTAATTCAGGTTCTGGGATCATGTCCAGATCGGACCATTTTAAATAAGACTTAAGTTTGTGTTCATTCAGCTCCAAGTCTCCGCGCAGGAATACTAGCAGCTTCTCTTTTCCATTTTGAAAAGCGACTGCCTTGATCGTATCCTGAGGGCGAACATTTAGAAAAGCAGCCACATCTTCGATAGACTTTTTGCCTGGAGTCGCCACTTCTTTTTTGTCCTTAGGACCATTTGGAGAATCTTCTGCTTTTGCGATAAAAGGAGTTTTTTCGCTGTTAGAATTATAACCGCAGTCGCCACAAAGAAGAAGTGTCTCTTCTCCAATCGGAGAAACCACCATAAATTCTTCGGAAGCGGAACCGCCCATTGTACCGGAATCCGCTTGGACAGGAATTGTTTTCAAACCGCAACGTTGGAAAATTTTTCGATAAGCAGTTCTCATATCTTGGTAAGTTGCATCCAAAGAAGCCTCGTCCAAATGATAAGAATATGCATCTTTCATAATGAACTCTCTGGAACGAATTACCCCGAACCTAGGACGGATCTCGTCTCGGAACTTAGTATGGATCTGATATACATTAATTGGCAGATCCTTGTATGATTTCAAAAGAGGTTTTACTAAATAGGAAAAAGATTCCTCATGAGTGGGGCCGAGCGCATACCATTGGTCATGACGGTCTTTTACTCTCATCATTTCCGGTCCCATCACACTCCATCTTCCGGATTGTTCCCAAAACTCGGAAGGTGTCATGATCGGAAGTTCGAATTCCAATGCACCAGTTGCGTCCATTTCTTCGCGGACTATATTCTCTATTTTTTTTAGGATCCGAAGTCCTAATGGCAGAAAAAAGTAAAATCCCGAGCCTGATTTTCGAACCAGACCAGCTCGTATCATCAGCCTATGGGAAGCGACTACCGCGTCCGAAGGATTTTCTTTTTCCGTAGGTACTAAATATTTAGATGCTCTCATGACTCTCGATTATCTTAAGAAATCGTGATAAGTCACATAGAGGCCCAAGGATAAAAGGAAGAAGAATCCCAATCTCAAAACTTGTTCTTGAACAGCCATCGGCAGAGGTCTACCGGCGATCGCCTCATATGTGAAAAAAACGATATGTCCACCGTCGGCTACAGGAATCGGAAGTAAATTCATTATCATTAAGGCGATCGAAATAAATGCCACGAACTGAAAGTAAGAATAAAAACCGTCTTCTAAGAATTGAACGGAAACTTTAGCAAGTCCCACTGGACCGGAAACGCTATCTTTTACCTTCAATCTTCCGGAAAAGATCATCCCGAGTCCTCTCAGGTTATCGCTGATCATTTTTCCTACGTCTTTGCCTGATTGTAAAAATGCTTCGCCGAAGGAAAGTTTTCGGTCCATACTTTCCTCTTTCACATGCATCTTAGCAGTAAAACCTAAAAGACCGATTTGATAGAATCCTAGGGTTGTATCCCAAACCTGGCCTTGGACCTCCAACTGAACTCTTTTGCCGATTTGAGATTGGACAGATTTTTTGAAATCTTCCAGATCAGCGAAAGATTTGCCGTCCATCTTTAAGCTTAAAAGTTTAAGTTTGATCTCCGGATCATGGCTTCTGAGACTAATCGTGCTGATAGGTATCTCGGGATATTTTCTATCTCGGATATCTTTTAATTCTACGACGAATGCAGCAAGAGGTGTCATTTCCACTTCCGCTTTTTCTCTGGTCCAAGGATTGAGTAGTGGATAAGTTTTACGATCCACTTCTAATTTTACTTTTTCGTTTTGGAATTTCCCGAGCGTTTTTTGCAATTCCGGAACGGTGTGAACTTGTATCCCATTCACAGATAAGATCCTGTCCCCATCGTTCAAATAATCTAAAGCCCTGGATTCGATCGCTTCTTTGTTCAGTCTTGCTTCTTGCAGAGCAAGTTCTCTGGGCGAAAGTTTTGGATCTAAAGCAGCCTTTCTTTCTCTTTGTTTTCTATATTCTGCCGCCTCTCCGTTCGGATCTAAGAAAGAAAGTTTTTTTAAGAACCAATGACTAAGCATGGACCCATATCCGAAGTCCACTTGCACAAGTCTTTCTCCTGCGAAGTCTACTCCGATCTGAGGATCTGAAAAATGAAATTCTAGTTCTTTTCCTTCTCTTTCTACTTTGAGTTGGATATCTTTTCCTCGGGCAAGCCCTAACTCCGATAATAATTCGTATTTGGATTCGGTTTTGGCACCGTTTACGGATACAATCTTGTCTCCACTTCTTAAACCTGCTTGGTATCCGGAAGAATATTCATACACTGCAGGTTCTATATAAATTTTAGTTCCGGCAGGTGCGTAACCGATCGCATACAAACCGAAGATGATAAAAAAACCAAGGATCAAATTGAATAATGGTCCACCGAAAACCGGGATCATTCTTTTAAGAGGAGGAGTGGATAAAAATTCGCCCTTCTCTCCTTTTAATGTTCCGCCTTCGTCACCTTTAAATAGGACATAGCCGCCTAACGGTATACCTGTAACTTGAAAAGTGGTTTCACCGATTTTCTTTTTCCAGATCCCTTTCCCATAACCGATGGAGAAGATCCTGGCCTTCACGCCAACGACCCAGCCCATGATTAAATGACCCAATTCATGTATAAAAATACAAAGGGCCAACATGAATACGATACCTAAAATATCTGCTAACATAAATGCACTACCTTATCTTTAGAGAAATGAAAGGCCAATTCTCTGGCCTTTCTATCTGCTTCTTCGTAACCTTCCAGATCTACCGGGAACGTATTCGGAATTTTTTCCAAAACGTTCCGGATAAGAGAAGGGATCTCCGTAAAAAGAATTTTACCTTGTAAAAACAATTCCACAGCCACTTCGTTCGAAGCGTTAAAAATAGAAGGAGATATCCCGCCTGCCCTTCCAGCCTCATATGCCAACGCCAAGCCTGGATATCTTTCCAAGTCCGGTTCTAAAAACTCCAGATTTCCCCAAGAAGTCGCAGGATGAGATCTTAAAACTTTCGGGACTATTTTAGGATAATATAATGAATGCGCCACAGGAAAGATCATATCCGGATAAGAAGCGTATACAAAACTTGCACCGTCCTTAGTTTCCACAAGACCGTGGGCCACACTTTGAGGATGGATGACCACTCCTATTTTATCATAAGAAAATCCGAAAAGAAAATGAGCCTCTATAACTTCTAATCCTTTATTGATCATTCCCGCAGAATCGATCGTGATCTTAGGCCCCATATTCCAGGTAGGATGTTTTAACGCCTGCTCGATTGTCACCTTAGGAAGATCTTCTACCGGAAGTTTACGAAATGGTCCACCGGAAGCGGTAAGAACAATCCTTTCAAGTGAGTCCTTCTTCATATTTTCCAGAAGTTGGAAAAGCGCATTATGTTCCGAGTCTACGGGAACCAGATAAGATTTAGAATTTTCTAATAAAGTTTTTATATAAGGTCCGCAGCTTACTAAGGTCTCCTTGTTTGCGATCCCTATTTTTTTGCCGGCACGAATTGCGGCAACAGTAGGACGTATCCCGCTTGCACCTACGACAGCAGTTACAACTGTTTCTATCTCCGGTTCCTGGACGATCTCTTCTAAATTTTTAGAGCCGTACAATACTTTCGTATTACCAATCTTATTTCCGAGAACCGTGCGATCTACAGTTTCGGAACTGATACATAGAATATCCGGTTGGAATTCCTTCGCAATCGATTCCGCTTTTTGTAAATTGGAATGTACACTGAAAGATACTAACCGAAACTCTTCCGGAAATTGGCGGAGTATTTTGAGAGTAGACTCCCCTACCGATCCGGAGGCACCCAGTATAGAGACGCCTCTTTTCATATTTTTATTAGACCGGAAATCCTAGAGCAACCTTGATCTGGAGATAAAAATAAAGGATAGGTACTGTTAAAAGTAAAGCATCCGCCCTGTCCAAAATCCCCCCATGACCAGGGATTAAATTCCCGGAGTCCTTTACCTTTGCGTCTCTTTTCATAGCAGATTCTAATAAATCTCCTACGACTCCCACCAAAGATAAAATTAAAGAAATTAAAAATACTTCTGCACCGGAAACTAAAGGTGCTACGCCCGTACTTCTTTCCCAAAGAATATTCAGAACGAATACAGAAACAATAGCAACTATGATCCCTGAAACATAACCTTCCCAGGTTTTTTTAGGAGAGATCGCAAGCCCTGCTGGATTTCTACCGAACCAACGTCCGCCGAAATACCCGCCCACATCAGTAAGAAATGTTGCGACAGATACTAGGAACACATAATAGATCCCTTCGTTCATTCCCAACAGAAGAAGTAAATGTCCGAGTGGAATTCCAGCATACACCACTCCCAGTATCGTGGAACTAACGGAGAAAATTGCCCCGTCCAATGGTCTTCTTAAAATTTGAAGAAGGAAGCTGAACAGAAAAAGTAATACAAAGGAGAATATTACCGCATCAAAACTAGGCACAAACAATTTGAAATGTGTTTGGAAGAAAATAGGCGGCTCAAACTTGTTCTGAGAAGCCATGAATCTAAAATAATAGATTAATAATATTACGATAAAGAAGAATATTCCCGTTCCCTTGAAAGGCCTTCCGTCCTGGCCCCTGTCGGAAAGCCTATAAAATTCAGAGAGGCCAATCACGCCCGCTACGATTAGGATACCCAAAGTTTGCAGATAATAAAAATCCCTGTAAAAGATCATGAACAGGTATAGTGCAACGAGCACAGCCGCGGAAAGGATTCTTTTTGTAGTTTCACCCATTCTCTAAACCTCCGAATTTTCGGGTCCTTCTTGTGAACCAATCCAGCGCTTCTCTCAGATCCTTGTCTCCGAAATCAGGCCAAAGATTTTCCGTAAAAAAAAGTTCCGCATAAGCGGATTGCCATAGAAGGAAATTGGATAATCTCCTCTCCCCAGCGGTTCTAATCAATAAATCTACTGCCGGAAGGGGGTACGTATACAAATATTTTTCGAGTTCTTTTGTGCTGATCGGTTTTTGGATGGAGATGGACTTCTTCTTTCTTTCTTCCGTTAATCTGGAAAACGCACTTAAAATCTCTTCCTGGGACCCGTAATTTAAACAAAAGTTCACCGTTAATTTGCGGTTTTTGCGGGTGATCTCTGCAGCATGATCGATTTTAGATAAAACCAAGGAACTCAGTTTTTTCCTAGAACCTGAATGTAATATTCTAATACCTTTGGCGTGTATCTTATCCAAACGGGAATCTATAAATTCCACTAATAGATTGAATATGGATCTGATCTCTGTGATCGGACGTTTCCAGTTTTCTGTGGAGAATGCATATAGAGAAACTACTTCTAAACCCAGTTCTAAACTGGAATCCATCAGACGATCGATCGCGTCTGCTCCTGCTCTATGTCCTTCGGACCTGGAAAGTCCTTTAGATGTCGCCCATCTTCCGTTCCCATCCATGATGACGGCCACGTGACGGGGAATTTTTTTTTTGGAAGAAGCCAAACTTAGACCGTGGTGATTTCCTTCTCTTTTTCAGCGGTAACTCCGGATATCTTCTCTATATAAGAATCCGTAATTTTTTGCACCTGGTCTTGTAGAGTTTTTAATTCGTCTTGGGAAATTCCCTCGGAATGTTTTTTAAGATCTTCCATCGCATCCCTGCGGATGTTTCTGACAGCGACCTTCTTCTCTTCCGATTTGGATTTTACCACTTTTGCCAATTCTTTACGTCTTTCGCCCGTTAGTTCCGGAATGATAATACGAATGACTACCCCGTCGTTCGTAGGTTGTAACCCTAGTCCCGAAGCTTGGATTGCCTTTTCGATATCTTTCATGATTCCCTTATCATAAGGAGAGACCACCAGAAGTCTAGGTTCAGGAGCCGAGATATTTCCCAATTGGTTGATGGGTGTAGGAGCTCCGTAATATTCCACTCTTAGGTCTTCGATCAATGCAGGATTGGCCCTGCCCGTCCGGACTCCCGCGAAATCCTTTTTTAAGAGTTCCACGGTTTTATCCATCTTGGACTTCATTGCGTTGATTAATTCTTCATTCGCCATCGATCCGAATATCCTCCGAGTTGGAAATCAGGGTACCAATTTTTTTGTCCCCGAGAACCAAATCTTTTAAATTGCCCCGCTTAAAAATGTCAAATACGATTATCGACATATTGTTTTCCATACAAAGGCTTAGGGCAGTAGAATCCATAACTTTCAACCTACGTTTGATGGATTCCATAAAGGAGATATGAGTATATCTTTTAGCACTTGGATCTTTTTTAGGATCCGCTTCGTAGACCCCATCCACTTTTGTGGCCTTTAGGATCACTTCGCACCCTACTTCTACTGCTCTTAAACTTGCTGCAGTATCCGTAGTAAAATAAGGATTACCGATCCCACCTGCAAAGATCACGATCCTTTTCTTTTCCAAGTGACGGACCGCTCTACGACGAATATAACTTTCTGCGATGGAATGGATATCGATTGCGGATTGAACTCTTGTATAGAGTCCTTTTTTTTCGCAGGCATCTTGAAGTGCCAATGCGTTTTGGATGGTAGCAAGCATCCCCATATAATCTGCGGTTGCTTGGTCCATTCCCACTTTAGCGAGATTTGCTCCTCGGATCAGGTTTCCCCCTCCGACTACCAGAGCGATCTCTACTCCTAAAGAATGAACTTCCTTGATTTCTTCTGCGAGAGAATGAGCCTTATTGCTATCGATCCCAAACTCGCCCTCTCCGGCAAGAGCCTCGCCGGAGAGTTTAATCAAGATTCGCTTGTACTTAGAAGTTTCCTGAGACAAGGTTTACGCGCCGCCTACCTGGAAACGAGCAAAACGAGCTACGATGATATTTTCACCGAATTTCGCGATGGATTCCTTAACCAGATCGTCAACGGTTTTAGCGTTATCCTTGATGAAGGCTTGGTTCAAAAGGCATACTTCGGAGTAATACTTTTTGATTTTTCCAGGGATGATCTTTTCGATCTGCTCTGGTTTTTTACCTTCTTCTTTCAATTGAGCTTCGAGAACCTTAGTTTCACGCTCGATGTCTTCTGCAGGAACTTGCTCTTCGCTTACGTATAGTGGAGCCATAGCTGCGATTTGCAGACATATCTCTTTTCCGAGAGCTTCGAAAGCCTCGTTACGTGCAACGAAGTCAGTCTCAGAGTTGAGCTCGAGTAGAACTCCGATCTTTCCGTCTCCGTGGATATAGGAAATATTTCTTCCTTCTTTGGTCACGCGTCCTGCTTTTTTAGAAGCCTTAGCGATCCCTTTTTCACGCAACCAATCTGCAGATTTGTCTAGATCGTTATTATTCTCTTGAAGAGCTTTTTTACAATCCATCAATCCCGCACCGGTGCGGTCTCTTAATTCCTTAATAAGGTCGGTAGTAGATGCTGACATTCTCTTCCCTCTTACTCGCCTTTATCGATTTCAATAGTGGCAGCAGGCTCAGTTGCGGCAGGAGCAGGAGTAGCAGCAGCGTCTTCTTTCTTAGGGCTGACAGGATCCTCGTCCATGATGAACTTACCACTTTCGTCGTATTCACCCTGATATTCCAGAGCAAGTGCTTCCGAATCCAGATCTTCGCTGAAGCGAGGTTGTTCTACAACTCCTCCAGTTCCTTCGATTACCGCGTTAGACATGGTTTCGAGGAATAAGGAGATCGCGCGGATCGCATCGTCGTTGCCTGGGATTGGATAGTCGATCAACTCAGGATCACAGTTGGTATCCACCACTGCGAAAATTTTAAGACCAAGTTTACGAGCTTCTTTTACTGCGATCTCTTCTTTCTTAGGATCGATCACGAAAAGAACTTCAGGAATGCTATTCATGTCCTTGATCCCGCCCAAAGTTTTGCGGAGTTTATCTAATTCTCTACGAAGAGATAGAATTTCTTTTTTAGTTTTAACTTCTTTTTCGAAGCTATTATCCGTTTCCATTCCCTCTAGTTTTTTCAAACGAGCGATGGATTTTTTAACTGTGTTCCAGTTGGTTAAAAGTCCGCCCGGCCAGCGGTTATTGATGAAGAACATACTGCAACGGAGTGCTTCTCTTTCGATCGCTCCTCTAGCTTGCTTTTTAGTTCCTACGAATAGGACTTTTTTTCCTTCGGAAGTAACCTTCTTCAATGCGTCGTAAGCTTCTTTAGCCTTTTGAACGGTTTTTTGAAGGTCGATGATATGGATCCCGTTTCTTGCAGTGAAGACATAGGGAGCCATTTTCGGATTCCATTTTCTTGTCTGGTGACCGAAATGTACTCCGGTCTCCAGTAAATTCTTCATGGAAATTACTGACATGAGTTGTTTACCCCTTTTTTAGTACGAAGAACAATGTCGCCACAAGTCCAAGAAGACTTGCAGGGGTAACTTGTGCTTCGACTTTAATTACGTAAAGTTCCAGCCGAACCGGTTCTTGTAAGAGGTAGGCGGAGAGGATATGGACCCCAAAAACGTTGTCGATAATTACTCCGACTACGGCTCCGGCCAAGGTTCCTAATAGGATGGCTAATGCGATTTTGGCCGCTTTTCCGCCGTCCATAGGTCGTTTCGGGCTGGCAGATACCAATGTTCCAGGTTGGACCGAGGGGTCAATCCTTATTAGGTAGGATCATCTCGCAGTTACCTTCGAAGATCACTCCGTCCGCAATCTGCAGCTTGGCGGTTTTGATGTTTCCATTTACCTTTCCGCTCGGTAGCATTTCTAATCTTTGGGTGGCAATCACGTTGCCTGTGATCTCTCCTCCAACGATTACAGTTCCTGCCTTAATATTGGCTCTGACCTTGGCTCCCTCACTGACTAGTAGAAATCCTTCGGATTCTATTTCTCCTTGGAATTCGCCTGAAATTTCTAAGGGTTTTTTGAAATTCAAGATCCCTGAAAAATGGGTTTCTCTTCCTAAAACAGTGGAGATAGTCCCGAATTCGGTTACAGTGCGGCTGGGTTTAGATGCGGTTGCGGCTTTTTTTGACATGATACCAGATTATTTCGTTTTCATCTCGAAAACCCCATCCCAATCTTCTGGAGGAGGATTCGCGATAAATGCTTCGCAGCGTCCTATATATTTTTTAGAAGGCCCGTCGTTCGGAGTGATCTCGACAGCTTTTTTGAATAGCTCCCAAGCTTCCTTGAACTTTCTATTCTTGTACAGTGCGAGACCTTCGTCGTACAATTTCAGAGTTTGTTTCAGAGACTCGGTGACCATTTTAGCTCACTCCTTATAGAGAACGACAACTGCAGTGGAATAATTTTCCGCATGGCTGATGGACACGGAAACACCGCTATAGCCTTTCTCGAGGAACAATTCTTTCGATTTTCCGTGAAGTACCAATTCTTTTTTTCCGAATTCTTTCCCGAAAAGTTCGATTTCTCTCATATCTAGAATCACTTTATGCCCGGGTTCTATCGCCTTGATAAACGCTTCTTTTACACAAAATCTTCCGCTCAGATGAGGGACAGGATCTTTTCTCCCGGAGCAATACGCAATCTCAGTTTCTGAAAATACTCTTTTCAGAAATCTTTCTCCATGTTTATCGAGCAAACCTCTGATCCTGGAATTTTCTACTATATCATTCCCTACGGTGATCTTCATTCTTCCTCAGGCTCCGGCAGAGGTTCTTCCGAGCCCGGATCCGAGTTTCCGTCTCCCCCATCTTCCGTTCCAGTTCCGCCTGAACCTAGATCAGGACGAACCCTGTATAGGATGGAAATTCGATCTGGGAAAACTCCCTGGATCTCCACCGATTTTAAACTAGGTGCTTTTTCCAAACGGACTTTCGCGACCACTGGTTTACCATCCGGGAGGATCTTTTTAGCTTTGGGATCGTATTTATGAGAACAAACTACACTTGCATTCAAACCTTTGATGATCTGGATACTTCGTAATGGAGTTCTGGATTGTAGTTTTACGGAAACTTCCTGCTCTGAAAATTCAGCCTCCAGATTTTTATCCAGGTTCTGGCATTTTACAGGAACGCCTAGAACTATACTTTCTCCAGGAGTGGAAGAATCCGCTACGATATTCACTGTTACGGAAACTTCTTTTATATTGTCCCTAAATCTTAAACCTGCAGGAAGATCCGGAACCTTAAATTTCTGAGTGAATGTTTTGGTTTTATCCTTCAGGGAGATAGAAGGAAGACTAACCAACCTTCCCACCTTATCGAACTCGGATGGATTTCCCACAACGACTAGACTAGTAGGAGAGACGAAATGAGAAGACTTAATATAATCCTTAGGAGGATCTCCCTGGAATTTAGGCTCGAGCACCAGAGTCCTACTTACATTGGATTCTACAAGGATGCGAACCTTCTCCTTTCCTGGAATTTTAGAAATTCTTAAACCTGGAGTTGTCCCCCCAAAACGGACCACATTTACTATATTCTCCCCAGGATGAAGATCAGCAGGAGAAATATATGCTTTTAAGGAAGGAGTGTAGAAGTTTACGTAATCGCGGACACCTTCTACCTTAACGGGAAAAGTAGTGTCTGATCCCTTGGCGATGATAAGACCGCCGCTAAGCTTAGGATATTCTATTTTGATATTCACTTCTCTTACGAGAATTTTAGAATTTTGTAAATTGATATAGAATAATGTGGCAAGGATGATAGAGCCAAGCTTTGCTTGCCAGTTGTTCAGAAGAGCCTTAATCATTCGACTCCCCCGCTTCTTCCGATTCTAATCTTTTATCAGCGTTCGGATTTCCAGGTCCTGCTTTCTTTTCGTGAAGGATTGTATTCAAAAGATTTTTTAATTCGATCGGTTTAACCGGATGGATCATCTCCCCGTCATGACAGACTGAAATTTCTCCGGTTTCTTCGGAAGTTACTACGATGACTGCGTCGGATTCTTCCGCAATTCCGAGTGCCGCCCTATGTCTTGCTCCCATACGAGCATCGTCCAAATTTGTGGCCATCGGTAAGAATGCGCCCGCACATGCGATTCGGTTCTGCTCAATGATGACTGCGCCGTCATGAAGTGCGGTATTCTTTTTGAATATGGTAAGAAGAAGGCTCGTAGAAAGAATTGCATCCAATTGAACCGCTTGTTCGGCGATATCTTTGAGACTATGTTCCCGTACGATCGCAATCAAAGACCCGGTTTTGTTTTTAGCCATGATCTTGGATGCTTCTACAATCTCATCCAGGTCGGTGGCAGTTTTTAAAAGGAAAGGACGGAATAATCGGAGCCTAGCCATATCACCTGTGATCTTACGGAGTTCCGGCTGCAAAAGAACTATGATCGCGAACACAAGAGCAGGACGAATATTATCTATGATCCAATCCAAAAGTTCAAAATTCAAAGTTTGGGCAAAGATCCCGAGCACCCAGATCAAACCGATGCCCAAAAGAAGTTGAACCCCTCTTGTTCTACGGATGGTGGAATAAAATTGATAAATTAAAAAACTAACGATCAGGATATCCAAGATCATCACGATCCCGAACTTATCACTTTGGAATAAACTGATGTTTTTTAAAAAATCCATTCCAAGAACCTTATAATCCTAATACGGAAAACATATCATAGAGGCCTTTTTCTCTTCCGACTAGAAATTCGGCGGCTTTTACGGAACCAACTGCAAATGTTTTTCGATCTTGAGCCTTATGAGAAATTTCCACCCTTTCTTCCGGAGTGAAAAAATAAACAGTATGATCTCCGATCACTTCTCCCGCTCTAAGAGTATGGATGGCGATTTCTTTAGGATCTCTTTCGGGAAGAATTCCATGGCGACCATGTACAATATTTGACTCTGTCCTGGATAGAGTTTCTAAAAGGATTACTTTTAGTTTTTCTGCAGTTCCGGAAGGAGCATCTTTTTTATGACGATGATGAATATCTTGGATCTCGATATCCGCAAGATCTCCCATTACTTTTGCGGCGATCTCGGTTAGTTTAAAAAGAAGATTCACCCCGATGGACATATTAGGAGAATACACGATCGGAATACTTTTAGAAGTTTCTTTTAATAATTCCTTATGAGTTTCCGTAAGACCAGTTGTACCGACTACGACAGGTTTTTTTAATTCTTTGCAGGTAGATAGAACATCCGATAAAACTTCTCTAATAGAAAAATCGATTACAGTATCAGATTCGGAAATGGATTTAGAAAGATCGTCCGAAAACAAAATTTCATTTTGTTTGAGTCCAGAATGTAAACCGGAATCCAAACCTAGATAAACGGAACCTTTACCAACTACCGCAGCGGAAAGTTCCGAAACTTTAGATTGGGAAAGGACTTGGATAATAGCCTTCCCCATTCTTCCAGATGCACCAATGACTGCGACACGATTCTTGCGGGCCAAATCGAATTCCTTATTTATAACCTTTTGCTAAGAGATCGGAAACCGTTTTTTTCAAACGATCCGCTCCTGGACCTGCACTCAAAGAAGTCATAGGAAGACGTATTTCACTGGAGCAGAATCCGTTCCAACTCATCACGGCTTTGATCGGGATCGGATTGGTTTCTATAAACGCCAAAGCGAATAGTTCCAAGAAATCATAATGGATCTTTTGAGCAGTTCCGATATCCCCTTTTTGAAAAGATTCCACAAGTTTCACTAAACTTTCCGGGAATAGATTCGAGATTACGGATACTACACCTTTTCCGCCTAAGGAAAGAAGTGGAAGTGTCAGGTTATCATCTCCGGAAAGAACGGTCATCTTGTCTCCTACAAGAGAGATCAATTTGGACATTTGTCCTAAATCTCCCGTAGCTTCTTTCATAGATCTGATCTTAGGATGTTCAGAAAGACGAAGAACAGTTTCCGGTAATAAGTTCACGGAAGTTCTTCCTGGAATATTGTACAACATCACAGGCACGGAAGAATGATCCGCGATCTCTTTGAAGTGAAGATACAAACCCTCTTGGGTAGGCTTATTATAATACGGATTGACTTGGAGTATCCCATCCACTCCATCCTTGCAAGCGACCTCGGTTAATTCCACGGCTTCTCTAGTAGAGTTGGAGCCGGTTCCTGCCACGACTAAGATCCGCTTTTTTACATGTTTCACGGTTTCACGGATCAATTCCGCGTGTTCTTCATGGGAAAGTGTAGGAGATTCGCCTGTGGTACCGCAGGGCACCACTCCGCTTACCCTTGCTTGGATTTGTTTGTCCAAAAGAGAAAAATAGGACTCATAGTCTATTTTCCCATTTCGGAATGGGGTAATAATGGCAGTAAATACGCCTTGAAACATAATATATAAATTCCTGATCCCTGGGCGATTTGGCAACCCCTTTAATAGTGATTCCTTACCTGATCCATTCTCCAACTGAGATAAATCAACACTCCCATTTCCAAAAACCCGGACCAAACGAATGTGGGAGGAATTCCGATCCGATCGGAGAAAAATCCGGATAAAATTCCGGAGAATGCAGGCACTAATAGAAAGACCAGACTATAGAGAGAAAGTATCCTTCCTCTGATATGATTTTCAGTATTTTGTTGGATGCCTGCAGGAATGAGAGTGATGATCACACCTGTCATAAATCCGAACACGAAAAAACAAATCACAGTTAGCACCAGACTTTCCGCGAGAAAGGGGATCAAAGAAAATAGCAAACAACTGAAGAGTGCAGATCCGAAAAGAATATGCCCCTTCTTCTTTAAGCCATGAAGAAGAAATGTAACTCCTCCTCCGATCACAAGTCCGATCCCAAGAGAAGAAAGTAAGGCTCCTCTCATCGACTCACCTAATCCCATGATTTCTTTGACATATTTAGGAAGAAGGACCTGGACAGGACCGACTAAAAGAACCACTGCACCCATAAGCAAAAGGAACTGAGATACCAACGGCGAATTTTTTAGATAGGCGATCAACTCGGAGATCCCAGGCCCTGAAGAAGTTTGGTTTCTTTCTCTCATCTGCACCGGAATTAAAACCAAAAAGAAAACGCTTAGTACATAGGCAGAACCTATACTCATAAAAACATATTTAAAGGAGAAGTATTCCTTAAAATATCCGGCAACCAATGGAGCGAGGCCATAACCGAAAAGTACAAGAGTGTTCAGCCAAACGCTATGTTTTCCTATTTTAGAATGTTCTAATAGATCTCCCAAGATCGCAAATCTTCCTGGCATTACAAAGGAAAGTCCTATCCCGGAAAGAACGGAAGACACAAGAAGAAGGTACGGTTTTCCGGGAGAGATCCACCCTAAATGTAACGATAAAGCGGCAAATCCAGAACCTAAAGCCATGGAAATCTGAGCTGCAGCCAGAAGCCATTTTCTAGAATATTTATCCAGTAATCTTCCTGCGGTGAAACTTAAAAATAACAGAGGAAAACATACAAAGAAGAAAACCCAGCCGGAAAATGTATCCGAATCGGAAATACTTTGGGAAAGAATAATGGCGGTATAATTGAACATATTTCCCGCAAGTAGACCCAGGATAGAAGAGAGATAATAGAAAAGAATCACGTAAGAAGATTGCGAAAAATCAACTCACCCGGCAAGCGCAATTCATGGGCAAATCACTTAGATATGCGGAGGTAAAAAGATTGTTTTGTATATTTGTTTGGAATAAAAATCATTCAAATTTTCGATAACCAATTGTTATTCGAGAGATGAAGTTATGCAAAATTGCGATCCCCTTCTTCTCCTTCATATTTTTAGCTTGCGGAGAAGAACCGAAGGATAATCCAAATTCATTCCTTTTTCCTTTATTACAAAATATTGACACAACAATCGGAACAAATCTTGCCCAAGTTAGCTTCGATACATTTTCCGCAGACAACCAATTGATCACCTCTTGCGATGTAGATAATTCTTTCGGACAAGGTATTACTGTGGACCTTCCGGACATATTTCCTCCCAACTACGTGGTAAAAATAGAAACCGTCCCCTCCTCCTCTCCTTTTACATTTCCAGTGAATGGGGACTTGGATCTTTATTTGGGCTCTTCTCACAAACCGGACGATCCTACAAACTGTACGCTAACTAGAACCTCCAACACAGTCTTCAGATATTCCGCAACACTATCGCCTAACTGCACTGTGTTGGGCCACACTCTCAGCCGTCTGGAGATTGACTGTATACCAAACTAAGCCTGCTTGCAAATATTAACCAGAGCCCTTAAGTAGCAGAACCAATAAACGAACAGTGTTTAAGATCATATAGACTGCCATCCGGTCACTCATTCGAGGGATAAAATAGTATATTATAAAAATTTAATTATATATCAAACATTAAATTTTAACAGTGTTCAGTGAGAGGACGCTCATTGTAATATTACGAATGTTCAATATAGATAAAAATATTTTATAAGCAAAATATAATTGGAAGTGACTTCGAAATTCCGGCTCTCATGCTTTGTCTCGAAGAGAATATAGAAATCTCCTTCAATAGAGAGTGGAGTTAATTTAAAAATGAACATTCGAAACTTTTGGAAAATCCTAAGCGGGACTTTCCTAATCGTGGGAGCTTCTACGCTTTCGGCACAAAGCCAGGCACAGATGTTTTCCAGACCCGGAGTAATCGGTGACTCCTTAAGCCATGGTTTTTATGGCGCAACCGTAGAAGAAAAAACTCAGAACTGGGCTTATCCGGTTTTAGTTTCTAAACAAGCTGGTTCGAACGTTTCGTATAACGTGCTAAAGGGACCTTACTTGAATTTTGAAGACGTGCTCAAAGGTGATTGTGGGGTATTCTGCATCGCTGCTTCCATTATTGGAGGGAACGGATCTACTGTTGGACTTCCAACACATGCAGGGATCACCGGTGCGGATTACACTACGGTTTTACAAACTTCCGGTCAGTGTGAGAATATTAATGCAACTACTTGGGCCAAAGACTGGTATTGGGAAACTTGGTACTGGTACACGTACCGTTGGGTGCAAGTTCCTGATTGTCAATCTCCTGATAAATTCCATCAATTCGGTTTAAGAAGTTCCGGAACCCAAATGCAAGTAATGCAGGCTGTTAAGCCTAGTTTCTTGTTCGGGACTGCTGCTGCGAACCATGTTCTTTGTACTGCGCTGAGCACTTCTACAGATTGTTTAGACCAAGCAAGATTTTTGAGAGATATTCGTTCTACCATGTCCAAAATGGCTGCAATCGGATCCATCAAAGGTGGAGTTCTATTCACTGTACCAAATGTGACTTCTATAGCGTTTTTGGAAAACTATAACGATCCGCAAGGAAGAGTAAACTATTCCGGTTTAAAAGCATTCTTCCGTTCTTCAGTTTCAGATCCTTCTCAAGTTTTGGATAAGAACGAAGTGAGCACTATCACAAACTTCTTAACTTCTATAAACAACGAGGTAAAAGCGCAGGCAGTGGCCATGGGATTTGCATTAGCAGATCTTAAAGTTCTTTTCGACGATCTAAAAGAAAACGGCCGTTTGATCAAAAGTCCTTCTGGTTATAGCCCAGGTTATGCAAAAGCTAACTGGCCTCTTCCTGGTCAGCCTGGTATTTTCGGCCTAGACGGCGTACATCCTAATATGTACGGTCATGCGGTTTTTGCGAACGAGCTGATTAAAGCAATCAATTCCAAATACGGTTATTCTATTCCGCAAGTAAGTGAATATACCGCTTGGTATTACGATTCCTTAAACCGTAACCCGGTTGACTTGAAAAAATTCCTGACAGACACTTTGTTCGGTCAGTTCATTTCTTGGGTCATCGGAATTTTCGTATAAGAACCTTTCCTAAAACATTCCTCGCTCGGTCCAGAGAGGGGAATGTTTTAAATTCAATTTTTCTAATTTAAATTTCTTTTTATCATAATGCAATTTTTTCGTTCTTATTGGCCCTGGATATCAGGCGCAGTTATCCTTATTATTTGTATTTTATTTATCTTTTGGCCGGAGAGAAAAACGAATTCTCCCAGTCTAGGAGAAGAAGCCTCCGAGGTAGTTGATCGAAAATACGGCAGCGGCACCTTAGAATTTCCGGATGCCCCTCATCCTTTCGAAGAAGATCCTGATTTAGAAGGCCCTGCTAAAAAACTTTGGCCCGCGGCTTTCAAAGAAAAAAAATCGGAAGAAGAAAGAGAAAAGATCAGAGAAGAATGGATCGATTTTGCAGCAAGATACCCGCGCAATATTTACATTCCGAGAGAATTTCGTCCTCAGCTTACTTCTGAAGATGAAAAAAAGGCAAGAGAACAGCTCGACAAGGTCACTTCGGCCGAGTCAAAGTTCGCCCTAGCAAGAAATGCAGGCAAATTTGCCGATCCAGGGTCAATGCCTACCCGTCCGAACGATCCAAATGTAACTCCAGAGGAACAAAAGGCTTACTTTTCCTATAAAATTTCAGAATTAGAGTCCAGGATACAGCTGGTCCAATATGCGATCCAGCAAGGTAGAATGGATACTTCTCAGATTCCGCAAGCAAATTCTGATATTATATCTTGGCAGAAGGAATTAGAGCAGTTAAAACAAGTTTCCGGATCGGTACCCAGATAATATTTATGAAGTTCAAAGTATATTCTGTTTCTATGATATTTAATTTATTAATCCCGACCATAATTTGCGGCGCTGTCGTATTTAGTTTAACTTTAGGATGTTTCGGTCCTCCTCGTCCAGATCTTTTGCCCGAAATCCAGGAAGAAGAAATACCTAGTTTAGAACAATTAGTATCCGATCTGAAAAGCCAAAATCCAAGAATGAGATCCCAAGCGATTTTGGAATTAGCATCAAGAAACGAAAGGAAGTTTATTCCCTTGGCTCGAGAATGGATGAGATCTTCAGAAGATATCACAAGAGGTCCAGCAATCCTGGCATTAGGAATTTGGAAGGATAAATCTTCTCTTTCTGAAATATTAAACTTTTTAGATCCTAAATCAGGTGTCGATCTAGGAACTATTTTGGAATCCATTGCAAGAATGGAAGATCCCCAGGCTGGTAACCGTGTAGCTTCCCTTTTAAACCATGAAGATGCAAGCATCCGATTATTGGCAGTAGACACCTTGGTCCGTATCAATGCGAGGCAATCGGGAAAAATCATTTTAGCTTCTGCTAAATCTAATAAGGATTCCGACAAAGCCAAAACATTTGCAATGGCTTTAGGAAAATTAAATATTCCCGAATCAGAAGAGTATCTTGTAGATCTTGCATCCCATTCAGAGCCCGGTCCTACTTTGGCGGCAACGTATCTCGCCTTAGGAAAGGTTCAAAGTAAAAAATCTGTTCCACTTTTAGTAAAAGCTTTACAGGCGGATTTTGATAAGGGAAGGGAAAACTCTTCTATTGCTCTTATAGAGATTAAGGATCCAAAAACTTTATCTTTAGTCCTTCCTATTTTAGAAGACCGAGACAGAGAGATCAGATACAGGGCAGCTGATGTTCTGATCGGGGTGACAGATCCTAGTTTTTCTCCTCGTATTTTAGAAGTTTTGATCAAGGGTAAAGTTTTAGCAAAAGCCCCTGCATCCCATGTTTTAGGTCGTATTAAATTTTACAAGGCAAGAGAAGAGATAGAAAAGACATTATTAGATCCTAATATTCCAGATAGGGAAATTATCGCTCAATCCTTAGGTTATCTAGGAGATAAAAAAAGTATTCCGGTTCTTGCTAAAGTCCTAAAAGAAGATCAAACTGAGGCAAAATATGGAGCCGTCTGGGCGTTGGGTGCAATAGGCTCGGAAGAAGTCCTTCCTTATGTCGAAGAAGCTTGTACGTCTAAGGACCAAAAACTTGCAAAGATCGCTTCCGAAAGTTTAGGGATGATCGCTTCTCCCAAATCATTATCTCTTTTAGATAAGAAAACGGAAGATTTTCCCGATTTAGCTCCAATCACTCTGTCCGCAATCACCTCTATTCAAGGAGAGGAATCCCGTAAAATTTTGGAAAAATATGCAGAAAGTGAGAATATAAATCTTCACCAAGTTGCCGTTTCTCAATTGGGAGCTAAAAAGGATCCTGCGAGTGTGCCGACCTTAATCAAGTTATTGCAAGAAAATACACCTTCTCGAAATAGAAAGTTGATCATTTCCGCATTAAAATCGATCACTGGTTTAAAATTTACTTCCAAAAACGAATGGGTTAACTGGTATATATTAAATTTTTCTAAAAAACATCCGTAAGTTTCAAAAGGATTGGATGATTCGGATCTATCGCCAACGCTCTTTCTGCGAATTTTCTGGCTTCATCCGTTTGGCTTAAGTTTTTATAAATGTCCGCTAAGTTAATCAGGTTATTCAGGTAACTCTGGTCCAATTTGTACGCGAGTTTTCCGAAATATTCCGCCTTCTGAAAATCCTTATTCAATTTACTGGAATAAGATGCGTAATATTGAGACTCCAATCTGTTCGGGTTTAAATTTGCAGCTCTTTCAAACGCCTTAGAAGCAGAAGAAAAATCTTTGAGCTTTAGATAGGATTTTCCAAGTAGAATAAAAAATTCTTCCCTATCCGAAAAGATTGTTTTGTATCCATTCAAATATTCGATAAGGGAAGAATAGGACTTGTTCTTATAGAGTATCTTTGCCTTTTCTAATACTTCAACGAGAGGGGTTTCGTTTTTTAACTGCGGATCTACAAGATACTCTAATCTCAAGAGAGTAAAATCGTCCGTCAATTCTCCGAATTTAAGGGTATTCTCGTATATGCCCCTTAAATCTCCATTAGATTCTTCTACGGTTCTTAAAAATTTAGTTTCGTCCTCATTTACGATTCTTCCCCTTTCGTCACTTCCTATCAAAACATCATCCTTACCGTCCGATCCCAATATTAGTACATCATACTTCTTTAATTGGAAAAACTTTACGAAAAAATTCTCTTCATTTCCTGGAATACCTATCTTGCGTAAGGTAAGTTCGTTCTCCAAAAACCCTGCGGACCCGTCTCTATATAATATAGGCCAAGGATGTTCTGCGTTGATATAATACAACGCCCCAGTGCTTTCATTTAACAAACCGATCACTACGGAAATATACATCGATCCATCAAAAGATTCAAAAATACTTTGAAGTTCCAAAAAGGATTCCTTCAGCCAAGATTCAGGAGGTCTTGAATGCCCTCCGTTTCGATTCGTCCTGGTTAGTAAGGACTGGAAAACTGTTCCCATCACGAGGGCCCCACCCGCGCCTTGGATAGATTTGCCCATTGCATCTCCATTTACAAAGACTGTGTATTTTTCTCCCTGGATAAAAATATGTCCGGAGATACTAATATCTCCTCCGATCTCGTAATTTTTCTCTTTAAATAAAATGGATTTTTTCTGCTTCGAAAAGAAATCTATCTTCAAAGAAGGACTGGAAGTATTGTTCGTAAACAATGGACGAATCAGTAGAGAAGTTAAGAAATAATCTCCGTCCTGTTGGTTTTTTAGTTTATTTACATTCGCCAAGGACTCGTTTAATTCTTGGGTCCTCTCCTCTACTTTATTTTCCAAATGTTCATTCAGTTCTTCTACTTGTTCGTTCAAACGTACGAATTTGTTTGCAAGGATGGTAGCAATACTGATAATAAAGAAAAAGAATGCATAGCCCACTGTTCGCGGAAAAACGAATAAGTTCCGATTGGACATCGTATCAAAAATTGTAGACAATGCTACAATGGAGACTCCAATCAAGATAAGTAACGCATCCCTATCTTTAATCCGGATTTTATGGATCAAGTAATAAAAGATCAGCACAATATAAGCAGCCCAACCTAGCTGCACTGCCGTACTATTCAGTTTATTGTATAAGATTACGTTATTCGAGATTAGATAAAAGAGTATAAAAAGTCCGTAAATCCCATCTAATGCATTAACAAACTTTCCTCTCGGGAATTTGAAATAAGATCGGATAAAGTTCGCAAATATCGGAATAAGAGCGGTAAGAATAATATATTCCGTTTTTTTCATATACAAGAACGGAATTCCCAGATCGTATTTAATTTGGTTTCTGAGAAATTGATAGATTACCAGAAATATAGTAAACAGCCCGAAATATAAATTTTCAGTATCGGTCCTTCTTCTTACGAATAAAAATAGGAAATATCCCCCTACTGTGAGATAGATCATCAGAAGTGCAATTTTGGTATATTCTGTCCGATAATAATCCCCTTGGACCAGACGGGTGTCCCCAATTTCGGTCCTGTCCTGCTCGATTCCGGCTTCAGGATGAAAATATTTTTTCACTTCTAATACTAGTATATTCACTTTCCCGCTCCGAATAAGCCCGGGAGGAATGGAATATATTCTGATTTTGTCATATGCCTGGGGTTCGGAAGAATTCATATCCCCAGTCTCTCCGATCAATTTCCCATTCAAATAAGTTTTATCCTTATCTGTCAGGGTTCCTAAACGAACGGAAATCCCAGCTGCTTTCCAAGTATCCGGAGCAATAAATTTCTTAATTATATAAACCTTATGCGCTGATTCTTGAGAAACCCTATACACTCCTGGGGCTTTGTATGGATTTGTTTTGATCCCGGGATCTTCTCCACTTAAATAGGAAATAGAAAATTGTCTTGGATCCAGAATTTCTTCCGTAATTTCCCAAGTATGACTTTCGGTAGAATTTAAGCTTACAATTGTGTCGAAGGATCCAATCTTTTGAATCTCTTCCGAGAGAAGAAAGTTTGGGAAAAATAAAATAGATAAGAGTACGATTGCGGAACGGATCTGCATCGGGCTTTCCTTGGATTGAAAATTGGATTTCGAATCAACATGCTCTTTTATCGGGTTAGGCCAAAACCGACCTTAGGTTTATTGTAAAAAGATAAAGAACAATGTTCGGGATTTTCGGATGCGAGCTTTTTGTTTTTCGACTTGCGAACGTTAGATTAAGAGTCCGATTTTATAAAATTCCCACAAGTACATTTTTGAAAGACAGATTACAACTATGTGTCTTAGTTTCGGAATTTATATTCCGAAATAATCTATTTAGAGAGATCATGGGTAAAATGGTCCGCCCGAAAAACGAATCTTTCGGGCGAATCGGTATTAAAATTTTATCCGTTACAGGAAATAAAATATAGAACAACTGCAATCAATGGAGGAAATCCTTGGATGATCGCAGCTCTAGCCATGGCGGGTTTAGAAACTAATAACACAAGCCCTGCTCCGAAAACGGAAAGGCAAGAAAATACTAAGATCGCAGGGGCATAACCGGGATGAATCTCGAAAAAGATTGCTCCGTACAATGCTCCGATTGCGAGAAATAGATTATAAAAACCTTGATTTAAAAAAACCGCCTTCATCGCTTCCGCAGATTTAGTATCTGTCACTCCGAATCTTCTGTGAATGCGAGGACGCATCCATAATACACTTTCCATAATGAAGATCCAAACATGCAATAAGCCGACTATAGCCGCCAAAATTCTTGCTGCCAATATCATCCCGTTCTCTCCTTCTTCTTTTGTTATTACGCCGATTCTTTAGATAAAATCTTATCACGTAGTTTATGAAAAGGCAATTCAATCAGACCAAATATTATGAGTGTGACTATAATTGAAAAGATTAACCAGCCGCTAAATAAAGCCGCGACTAATCCGTATGTTACTACTTTTCCTTTTATCAACGGAGCGAATACTTTCACGATGCCTGAAGTTATAAAATGCCATAGATATATGGTATAACTAAGTCGAGCGATAGGTATCCATATTTTTAAAGAGAAAAATACATTAAGTATTGTTTTATTGCCGAAAAGTAAAATCGCAATAACCAATCCGAACCCTAAAGAAAATAGAATATGGCGATATTGCATTTCATAACCGATAAGGTCTTTCTTTGATCCTAAATGCCCGATCAATAAAATCACAATTGAGATAATGAGAAGCAAGGGGAAATATTTTCGTATAAAATTTTCAGTTTGATCCTTATGATAAATATACAAATCGGCAATAATTACTCCAACCAGAATAGTATCGAAGCGTAAAGTTTCCGTTAATGTATTGAGGCCACTTAAAGAATCAAATTTTACACTTAAAAAAATCAGCACATTCCGAATCAAAGCAATCGTTACGAAGAGGAGAATATAAGTAGATAAACGATTTTTAGGATTAAGTTTAAAAATCAGAAAAAGGGCTAAAAAGGGAAAAACGAGATAGAAATGTTCTTCAGTAGATAAAGACCAGGTATGAGGTAATGCACCTTTAAAAATATTTGATAAATAAAAAACGTCGAAAATCAATCTATCTTTAAGAGTAGAATAAATTGTCAAAGATTCCGGATTAGGAGACGGTTGATTTGATAATTTATAATATGTTCCTAAAATTATCCATCCCGAGAATAGCAAAAAGAAATAGTACGATGGAAAGATTCTTAAAGTTCTTTTTATGTAAAAATTAGTTAAAATATTTTTGCTTTGAGAATTGTGTGCAATCATCAACCCACTAGAGATTAAGAATCCGGAAAGAATGAAAAAAAGATCCACGCCCGAATCTAAATTTCCAAGAAAATAATCGATATATGGGTTAGTATCCATTGGCAACTGTAATGCATGGAGACCTCCCATCAAGTGGCCAATCATCACCATTAAAATAGCCATTGCCCGAATTCCGTTTAACTCCGGTATTTCGTCTTTTTTCTGCAAGAATACGGCTGCTATTAATTTCTTCATATAATTTGTCTGATTATTCGTTTATATAAATAAGAGCAAGATATATTCCTCATTCTGCTTTCGTAAAAGTATAGGTGCGGAGAATTTGCGGATGAAAATTTGGAAGAAGAGGAATATTTCAGCGGTTTAGGATTGACGATAATAGACCTCATAATAAAAAAACGAGTCGAGATTTTCACATCCGCTCAGCAATCGATCATTCGATCGGAGAAAGATCAGCACATATGCAACTAACGACTGTTTCTTTACCTATCATAAATTCATGTTTGAAACCACAAATCTGATCCATTATTTAAAAGCTGCAATAATTGCCCAGCTTGGCTTTTTGATTTTAAACTTTCTCGTCCGAGTAAAACTAAGCACGTCTAGTCTCTTAGGAAGTTTATTCAGTTCTTCTTTGATCGCTTATTTTATTTGTCCCTGGCTGGATCACTCTACAAACGTATTCGTTCTAATATTGGTCCATAGCGGATGTTTCTCAGTCTCCGTCTTTTTTTATCTGTTTGTATCCAGCCTATTCGAAGATACATTCAAACTGAAATTCTGGCATGGAGGTTTATTCCTTTCTCTGAATATATTCTGTTTTTATGTTTTTATAGTCTCCGACATCAGAAGCCAAGATTCTGTTTTTGCCAACGTATTATTCAGCATGCCTCAGGTATTTTATCTTGGAATTATCTTATTCACCTTAGGAAAAGTCTTAAAAGATAAGAATGTGGACCTTTTAGAATCGAGAAGAGAATTCAGGGTCATCTTCGCCTGGGTGACGGGACTTTATAGTATCTCCGTCGTATTGCTGGAAGTAATTACCAAAGACGCCGGATATTCCGCCCAATTAGATCTCATCAATTCTTCTTTCATTTTTGTATTGGTGTTTTTTATTTCCTTCCGGCTTTTCCAATTTAGGGAGAATGTATTTCCCAATGGAGAAATACAAAAGGAAGAAGCTCCCGAAGAACCTTTAGACGAAAACCTATTACAAAAGCTGGATTCTCTCTTAAAAGAGCAAAAGGTATTTTTACAAGAAAACCTGACGATCTTGGCTTTGGCCAAACAGTTAAATGTTCCGGAAAAGAAGGTCCGTAGGTTAATCAATAAAGGGCTGGGATATAGAAACTTTAACGAATTCCTGAACCATTTCAGGATCCAAGAGGCAAAGTTTATTCTCTCGGATCCAGGCAAAAATGATTTTCAGGTGCTTAGGATTGCAATGGATTTAGGTTACGGCTCTCTTGCTCCTTTCAATAGAGCCTTCAAAGAAATTGTGGGAATGACTCCGAGCGATTTCAGAAAACAAAACGGTTCCATAAAATAATCGATCGAATCCGGAATCGATCAGACTTTGTCCGAAATCCATCGGATTCAAATCCGGAAAAATGTTCTAATGATCCATGAAATCCTCCACAGGAGCAAAGGATCAAACATGAACTTTCACAAACAATTATTTCAATATATGATAGATTTGGTTCCCCAGATTCCTATCATATTCTTAATCGATTTTTTGAGATACTTTCTATTCGCGGGCATGGCGTTTTTAGTCTTCTATATTTGGAAACATCCCTTTCAATCTAGAAAAATCCAGGAAAAGAATGCAAAACCATCTCAGTTCAAAAAAGAATTTTTATATTCTGTTTCTTCGGTGATCATTTATACTTCGGTAACTCTAATCGTATTCTTATTTAGAAAATACGGTTACTTCAAATTTTACAACCATATAGAAGATCATGGCTGGGGATATTTGATCTTAAGCACAATACTCATCTTAGGTATCCAAGATTTTTACTTCTATTGGACACATAGACTCATGCACACTCGTTGGTTATATAAGAGAGTGCATAAAGTGCATCATGATTCAGTTACCCCTTCTCCTTGGACAGCTTACTCTTTTCATCCTTGGGAGGCATTCATCCATTCACTTATCATGCCAATCGTGGCCTTACTATTTCCTATTCATCCTTTAGCATTGATGATCTTTATGACCTTCCAAATTATACGTAATGTTTTAGGACATAGCGGTTATGAAATTTTTCCATATTGGATGGGAACAAATAAAATTTTGAAATTGGTGAATTCGAATACCAATCATGATATGCATCACCAAAGCTTTCGCTATAATTATGGGCTTTATACAACGGCTTGGGATTATTTATTCGGGACAGTTCATCCGGAATATGAAAAAACTTTTGCGAAGGTCACGAGTAAAGAGCAAGGACAAAGAAGAAGCGAACTTCAAGAAAGTATCTAACCAAATATAAATAATCGGGAATTGATTCGCGCTGAAGCGGTGCGAGTCAATTTCGTATTTATACAATCTCAGGCAACGTATACAAAGGAGAAAATCCTCCTCCCTTAGTTCTAAAATTTGTAGTCTGTCCTTGGTACAAACGGCTCGCTAAAAGTAAGATCTCATCATTATAAATATATGCCCTTATATCCATCTTCAATTCCATTTCTTCTCCTGAAATGGATGTGACACGAACGGAAGGAGGGACAAATTCCTGGCTTATATATTCTCCATTTATGATTTCCGAAAACTTATTCTTCGTAAGTTTTCCTCCGTAATAGGCAGCCTTGCTACCGAAACCTTCTTTAGGTTTAAAGAAGATACTCTTTCTCTTCTCCCAGAGTTCCTCTGCATTTCCTAAGGTGACGATTTTAGTATCCGGAATAGATGATCTTAGGACTTCTGAATCTTTCCGATCAAGCCCTGCCTTTATTAAAAAATCATTATCCGAAAGAACGTTCAAATTCGTTTTTCGAGCGTATAAATCGTAATCGAGAGGGCTCGGAGTAACGATCGCTTTTCCATTCTTCCAAGCTTTTAAAATTTTAAGATTCGTATCTTCAGATAAATGAAAATCGGTTAATCGATTATAGATCAAATCGATCTTCTTTCCGTCGAAATAGAGTTCTTCTCCGATCAATTCGATCTGATCCGGATCTAATATCTCCGAGTGAATCCCTTTGGATCTAAATAGATCTCTAAATAAAAGAAATTCCGGATATAAGAACTGATCGGAAGGATTTACGTCCACAATAGCGATAAAGCCTGGTCTTCCCACTCGCCCTTTGGAAATCCATTCGTCTATGAATATGGAATAGAATCTTTCTTCCAAATCTTGAAGAGCCTCTGTATTCTGAATAGCAATATCAATAATTTTACAACATCTGATCTGTGCTTCCAAAAGTTTTAGCTGTAAATAAGCTCCACCCGCGTTCGTATTAATCTCAATCAACTTAAGGCCTTCTTTCGTTTGATGAAAATCCAAACTAAGAAAGGCTCCTCCGGTGATGTCTCGGCCCTTTTCTTTGGGATCATGATCGGATAAAATACGATCTCTCACTTCGGGTAAACGTAAGGCGTTACGAATAGAGAATAGAATTTGTCGGATCTTCTCCTTATCAGAAATATCAATAAAAGAAGGCGTTTCTGAATAAAAATGTTCGATGCCATGCGTTCTTATTTCAGAAAGTGGAAATTTATACGCTTCTTCACTCAAGCGCTCTTTGTCCAAAGTAGAACAAGAACATTTTTCATTTAATATTTCTGCCAAAGAATACATCAATCGTTAAATCGCAATATTACGATAAAAAGTCAAGATATTTTAACAGGAATTTCCACTTTCGGGAAGCAGTGAAAGTAAAGGGCCAAAATAATCCCCAATCTCTTCCCAAGTTTTTTTATCGATACAATAGCATATAGACGGGCCTTCTACGGTCCCTTGCAAAATGCCCACATCCTTTAAGGCTTTTAAGTGCTGAGAGATGGTAGCCTGGGCAAGTCCTAGTTCTTCGACCAAGTCTCCGCAAATGCAGGCTTTTCTTTTGAGGATCGACTCCAAGATTGCAATACGAGCAGGATGTCCTAAGGCTTTTGCATAAGAGGCAATCTTATTCTGCCTCTTATTAAATAACTCTGTCTTGGTAATTCCCACAAATTGGATGTGGAATTAGGTTAAGATAATTTCAATTCAAATTTTAATTATTTCGGCTTCGGAGTGGGTAATTTATTCTATAACTCCATAATGAGCAGATCATTTTTTCCACCAACGTTAGTACATTAGGAACTTTTTGGATTGTCTCGCATTCAACGATGCGGAAAGAAATTCCGCTATCCATAAAAATCGAGTATATTAAATATACCTAAAATCGAATTTCCGAATTTGAGTATATAAGGTTTAGCGGAATTCTCAGGGGTTTAATGAAAAAAGTTCTGTGTGTTATTTATTTTGTTTCCTTCTTTTATACTTGTAGTTCTGGGAATGTCAAGCAGCAAGAAGTTCCGTCTGGATTCAACTTTGCAAGTTATCTCCCATCTTCTTTTGAAGAAATCATAAAGCTGACTGACGGAGTAGATGCTGAAAAAGACCATGGATTGTCCATATTTACGAATAAATATAGAATCCAAATGAAATGGACTGAATTTCCAAAAGGCATTTCGAAAGAGTCCCTGGGATCCGCTCAAATTCTTTCTAAATTTATTAATTTAGACCCCAGATATGTAGCTCTATTCAAATACGAACTCAAGATGAAGGTGAAAAATAAGAACTTCACCTTGCTCTTTCAGGAAAACCTAGTCCCTTTTCTTCACCAAGAAGTAAAAAAAGGGGACTCTATTGCCTTGTTCGTATTTTTCGGAGAGTATAATACCTTTGGAAAGGAACATATCCTATTTGTAAATGAGTTTCAAACAGGAACCAGATAGGAAGGTATTCTTTTTAGCAAGTATAAACATCCGCTTAAGAAATTCGAATTAGAGCGGATGATTAGTTATTATGGAAATTAGTTTTTCCGAAACATACAACTAATCAAAACTAACCTGCATATCTTTACCGGTATTATTCCGAATCAGTACACTTCGATTTTTAAGAATGAGTCTTCTATCGTCCTTAACTTCATGATCGACGATTTCTTGAAAATGTTCAGGGAATACACTAAATCGATAAAATTCGCTCCCGCCTGTTTCAAAGGTAGTAAGATCGTCAAAATCCGAACCTGCCCGTTTCTGCTTAAAGTCACCAAACCCGATTAGTTTCATGCTACCAAGATTCAGGACAACAAGCTTCTCCTCGAACTTCACATTGGGATCTCCCGATTCACATTTCTTTTTGATCTTTTCCAAATCTCCACCTTCCAATTGGAGGAATTTGTAAAAATAAATATGAAGAGCTGCTTTACTGAGAACATACTCTCCAATCATAGCTCTTTCTTTTTTTACACAAATCGCAGGATCAATATAATAAACAACGGCACCTCTTTTGGAAAAAACGAAGGTATTACCGGATCGTAAATCATTCACACCTACTTCTTTCCAAACTCCAGGCATTTCAATTGGATACAATAATTGATCGGTCTTCTGCTCTTTGTAACAAAACAGAAAAACGAAAATGAAAATGAGTATAGAAAATCTTTTATAGCGAGTCATGAATCAGTCTGAAAAATATTGCCAATATAAAAGAATTAGCATCCCCCGCCGGCTCCATTGAACACGGGAATTACCCTATCCTTTTCTAAACTATAAATTCTGTAAAACCACCATTCGTATCCATGTGTAACCGTAAATATTTCTAGTATTCCGTTTTTATCTAAATCAGTGATTGCAAATGCAGTTTCCCGATCCGGAACCTCTTTCTTTCCTCCGATCGAGTCATGATAATAAAGGGTTTCAATTTTATTTTGTAGGATTTTATCAATACGAAATACTTGAGAATGACCGCTTTTATCTGGATAGACGATGGTTTGAGTAGAAATAATATACTCATTTCCATTATTTTTCACCGATTTATAGATACATTTGTCTCCGGAAACACAAAGAAAGTTTTCTCCTTTAAAATCGTCCGGACTTTTCTTTCTAACCATTAACGCAGAGGCATTCTCGATAGTTTTAATAATAGTTCGGTCAGTGAAATCCTTAAAATCAATCGAAGATTCTGAAGTCCCACTCAAACCGATAATAATTAAACTACTTGGAGCGGGTTTCAGCCCATTATAGATTCCAGAAAAATAATATCCTTCCCAACAACCTGATTCCTTCTCTTTTGTATAATCTGCCGCAAATTTAACATCCTTAATCTCCCCTATATTTTTCTGGTCAGAAGATAGAACTATTCCGTAATCAATTGATAATTTTTTCGGTACTCTGCTAATACTTTTGGACTGAATGAAATCGTAAGAATCCGGTTCTCTTACCACTCCATCCTGGAGAATGGATAAAGTAGTAGCTTTCAATTTTCCTTTTTCAATTTGCTCGAAAGTACCAATTAGACCTGCTTCCTTCTTATGACCAAGTAGTAGGTTAATATATTGTCTAGATATATATCCGACATTTCCAGTTTCTGTCTTTACCTTGTACCAATACATCGGCACCCCAAAGTCGTAATTCGGATAATGCTCCTCAGTAATATTCTCCGATATATCAAGAATCTCAAGACCTTGTCCATTATTCACAACCTCTATAACAGGTTGATTTCTTCCAGGCTTTGCTCTAAGATTTACTTTATCGCCAGAAACTGCATAGACATACTGGGGTGTAAGGTCAAACTTCTTAGCACATCCGCAGAAATTCACCACCAAGAATAAAGGGAATATACTAAAAATTTTAAATAGATTATATCTCATTAAGTCCTTCTTAAATAAAATGAGAATAGAATAGTAATGAAAATATGCTTCATTAATTTATAGCAGAATTAAGAGAATCACTTTTCGAATCGAATATCCTGGTTATCGAAGGTAAACTCACGCAAGGCAGATTCTATAATTCTATCTTCCGCCGCTGGACTCCAGAATACAGAAAACGTTGGAAGAAGCCATAGAGAAACATAATGAGTATATTCATTTTTATAACTCTTTTCTACTAATGGAAGCATTCTTTTTCCAAATACCTTAAAATCCATTTCTATTTTAGCTCCAGTCCAATAAGGAAAGCCTATAAGAAAAAATTCACCTGGAAACAATCGGTCCTTCACTCGATACATCTTAATATGAATTTTACAGTTAACATTACTTGAAGTAATGACCTTCTTATCTCCAAATATTATCTTATTGTAACCCAATTTCTTAAGTAAATTGCCGAACAAATATTCATAATTTTCAATATCTTCTGGCTTTTCCGAAAATCGAAAGAAAACATTCACCTCACATTCATTTAATACATTTTTAGTTGTCTCTAATCTTTCTTCAGATAATCTCCGACTAAACGTTGTAAAACAAGATACTAATGAGAAATATGCAATTAGAAGGAAAGAAAATCTATTTATAATTTGTTCCAAGTCTCCACATCTTTTATTTATGTGAGAAAATTATCAGGTCACTGTTCAGGAACTTCGATCGATAGAAGATCCTTTTACCCAAAAAATCATTTCCCCGTAGGAATAGTATCCCTCTGGAAGAACTGAACGCATCGGTTCATTAGTCTTAATAGGATAATAACGAACCACAGGATCGACTTCACAATTTTCTTCCAAATTTTGCTCAGTCCTACCTAAGCAGAATTTGGTTAGCATCATTTCATCGTATTTAGGCATTAGTGAGTTATCTAAACTAATCTCCAAAACAACTTCCTTACCAGGGCTAATGGAAGGCATTTGTTTTATATAGGGATCTCTATTACAGGACCAGAATATGAAAAATATCACGATAAAGGATTTCTCGAAGGTCCTCATTTCATACTCCTCTCAATAGCTTCTTTCAAAGGAACTACTGCAAACCCTACGCGATCGTTTCCTCGATAAATCAAGACCTCCATTTCCTCTGGAGAGCCGAATGCTTTATTTATAGAAAGAAGGGATACATTCGTTGTCTTAGACACCATCGGAGAATTAACATACTCGATATCATTTATTCTAAGAATTAACGTTAACCCATTGATATCTGTATCTTTTAGTTTGCGCTGATTTACGACTATCTCTCGATTATAGATCTCATCAAAACTAGGGTTCCAAGTCCGAAAGGGAATAGTGAATATGTATTCAAAAAATGAACCGATTACAAACCCAAGTGCCCAACCACTACGACCATATCCTAATTTTGTATACTTTTGATAAATTTCCGAGTATTCTACTTTATATTCTTTTTTAACCGTCTCTTTCTCAATTACCTTATCTACATCCTCTTCAACGAATCCACCATCAAAAGATAAATATAGAGTCTTATCTTTAAATTCATAGGAGATAGCATACTGCTCAGATGTTCTTGTAAGCTTCTCCAATTTCAGTATTTCTTTACTTAATATTTTCTTACCGTTTTCACTTACAGTTAGGCAACCACTCAATAATAAAATGATAAATGAAATGCGACTTAAATTCGAAATTATAAAAGAAACTCTTATCATTTCATTCCCTATCCAGTGTCTCTCTTAGTTTTGAAGATAAAGAGAATCAGAAGTAGCCTTCAGAAAAGTAACTAACGATTCTATTTCACCTGGTGAAAGGTTTTTACCTAGTGGGTTTATTAATTGGTAGGTGGTGATGGCGCGGTAATTTTGTGTTTCTTGGAGCGATGGGCAAAACTTCGGAACCGAGGACTTTCCGCAGGAAGGATGAGGTTTCGAATGTTTCTGAGTTCTGCCCGTTGCGGAAAGAAAACTTCTCATTTCCCCGTCGGAACGATCGTAATCCAATCAATAAACTTTGTCTTAAAGAACTCATCGATTTGCCCTGTGAATTGGTAATACACCAGGAAAAAAATCCAATACGCCAAGGTAGCCGCGACAAGAGTTCTCGCAGTCATATTTGCCAAAACTGGAGAAGCCGTATAATACATACGAATCACTGCAATAGGCCAGAGGAATAATAGGAAAAAGTAAATCGCTCTTGGGATTCCGTAAAGCCAACTTAAAATTTCGGAAGGATAAGATCTAGATAATCTTTCATAAGCTTCTTTTAACTCCGGAAAGAATTGGAAGAAGTAAAACACAAAAACGAAAAAGGTAGCGATCTTCCAAATGATCTCTATATCGTTTCGGATCAGTACCAAAGTCAAACCCACGAACCAAATCAAAAAGATGGGAAATACGATCTGCTGTAATAAGGAACCTGACTGGGCGAGAAACATCAATAAGATCTCCTAAGATCATTCTCGGCAGAAACCGGCTTAGACACCCACTCTAAACATTGCAGAAAACTCTCCGGATCCGCTTTTCCGAGACCTGCAATATCAAAAGCAGTCCCATGATCCGGAGAAACCCGGATAAAATCCAGTCCCAAAGTTACATTTACCCCGAATTTTCCCTCCCACATCTTGAATGGAATGAGCCCCTGGTCATGATAACATGCCAAAAACAGAGAATATTTTGCCCTGGAAGTTTCACTAAACGCACCATCCGCAGAAAGTGGATCCGTAACATCCAACCCTGCTTTTCTCATTTTAGAAATGATTGGCATTAGGATCTTCTTCTCTTCGTCTCCCACCTTTCCACCTTCTCCTGCATGAGGGTTTAAACCCAAGAATGCAATTTTTCCTTTAGAGATTGGAGCGGAACGAACAGCAGAAATGAAACTGGGTAAGTGGATTTTTTTTAAATAAGAAGGTACCTTCTTCAATGGAACATGAGTGGTTAAAGGGAGAACATTCAGTTCCTTGCCAGCCATAAGCATATAAGTTTTTTTCTTATAGACCTCTGCCAGATATTCTGTATGGCCAGTGAACTTTTTCACTCCAGCTTTGATCACCCATTCCTTACTTAGTGGAAGAGTGATCAGATTGCCGCCGATTTTTTTCTGGATACGAACCGCTTCTTCTAAACTTGCAAATGCAGCTTTCCCAGAAGAAGGACCAGGTTTACCAACCACCAAAGATTTTTGTTCGGAAGAAGAAAGTGAATTGGTTCTCCAAAGATAAAGTCCAGGAGAAGAGAGAGAAAATGGATCTTTGATTTCCTGCCAACCAGGATAAGAAAGCGAAGAATTAGAACTAATGAGTAGGATTTGTCTTTGCCCGGAGAATGTATTTAATATCTCCCGAGACATCTGAAGAATTTCAGGCCCGATTCCGCAAGGATCTCCTTCTGTGATGAGGATGGGAACCAAGGCCTATCGAGGAAGATTAAGCTTCCTTAGCTGCTGTTTGTTTACCGAAAAGTCTTTCTAAGGTTAAAGAGTCTTTCGCGTATTCCAATTCGATATGATCTTTATTGGAATGTTTTAGGTCGCTAGAAATGATACAACGTCCTTCTAACACTACTCCGTTTTGGATAATCAATTCCGGAGTGCGGATATCTCCCAAAATTCTGGAAGTAGGAAGAAGCATCACTCTGTTTCGAGCGGTGATATTTCCGATTACAATACCTTCTATAATAACGCTGGCAGCAGTGATATTTGTGCGGACTTTACCGGAAGCTCCGATATACAATTGTTCCGCTTGCAGAGATTTTCCTTCGAACTTTCCATCAATCTTTAAGGATCCATTGATGAAGAATTTTCCGTTAAAGTAGGAATTTTCACCGATTGTGGAGTTTGTAACTTCGGAAGAATTCTTAACAAGTGCCATGAATATAAAATCCTTTTGCGAAAGACCGCAGGTTTTCGGTTTATACACTAATAAACCGAACCCACCCCTTCCGAAAAGAAATTTTTTTAACTGGAAGCTATTTTTACGATTTCTGTCTCATCCCTTCCCGGATGCCCATTTTAGAAGGAGAAGGTTCCGATATTTTACAGATCCATACTCAGTCGGATCATGTCCCGACAGTGGATCCCGTTCTCATAGATCGGTTCCGGATAGTTTTTGGTAAAAAAATCGAAATCGATGCCAGTAATTCTAAACCCACATTTTTGGTACAAACCCAACTGACCAATCCCTGCATTGCCTGTCCCAATTTCGAGGGTATGAAAACCGTCTTCTTTTGCCTGAGAAATCGCATGAAGCACCAATTTTTTCCCAAGCCCCATTCCTTGCTGGTCTTCCTTCACGGCAACATTGATGATTTCCGAAGTTCCTGGACGAGTCATCAAAAGTACATAAACTCCTAAAATTTCGGAATTTTCAGACTCAAGTACATAACAATTTGCCCGTCCCAATACGACTGTACAATTTTTTCATTCGGATCTGCAAGAAGTAAGAGATCCATAGGTGGAGTTTCATTCGAAGAAAGTTTTCTGATCGTAAAGGTCATGAGCAAGTTTGCAGAATTCTAATCCGCGCGAGACCGAAAAGTCGAATCTTAATGTTTGATATTCGGAACGTTAATCCGATCCAAAACTTCTGCAGTGAATTCCCTGAATTCATCCAAGGCTTCCGGAATAGACTTGCCTTCCAACTCAGTGGCCTTCTCAAAACGAGAATTGAAGGTAATCCGATCTTCGATATTCATGATCACTCCCCCACCAGCTTTGAACTCACCCAAAACCTTAGAAAGGAATTCATTAAACTTTTGAAACATTTCGAAAGCTTCTGCGATAAAAATGCGAGTCTGTTTGTTTTTCATCCTGCTCAGCTGTTCTCTGAAGTCCTGTTTTTCAGCAGCCTGGTATTCTTCGATTGTCTCCGTCAAAACCTTGATGTTCCGGCGGATATTCTCCATATGTTTGACTACTCCGTCCTTCTCGTTCCCATGAGAGAAGTCGAAACGAATATGAGTTTCATTTAATATAGGAAGATACTCCCGATCCAATACATTGATCCAGGTGCCGATCTGATTTACCTCGGTATCATTAGAGTTCGGAGAAATTTTCATGATCGGATACTTGGCCAAGATCCTTCCAGCGGCATCCGGATTCTCACGGAACATACGGATCTGTTCTGCGGCAGTTTCGAGGTTATCCGGAATTCCCTCCGGAGAAATTTCTCTCATCCGATTTCGGTACTTTTCCAGATCCCTGGAAACTCGATACTTCTGTTCGTCATTTTTGGACAATCTTTGGATTTTCTCCAATTGTTGGATCATCTTCTGATGCCTTTGGAGTTCTAGGATTTGTTCTTGGGTGATAGCCATGGGATCTTAGGGCAAATTTTAGGAGGAGTACAATTCTAAGGCAAGGAAATTCTCCAGCCAATTTGCAGGCAAATTAGAGGAAGTTTCGCAAAGAGCAGAGTTGAGCGAGAAAGAAATTTTTAGATTTTGTAGGAGTTCCAACGTGAATTTCAAAAAGAGGATCTTATTGACAGGGGAAGCATTTTGTGATAGGGAGAATACGCACTCCCACGAGCCACTCCCCCCAATCCCAATGCAGGGCGGGGGCGGCCTTTAAATTCATGTAGGAGTTCCTACATCACAATCCTAAATCCTATTCTTATATCGATCCAAGACCAATCTTAAAAAATCGGACTGCGGAAATTTATGAACAAGCGATTCCATAAGTTGAACTCCCTCCTCTACTGGCCCGGTTTCCAAAAGAGAGATCGCTTTTAGATAAACCATCTCCGGAGAATATTGAAATCTTCCGGTTAGGACCAACCTTTCTCTGAATGCCTCGAACTTTTTGTCCTTAAATTCTTGGACTGCGATCGCTCTTTGAGACAGATAGGAACCAGGAGTTTGGGAACGGACTGAGATCATTTCAGAATCCAAGTCTCCAGCGGCGGTAGAATTCCAAAGCACCAAAAGTTCGAATGGTCTGAGAGTATAGGACATTCCTTGTTCTTTCAGGATCTTATAACGATCGAATAATGAATCGTCGCTTCCTTCTTGGATGGAATCGTGTAGAGTTTCTTTTAATTCTTCTCTTCCGTTCTTCTTTTTTTCTTCCGAGATCCATTCGAATACGAAGTCTCTCGGCTTACATTTTTTGACTAAGAAGAATCTATCCAGGATGGGATGTCTAAGCGAATATTGGTCTAAGAAAAAGTCCGCTTCCGTTCTGGAAAATTCTTCTATTCTTCTCGCAATGCTTGCATCCAAAACTTTTATGTTTCGGATTCCTTCTTTTTTATCCTTGAAATAGAAATATGCAAGTCCCGCCAGATCAGGCTCTTGGGAAGAAATTACCAGATCGAATAATTCGTTCTGCTCTTCCTGATTCAGTCCTTGTAGTTTATGATTGTAGGCGATCCTTTCTTTTCTTTCCAGACCTTCTTTCAGAAAACTTTCGGATTCAGGAATGGCGCCTATGAAGTATAATAATCTTCTTCCTTCTTTTGCTTCTTTCAGATCATTTCCAAAAGAATCTACTAATTCTTGGTAATCTCGAATTCTATCTTCACATAGTAAGAACGCGGAACATAAGAAAAATAACTCAGGATCCCAAACCAGATTTCCTTTCAGCTCATCCAATAATTCTTGGAAGAATAAGCGGAGAAGTTTCTCTTCTCTTTCGGTAATTCCATCCTCTCTGATCCAATCCAGGCGAGGAGAATGGAATACGAATCTTCCGAATAGATCCGCTCTGAAACAATGAGCAGGTCTCAAATGTGTCAGGATACTTCCACTATAATGATCTAAAATTTTTGTTTTGAGTCGCAGGACTTCCGTATCCGGTTTTCGAACCTCTTTTTTACCCTCGAAGTCCGGATGTCTTAAAGTTATTTCAGGCCATTCTGTATTTGATACCGATATATGCATAAAGACTCCTTTTGGAGTTGAACCCTTTTTAAGGCGGATTAAGTGAGAAGAATCGCATGAAAAAAACGATTCTGGGGCTACTCCCGTTTCTAGTTGTCGGCAGTCTTTTTGCGGATGACGACCTAAAATACTTGGTCAAATCCTATAGTTTAGAAAAAATACGTAGGATTTTCCGAGAAAGGTCCCCTTCCAAAGAATCCGAGGTCTATGCGCTTGTTCGCTTTCATGAGACCCATCCGGATGGAGACGAGGGCAATAAGTTCAGATACCTGGTATCTCTTTTAAAAGGAAGACTTGTTGTTGGAGTTACCAAGGACGAACTTCACGGTCTCATCAAAAATCCTCTGCCTCCCCTAAATGCAGTCACCAAAATAAGTTTTTGGAAACTGTACGAAGAAATGGTAAAAAGAAAAAGTTTATCCTCTTCCGAACTTATCTCCTATCTCAAAAAACTCCCTCCCGACTACGATCCTGTGTATAAAAATGTGATCGGGGAAATTCTTCGCATCCATTATGAAAATGGAGAATTCAAAGAAGCGAAAGATTATGCCGAAAGTTTTTCCGAAAAAGATAAAAAGGAATATTTCGGTGCAATGGCTTATTACAGATACGCCAAAGCTTTGTATAAATTCGGAGAAACCCAAAAAGGGGAAAATCTTTTATATGCTCTCGCAGAAGATGCAAACGTTCCTTCTTACGTTAAAAAAGATATTTATACGGACCTAAGAACCTGGAAAGGAGAATCCTTTTATAAACATATTCCTTTGGAAAAAGGAGTTCTATTTATTCCTTTCTTAGATGCAAGTGATAAGAAATCTTTTATTTCATCCCATCAATATTTTGGTTCTATCGTTTTTGAAAGACCGGAAAGCTGGAAGGCAGCGGCAAGAGGTTTAGTCGGATATTATCCGGAAAGGCTTTTTTCTCTTTTTTCCAGGCATAAACATTACGCGGAATATTTTCCTGAGTTTACTGCCGCCATGTCCGTCGAACTTTCCAACCAAAATCTTGCAAAATCAGGTTTGGATCTATTAGAAAAAACGAATCTTTCTTCTTCTGAGTCGGTGGAATATGCGTATGCCAGAGCCTATAAACGACTGGGGGAAAGGGATAAATATTTTAACGGATTACTTTCTTCTCTCGAAAAAAATCCTTATAATCTGATCCGGCAAGACGAGTTGATCGACCTTCTGATCGGAGACCATTCCCATTTTCTGGAAGAATCTTATTGGAAAGAAGCTCTCAAACGGATCCCGAATCTTCCTGTCAAAGGTAGATTGGTTTATTGGTATTTGAGAAGTTTAAAATCCAAAGGTAGACAGGACGAGCTTCTCTCTTGGTTAAAATCCTATTATAAGTTCATTCCCGGCTCTTATTATACCAGAGTGATCCGAGAAGAATTTGCTGCCGAAATCTCTTCTATCCAAAAACCGGATAGTCCTCTTAGGAATAAGGATACATTATTCGAATATCTTTCTTTGACCTCGGGAGATCCAAAATATTCGGATAAGATCTTAGGTAGAGATTTGGAATTCGCCTATTTTCCTGATTCCTTCTCTCTGGACATTCGGATCGATTCCGCTCATAGCAAGATCAGAGGAAATCATCTATTACAAAATGCTAAAGAATATTTAGAGATTGGAGAAATGGCCCATGCAAGTTCTCTTGTGGACAAATACGTTCTGCAAACAGGAACATCCGAAGAAGAAAAAGACGAAATTTTTGCGGCACTCGGAGAAGTTACCGGCAACCAATATCTAACCGTCTTCCATACAAGAAATCTAATGAAAAGAAGAAGGATCCCTGATGATGTGATCCTTCTCCCCTCCAAACTAGCTTCCAGGATTTATCCGAGACCTCATAGGGATATAGTTTCTCATTATTCACAATCTTTCGGGATCGAAGAAGATATCGTGTATGCTGTTATGAGGCAGGAGTCCTTTTTTAAGGAGAATGCTGTATCTTCTTCCAATGCAAGAGGTCTCATGCAGATTATGGGACCTACGGGAAAAGGATTAGCCCAAGGTTTAGGCCTCGGTCCTTATTCACTTTTCGATCCGGAAATTTCTATCCAAATGGGTGCAAAATTCCTGAAATACCTTCTCTCTTCCAATGAAAACGATTTGAAATGGGCATCTATCGCTTATAACGGAGGTCCCGGAAATCTCAGAAAATGGAAACGAAATCATTATCACGGAGATTTTAATCATTTTTTAGAGGAACTTCCCTTAAAAGAGCCCCGTGATTATTGCAGGATCGTAACGTCGAACTATTATAATTACCAAAGTTTAAGGCAGTATAAAAACCGCTGAGCAGACAAGACGGATTCTTTTTTTTAGATTGTCTAGAATTTCAGATCCATAGGATAGTTCTAAGGACCGGGCGGAGTCTTTAATTTCGCCTCTCTGTCCCAAGGTCTACCTTATGCCGGTTCGTCCGATATCATTCATCTAACAGGAGTAAAAAATGGCAAACACCGCAATCTTAAAAATCGACGGTAAAGAATATGAACTACCCATCATCACGGGAACAGAAAACGAAAAGGCCATAGACATCTCCAAACTCAGACAGCAAACAGGATATATTACATTAGATAACGGTTATTTAAATACCGGCGCCTGTACTAGTGCTGTCACTTTCCTGGATGGAGAGTTGGGAATCTTAAGATACCGTGGGATTCCGATCGAACAATTGGCCGAAAAATCAAGCTTTACCGAAGTAGCTTATCTTTTGATCTACGGTCATCTTCCTTCCGACAAAGAACTGCAAGATTGGGACAAAGAGCTAACCATGCATACTTTGATCCATGAAGATCTAAAACGTCTTTATAATGGATTCCCTAAAGACGGTCACCCTATGGCGATCATGTCCACTATGATCGGTTCACTTTCTACCTATTACCAAGATTCTTATGATCCTGAAAATCCGGATCATAGACATATCTCCATGGTTCGTCTTTTAGCCAAGTTCCCTACCATAGCAGCTTTCGCTTATAAAAAATCATTGGGCCAACCTACAGTTCACCCGATGAACCATCTGGATTATTGCGGTAATTTCTTGAATATGATGTTCTCCGTTCCAAGTGAGGACTATTACATCGATCCTGAGATTGTAAAAGCATTGAACCTTTTATTGATACTCCACGCGGACCATGAGCAAAACTGTTCTACTTCTACGGTTCGTTTAGTAGGTTCTTCCCTTGCAAACTTGTATGGAGCAATCTCTGCAGGAATTTGCGCTCTTTGGGGACCTCGTCACGGTGGAGCCAACCAAGAAGTATTAGAAATGCTTTTGGAGATCAAAGCTTCCGGTCTTCCTGTGAAAAAGATCGTAGAAAAAGCAAAAGATAAGAACGATGCATTCCGTCTTTCTGGATTCGGACACAGAGTTTACAAAAATTTCGACCCGCGCGCTAAGATCATCAAAAAAGCATGTGATGCTGTTCTTTCTAGACTTGGAGTAAAAGACCCTCTATTAGATATTGCTAAAGAATTAGAAGAAGCAGCACTTAAAGATTCTTACTTCGTAGAAAGAAAACTGTATCCGAACGTAGACTTCTATAGCGGTATTATCTACCGTGCGCTTGGAATTCCTGTGAACATGTTCACTGTAATGTTCGCAATGGGACGTCTTCCAGGCTGGATCGCTCAATGGAAAGAAATGATCGAATCTCCTGATATGAAAATCGGTAGACCTCGTCAGATCTATACTGGAGCTACTGACACTTCTTACGATAGCGCTAAGAAAAAGTAAGATATCAAAAGGCTTGCGGACATTTTTTAAAAGGACAGGGTTCTGCTCTGTCCTTTTTTATGTACTCTGGAATGAATCGCTTTCGAAGATACCAACTAAATAAAACAACGGAGTCCGTCCTTAATTTCGGACATCCTTGGATCTTAAACGGAAAATTATCCACTGCAATCTCGGCATTCCAAGACGGAGATTGGATGAGGCTTGTTTCCGGATCGAATGAAACATTGGGATTCGGGATCTATTCTTCTTCAGGCCCAATTGGAATACGTATCATACAAAGAGGAAATGAATTCTCACTTCCCCAACTAAAACGAACGATAGAGAAAGCATTAGAGCTTAGAAAACCACTTCGAACAAAAACAAATGCATATAGATTATTGCATGGGGAAAATGATCTCATCCCAGGCGTAACAGTGGATCGATACGGATCTACCTGGGTGGTCCAAACCTATTCCCAGTCTTTGAGAAAATTTTCCAGACTAGTAGTTCGAATACTATATTCCATAGCCCCAAAATTAGAAGAACCAATCCCAAAACAAATCGTATGGATCTCTCCCCAAAGAATCGGTTCCGAAAAATCTTTGCCTGTCCGTTTTCTACGAGGCAAAAAAGAAATTCCTTTTGAAGAAAAAATTTTTGTAAATCAGGTCCAATGGAAGACTAAGATCCCCGGACAAAAGGGCGGGTTCTTTTTGGATGTACGGAATTTACGGCAATATATATTAGAAAAACCGGAACTAGCTCGAGACAGAGATTGCCTACACTTATTTTCTCATACTGGACTTACTTCTGTATGTTTGGAAGAAGCAGGTGCAAACTCGGTCTTCTCCGCTGACGGCGCAAAAGAAGCATTAGAAGAATTTGTATCTCACATCTTGCCGGAGGATCAGGTCTTAAATTTTGAAAAGAAGAATACGATCTTCACAAAAGGGAAACATCATCTAGTACGAGCGGATCTATTTCAAGATTGGGGGTTTTTACAAGACAGAAAATTTTCCCTAATCGTTTTAGATCCGCCCAATCTGACTCCGAACCAAGCCGCTATTCTTGCCGGCAAAAAAGCATATCGCAGTCTAATCACTAAGGCGCTCTTTCATCTGGAACCTGGAGGAGATCTGATCTTACTTTCTTGTTCAGGAAGAATCCTGGAGTCAGAATTCGAAAAGATTGGCCGAGAAACCTTGGCAAACAAAGGATGGAAGTACAAGGATCTTTACAAATTAAGACCGGAACCGGATCATCCTACACGTAAGGAATTTCCGGAGGGAAAATACTTCAAGGTGCATATCTATAAAAAATGCGAACCCTTGGACCAATAGGCTTATGAGCACAAATAAAAATACATACCAACTCATCGATTCCGGAAATTTCAAAAAGTTAGAACAGGTAGGTCCTTATAAAGTGATCCGCCCTTCTCCTGTTGCTGCTTGGCCGCCTACCCAGGCTTCTCTTTGGAAGGATGCCGACGGAGAATATCATAGAAGCGATAAGGGTGGAGGAAATTGGAACTGGAGAGGATCCAGCGCTTCCAGACCGGACTCGGAAGATGAGTTTCTCATCCAAATTCCTCCTTTGACCGTTAAGATACGTTTTACTCCTTTTGGACATCTTGGGATTTTTCCGGAACAATTGAGCAATTGGGATCGTATTCGAAATGTTTCTTCTCAACTTTCCGGGCAGGGAGAAGTTTTAAATTTATTCGCATATTCTGGACTTTCCACCTTATCCGTATTAGCTGGGGGATTGGATGCCTGCCATTTGGATTCTTCTAAAGGAATGGTAGAATGGGCCAGAGAGAATGCACAAGTCTCCGGCCTCGCAGGCAAAAAAGTACGTTGGATTGTAGAAGATGTATTAAAATTCCTGAATAGAGAGATCAGAAGAGATAAAAAATATATAGGCTTTATCTTAGATCCACCTACCTTCGGAAGAGGCGCCAGCGGAGAAGTTTTCAAAATAGAAAAAGATCTACCGGAAATGATGGATCTCCTAATGAAACTATGCGATAATAAACCCGATTTTGTATTTTTGACCTGCCATTCCACTGGATTCAGTCCATTGGCACTTCGAAGGATTTTGGAAGGAAGGATCAAAACTCCCGGGAATTATCTCACGGAAGAACTTTCAATTTCGGAATCCACAGGAAGAATTCATCCAGCCGGTTCTAATTGTGTATTTTATTCGAATAGAGTAAAACTTTGAAAAAAAACATTTTGGAAATCAGCAGTTTTTCGAATGAAAAGCTGAAGTATATCTCCGGACTAAAAGAGAAAAAGAACCGGGAAAAATCCGGCACATTTTTCATCGAAGGTTTTAGAGAGATCCAAAGAGCGCAAGTCTCCGGCAAAGTTAAATTCGAATACTTACTCACCTGCCCTGCTTGTTATTTAGGAGAAAATGAAGAAGACCTGGTATCTTCTATAGATGCAAAAACGATCATCGTTCCAAAACAAATTTTCGAAAAGATTTCTTACAGAGACAGACCCGACGGTTTGATCGCCACAGGCGAATTGCCGGACTTCTCCTTATCTCCTAAAACAAAACTTTCTAATGATCCCGTGCTCGTGATCGAAGGTGTGGAAAAACCCGGAAATTTGGGAACTATTTTAAGAACGGCAGAAGGGGCCGGCTTTCATAAGGTATTCGTTGCAGATCCGAGATTAGATCTATTCAATCCAAACGTTATTCGTTCTTCCACCGGAACATTATTCACCTTAGATGTTTTCCAATCCGACATTAAAGAACTTTATCCTATTCTCAAAAACGCAGGATACAAAACATTTGCAGTAACCCCTGAAGCTAAATCTCTATATTGGGACTCAAATCTAAAAGGAAAGGTCGCACTTGTTTTCGGAAGCGAGCAATACGGCCTAAGTGAATATGCGAGATCCCAAAGCGATCAATATATTTCTCTTCCCATGAAGGGAGTCGCGGATAGTTTAAATTTAGCTATGTCTGCTGGAATTTTAATGTACGAAGTACTTCGACAGAACCGTTAATTGGCAATTAGTACGTCGGTTGGATGTATCCGTTGAAAACTTTATTACCCAGTAGTTTCTCTATAAAGAATGTCGAACTCTCGTTAGTCCTATTTGTTTAAGGTAGTTCAATTATCCTCCTTCAGAAATATCAGTTCAAAATGATGATTTAATAAAATACGTTCCCTTAATAGATTTCATAGGAGGCGTAGCAGAAACAAATATTATCCCGTATTGGAGATAGTTATCCTGAATGTTTAAGAGCAAGACAAGGATACTTTGGGACTAAAAGTAAGTTCTCCAGATACATCATCTTCTTTAGCGTACGTTATACTATCATATACCCAATACTCATGTTCCGTTCTTGTATGTAAGATTTGGACTCGAAAGTTACAAATTGGTAAGATTTTCATCGAAAAAGAAAGTAACACTTTCGATTTTTCTGTTTTCTATTGAAATCCATTGACTCAGTTTTCCAAATTTTTCATATATATTATATAAAAAACGCAGCAATTCAGATTTTAAGACAAATTTACTAGTTAGAACTGGTTTGCTAATTCTGGGATTTTGGAATGAAAATTATAAAACGGAAACTTAAAAAATTTACCTTAATACTTCTGTTTCCTCTGCTCTCATTAATTTTGTTTACTGGGTTCTCAATTCAATCTCTCTTTAAAAGTATTACCGGTTCTCTCCTTCCTCAATCACTGCCTAAGCTCTCCGCGTTACCAAATGGTATGCTATCATCGAGTATTGAAATTGTTTTACCACCTGGAACGAAAGGGATCGTTCCTGCACTTGCCCTAACCTATAACTCCGGCGGAAATAACGGAATTCTTGGAGTTGGCTGGGGTTTACAAGGTATCTATTCAATATCTAGAGACCCGAAGTTCGGAATTAACTATGATGGTAATGATAATTTTCTATCTGACCAAGTTGGTCCTTTGATAGACATTTCAGGTAGCAAATCTAAATATCACAGCCAAAAGGAATCTTGGATTCAATTTGTTCCGAGTGGAGTTTGTGGGAACGGGCCCTGTTCTTGGACAGCTACGGACAAAGATGGAAATACTTATAGCTACGGGAAAACCAGCGATTCACGTGTAGAAGCTTTGGGAAGGAGCGGCGCCATTCGAACTTGGGCTTTAAATCAGGTTCGTGATCCATTCGGAAATGGATATGACATTACATATATAGAAGACACTTCAAATGGCGAGTATTATCCGAATGAAATCACTTACCAAAATCGAAGTATAAAATTTGAATATGATAATTCTCGGACAGATACATTTCCGAGTTATCTAAACGGATCATTGGTTAAGACCACGAAGAGAATGGAAGCTATTCGAGTTTATACTGACGGATCACTTATTCGCGAATATGAGTTCGATTATTCTTCTGGAACTTCGACAGGAAGATCCTTGCTAACTTCACTCAAGAAGAGCGAATCAAACACTTTTGGATCGGAGAGCTATGACGATCTGAAATTTTCCTATGGAAGCGATGGTTTTAGCTTACAGGAAATCCTAGATTCAAATCTAAATACCACAGTCTCAAACGTGAATCTGTTTGTTCCAAGTGGACTTTTGTTATATGCAAATCTTTTATTTGGAAATCCTTTGCCAACTCAGCCAACCGCTACAGAGAAACGAATGGCGAACTATTTGCAATATGCTATGCACATTCCCGTACCAGATAGAGAAAGTTGTAACAACGGACCTTCAGCCTGCCTTTGTGCGGCTTACGCACCATGTTGGGGAGGTAATGTAGGCTTTTTTAATTATTTAGCCTCCATGTGCCTTGCTTATAATAATTGGGGCGGGCCCACTTATTGTGCCTCCGGAATCGAATCAGGACTTACCTATTGGACTCCGATGGACTTGGATGGAAATGGGATTTTGGATTTTGCAAGTATTGTTGGTTCAGAGACAGCAAATACGATCCGTTTAAGAGTCTGGCCTGTTCAGAACGGTACGATCGATTCAAATTCAAGTTTTTTAAGTCCAATTCTCCCGCTACATTATAATACTTTCTACCAAGCTGTGGATCTTAACGGAGATGGAAGAACAGACTTCGCCTATGAAAGCGGTGGAAAGCTGAATGTTATTTACTCCCAAGGAACTTCTTTTAGCAATCCTTCTAACTTTTCTAATGTAGTCATTCCTGCTGCCAATAGGAACATGCAAGCATTTGTTCCATATTCTTATTTCTTCGAATATTCCACTACAAATCCCACGAGAATGGCGACCGACAAGGCGCCTACTGATTGGTTTGCTGATATGAATTCAGATAGTCTTGCGGATTTTATTCACTACGATGGAAGTAAATTTAATATTTATATCAATCAGAAAGGTAGTTTCGCTAACCCAATTCAAATCGCCGGGACATCTGCGTATTTTATTAATGAATTTATGGACTTAGATTCGGATGGAAAAGCTGAATTTGTTCGTTTGGTCCAATACAGCGAAAATCCACAGTATACTGCCGTAAACTCTCAGTTGCAAGCTGCCAATGCGCAAGCGGATTCAATCACGAGCACTTATAATACTGAAAACGATATATTGAATTCAATACTTACAACCGGCGGAACCAGTATTCCAAATTCTGATTTTAACTCCTTGGTTGATTATTACTTAACTGGATGTGGTTACTATATTTCGAATATAGGAATCGGAAATTATTCTTTTGACGATGTTGTTTTGGTTCGAAACAGCTCCGGAGAAAACGTTGCTTGTATTCAAAACGACCCAAATTACATCGATATCATTCAATTGCAGGCGGCCCGAATTGGAACTGCCATTCCTACTACCAATACATTATCCAATGATTTACAAGTGATATACGCTGCCACCATCGGTCCTATCGCAGCCATTCAAACTGATTTACAAAATCAATTGAATTCACTGAATGCAAGTGCAAATGGAACGATTCGATACCGACTTGATGTTACTACTTTTAATCTCACCGCTAAAACATCGAGTACGGTTCAAAACGACTTAGGGACAAGCGCAGATCGTCTACGCAGTTTTTTTGGTGACGTGAATTCAGATAATCTTCCCGATTTTGTCACAATTGTCGGGAACCAAATTAAAGTTTCTTTAAATACCGGCAAAGGGTTCGCTTCGCAAGTTTCAAGTAGTCTCAACGCTACTGATGGCATTAAAGCAATTCAATTTAACTTTTCAGATGTAAATTCCGATGGCCTGGAAGATTTAGTTCTATACAATAAAGAAAGTCAAACCGTAGAAAGCTATTTATCCAACGGCGCGGGTTCGTTAAATTACAATTCTGCTTTTGGTTTCGGCCAATTTGCACTAAGTGAGCAAACTACAAATGGAGTTTATAAAGCAGATCAAGGTCAGTTTATTATCCAGGATGTAAATGGAGACGGTTCAAAGGATGCTTTACTAATCAAGTTATGGCAAGATAAGACGCAGGGGCATGTCCTTATCAGAAATGGAAGTTCTAAATCTTCTGACGAAGACGATCTTATTTCTGCTACGAATGGAATTCAAACGTCATCAGTTAGCTATACAACAAAACACGGTCATGCTGGAGCGATTCAAGCAGGAAGCGGAGACTATCCAAACATAGTAGATGCAAGTCATTCTTTCTTAGTAACAGGAATTTCTTCCGATATTGGATCTGGCGTAACAATTGGTGAAAACTTTGAGTATAAAAATGCAAGATTCTATCTTGGGCATAGAAATATCGTACGCAGCCTAGGGTTTGCCAGTGTAAAAGAAATAGACTCTGGGACCAAATTTTACAAACTTACTGAATATTTCCAAAACGATTATAGGCTAGCAGGGGTTCCGAGTACTTTTAGTAACTATAATGCCTCCGGAAACCTTCTACAACAAACAATCTATAGCGGTTTCCGATTCCCAAATCCTTTCGGAACGGAAATAGCATCTCCAACTACAGTTTCCACCAGTTCTTATCACAACGGAAATATCGAACTTACTTCGGACACTAGTTTCACGTTAGATTCCTATGGATTTACAACAAATCAAACGGAAACATCCGGATCTCACCAAGTTTCTTTAGATATAAACCTGGTTCATGATACAACGAAATGGAGGATTGCCCGAGCCATTCGTAATCTAAAGTCGGTCGATGGAGTTACAGTTCAAGATAAGTCCATAACGTATAATGGTGATAGTATTAGCTCAGTTACACAGTTTTCCGGAACTTCAGCCGAACAAAAGACTAGCTATGAATATGATACCTATGGGAATCCTATTTTAACTAGAGATGCACTTGGTGCGACTACTACAATCAAATACGATCCTGTTGTTCATACCTTCCCGATAGAAGCCACAAACGCGCTGGGGCATGTGGAAAAAATTAACTATGATCCTAATTTGGGGGTCGAAATCTCGAAGACGGACGCCAATGGAATTGTCTCTTCCAAGACTTATGATGTATTCGGGCGAGTAAGCACCGTTATCTATCCAGGGAATTCGAATTGGAATGAATCATATGAGTATAATAACTCCGGAAAATTCAATTTAACCGATCTATCGAGCAATCAATCGATTACTAAAACTATTCGGGACAATGTTAATGGAACGAAAACTACAATTACCGAATTTTCAGATCCTTTTGGTAATATCCTAAGATCCATTTCGAATACGGCCGTAAGTGGATCAAATTTGATCACGGACTCAGTATTTGATTACAAGACTGGTCTTCTGTTAAAGAAATCTAATCCTTATTTTAATAATACAGTTCCGTACTGGACAGAATATAAATATGAGGACCCGGATTATCGTTCAACTCAAAGCATCTTCACAGGAACCCAAGGTCAGATCATAACAAATATTTCGTACTCAGGACTTTCTATTTCAAAGTTAGTTTCTTATCCCGACGGACAAACTAAAACATTTGGAGAATCTAAGAACGAACTAGGCCAAGTAATTTCTTTGACGGAGAACGATAAAACGATATCCACTGTTTACGCACCGAATGGGCAACCTGCAAAGATTACTGATCCTGCCGGTCGTATTACTACATTTACTTATGATTCAGCAGGCAGAAAGACGAGCGTGACTGATCCAAATTCTGGAACTATTGGCTACGTGTATGATTCACTCGGCCGAATTACGAAACAAACGGACGCAAGAGGAAAAAATATAAGTTTCACCTTCGATAAAATAGGCAGGGTTATCTCGACCCAAGCTAGTGGTGGCGAATCTCCGATTACCAACGAATACGATGGAACAAGTTCATCACATGGAATCGGAAGACTGACGAAAGTTAACGACGGATCGGGTTCGACCGAAATCAATTACAATTCACAAGGTAAGGTGACACGGCAAATCAAGACAATCGACGAACAACGGATTATAACGGAATTGGAATATGATTCGTTAGGCAGACCGATTACGATCGTTTATCCCGAAGGCTCAAAAGTTCACCAAAGTTATTCTCAAAATGGTAATTTAGAAAAAGTAACGCTGGATACGGCAGACGGAAAAAATTCGGGTGTTACAGTTGCAGAATACGCCGGTCCTATATTTCAGAATGACGAGGTTATATTTAGAAAGACTACAGGAAATGGTGTGGTAACAGATATAAAAATCGATTTATCTAATTTTCAAACGACATCTCTATCTTCGACTAAAAACGATGGAACAATTATCCAATCGTTTACATACCAATATGATCCTAAGGGAAATGTTATAAAACAAATCGATAGTAAATATTCGAATCGAAATCAGATATTCTCGTATGACAAGCATAACCGTCTGATCTCTGCTACTGGAAGTTACGGAACGCAAAACTATACTTATAGTTCGGATGGAAATTTGCTTCAAAAAGGGGATGTTAGTTTTAGCTATACTGACCAGAATCATGCAAATGCTGTTACGGCTGCGATTTCCGAGAAAGGATCCGTAAGTTATTCTTATGATGCTTCCGGAAATATGATTTATCGAAACGGAGATGCGCTTTTATACGATTCGTATGGAAGATTGATAGAATATCAAACGACAAAAGGTGAAATAATCAAGTATACTTACGATTTTTCGGGAAGTCGGGTTAAATCTGAGAACTTAAAGACTGCTCTAGTAACCTATAGTGTTGATGACCATTACGAAATCGCAAAAACTCATGGAAAGAACGAGAAGCATACTATGTATGTTAAAGGTTTGGGCGGAGAAATACTGACACAAATAACGAGAATGAATGCAAAATTGCTCACCCAAGTTAGCGGAAATTCTCAGATTGCCTTTGGTGGCAACACCTGGTTAGACGATCTTGGATTTTGCTCTGGTTTAGCTATCGATTGTGATCTGTATTGGAAAAACAGATTCGTAAGCCCTATACAACATTTCCTTGCATATTCTTCTTTCTTTTATAAAGGCATTCCAACTCTATCTTTCCGAATTGGATATATCTTCTTTATCTTAAGTCTGTTGTATTTTGCGTATCCATTTCTATTGAAAGGAAATGAGATTCTCCAAAGAAAGAAGATTACCGGCTTATCAATGCCGCTTCTACTTCTTTCTATTTTCGGGATTTTTGCTATTCCAAATTGTAATGCATTTATAGGAAAAAATAAGGGCCCTTGGCATGATTTGGAAACTTTCCTTGAAGAAAGCGCAGCTATAGGATCCAAAAGCGGAGGCATAGACGGTTCCGGAGTGCCTGCCGTAGGTGCTTTCTTTTATCATTCAGATAGGCTTGGCTCGACTTCTATGCTGACCGACGGTTACGGCAATCCTGTTTCCGGACCTGGACGTAGTGGAGTAAGTTCGATAAGTTATCTTCCTTATGGGGAGCTTAATTCCTCGGAATCTACTGGTCCAGATATCTTTCACTATAAGTTTACCGGACAAGTATTGGATGCAGATACCGGTTTGTATTATTATAAATCTAGATTCTATGATTCGTTTTTAGGAAGATTTATTCAAGCGGACGATAGAGCTGATAAAGGAATTAACGCTTTAAATCGATATATGTACGTCGGCGGAAACCCTACAAATCGAATCGATCCGGATGGCCATGTAAATTTAAGCCAAGCAATCCATATGTTTAATCGAATCGTTGGTCACATGCTTGGGAAAAATTTTCATAATGGTAATAGTCCGAGCCTTAATTCGATCGGTCGCGATTTGGCCCGTAGCGGGTTAGGAAAGAATTTAACAGGAGCTTGGCGGTTTACTTGGAGGTTGGTAAATAACATAGGGTTTGTTGTCGGAGTTTTAGAGGGAGTTTTCGACTATATAATTTCGATTCCATATGCCTTATACAAGGGGACACCTATGCCGTATTTAACCTATCATCATGGAGGATTTATGGTTCATAATTCAGCTTATGCTGAAATTGATTGGACGTTTAGTGGAAGTTCCGTGCGCTCAGTGACGTCAGGGGGAGTTGCGCATTTAAGAAATGGAGACGAAAATAAATTAGTCATGAAGCATGAGGAAGGTCACATGCAGCAAAATATTAATTATTTTGGAGATACTGCTAATATAGAATATGGAGCAGATTTTCATCAGCTAACATTGGATTATTCAGCAACGCCATACTTATTCTATCTAGCCTTTGGGCCGCAAGCACTACAAGCGATAGCGGCAATGAATGTCTATTATGGTGGAAGCTCTGCTCAAGGGCTAAATGTCCTCGCCTTATACCTTAATCCAGAAGGGGCAAATCCGGCGACTAATCTTTTTTATTTCTTGTATGCAGTCCAATCGGATCTTAATCACATTAAGCGATAATGCCAAAAGGGGAATTGAAAATGAATCTGAACAAAAGCTTATTTTTGTTTTTTTTAATTATATTACTTTTTATTCAAAATTGCTCAACATGCATTAATTGTAGTGATAAAAAAATGTCCGCAGCAGAATGTGCTTTGCTAGCGATAGCCGGTGAAAGTAAATCTACTGGAAATCCAGAAGATATAAAGGCGGCAACTAATCTATTCTTTTTAGAATGCACGTCGTCAAAGGAATGAATAGATTCAATTTTTGAAATTTTAGTAAAAAATTAGGAAGTAAACAGATGAGATTTTTATTTTTAACAATACTTTTGGTTTGCGCTAGCTGCGCTGCAGTTCCACCGGGCGGCGGAGGTGCGTTAATATACAATGATTTTCGCGCTCCGTACAAGACATTCCCGGTAAAATTAGGAACACAGACCGCTGAATCTTCTGCTCATTGTATATTAGCCTTGGCCTGTTTTGGTGATATTTCTGTCAGCAGCATCGCACAAAAGAAGGGAATCAAGTTCGTTACGAATATTGAATATGAATTTTTTAACATTTCTTTCTTTTATAGTAGAACAAAAATTATAATCGTCGGATCCGATGAAGCAAAGAATCCTTAAGCAGTTATTATTGGCTGGGTTAGCTCTAATGATATTTTCCAATGAGCTATTCGCAAATGATTCTCAGACGAATATGGCCGGGTTTTCTTTGTATTCTTTTCTTAGCCTCGCGGCTCCGGTCCCCCCTCCCGCTGATCAGTTAAGAGGGTACCATATTAATTTTAACGCGAATGATAACTCGGAGTCGGATAGCGATAATAACATTCCACTAAGAACGTTTCAGAAGAGAACGATTCCACTACTATACGCAGACGTGAGTTTTCCAATATATTCAGAATCTGCTATAAGCAATACACTAATATATAAATACTCGACGAGATGTGTAGTCTGGGCGTTGCCACTGGCTTGTTTATCGGGTGATGGCGAGAGATTCGTTGAGAAGGCAAAGATAACCGATATTACGATTAATTACTTTCAATTTACTATTTTGTATTTTTCGTATGAGATTGTATTTCGAGGATTACCTGATAAGTAGTATCTTGTATTTCGAAATTTTTTCTTACTTCTTTTTTCAAAGTTTTTTTTAGCCTAGGTGCTTCGACAGACTCGTTAATGAAAAAGATCCATATTTCTGCGTTTGTGAGCGGTCACGGTTTCGGTCATATCAGCCGTAGCCTAGAAGCAATCCTCCAAATTTTAATTCAAAATCCTGAATGGACTGCAACCGTTCATTCTCCCAGAGGGGAAGAATTTGCATCATCCCTGGATGTTTCCGGTATTTGGGGGAAAGTCAGAAATAGAATCCGATTCAGAAAAACAAAATCGGATGTGGGCATCGTCCAAAAAGATTCTCTCGGAATGGATCTTGACTCGACGGAATCTGAAATTTTAGAATTTAAGAAGAACAAAGAATCCCTCTTACAATCAGAAACTGAATATCTCAAAAAAGAAAGCCCTGATATTATTTGGTCAGATTCTTCTTCTTTTCCTTTTTTGATCGCGTCCGATCTTAAGATACCTTCTTTATTTTTAGGAAATTTCACTTGGGATTATATTTATTCCTATTATGAATCTACAATATTCAGAATATACTCCGAAGAATTAAAAAAGGAATATGCACTCTGCGATTTAGGTCTTGTCCTTCCACTCTCTTGCCCTGTCACTTCGATCCGTGTAACCAAAAACATCGGATTATTAGGACGTAAACCGAACCTAACTAAAGAAGAAGCTAGAAAATATTACGGTTTCGAAGAAGGTATAGAGTATTATCTATTTTCCTTTGGAGCATATGGGATCGACTCTTTTCATTTTGATTGGAAAGAATGGGACCCGTCCAAAAGAAGGATCGTAATTGGTGGAATAGAATGGAAGATAGAGGCCAAAAATAATCTAGGAATTGTGACAATTCCTAACTGTCATTATCCCGACCTACTCAGAGCAAGCGACTTCGTATTGACCAAACCAGGTTATGGGATCTTAAGCGAGTCATATTTTTCAGGGACTCCCATCCTTTATACCGACAGAGGTAACTTTCCAGAATATAAATATTTGGTAGAAGCGTTACAGTCTCAGTACAAATCCTCTTATATTTCCCATAATGACCTGTTCTCTTTCCGCTGGGAAGAAGCGTCCAAGAGCGCAATGACTTCTAACGTTATCACTGATCCAAGATTCCAAAGGGATGCTATCAAAGAGATCCAAGATTCTATCTTAGAATTTATCAAATAAGTTACATCGTCCAGCTAACAAGCGTTTGGCAGAATAGAATACAGTCTAATGTCTTCCTTTCACTTTTTTACTTTTCTTCCTTTAAAAAATCGAGTATTTTAAGCCGCGACTGCGATTGTTTGGAGGGCGTCATGTGGAAGGAAAGAGTCCGCGGTAAGGTAGAAGAATTATTTGCAAAGGCCGGAGTCAGTTTCGGAGGAAATGCTGATTGGGATATTAAAGTTAAGGATGATAGATTATTCGAAAAAATATTCAGTAACGGTTCTCTAGGCTTAGGAGAAGCTTATATGAACGGCTGGTTCGAATGCGGAAGGTTCGATGAAACAGTCCGAAGATTATTAGATAAAGGTATAGAAAAGGCCGCCAAAACTTGGGGAAATCTATTTCTATATTTAGAATCCATAATATTAAATCGCCAATCCAAAAGAAGAGCGTTTGTGATCGGAGAAAGACATTATGATCTCGGAAATGACCTATTCGAGTTGATGTTAGACAAGGAAATGGTTTATTCCTGCGCTTACTGGAAGAATGCCGGCTCCCTAGATCAGGCTCAAAAAAATAAAATGGACCTGATCTGTAGAAAGCTGGATCTCCAACCAGGTATGAAAGTTTTAGATATAGGATGTGGCTGGGGAGGACTTGCCAGACATGCAGCCAAAGAATACGGAGCGGAAGTACTCGGTATTAGCGTTTCCAAAGAACAACTGTCTCTCGCGGAAGAAAGGTCCAAAAACCTAAAAGTTAAATACGAATTAATGGACTATCGGGATGTAAAAGACAATTTCGATTCTGTCCTTTCCGTAGGGCAAATGGAACATGTGGGTTATAAAAATTACAGGACCTATATGGAAATAGTTTATAAATCTCTAAAGGAGAAGGGATTATTTTTACTTCATACAATCGGCTCTAACGACTCTCATAAAGTGACTGATCGGTGGATCGAAAAATATATCTTTCCGAATTCACATCTCCCATCCGCGGCCCAGATCACAAAGGCAAGCGAAAACCTTTTTGTCTTGGAAGATCTTCACAATTTCGGTCCCGACTATGATAAAACTCTCATGGCTTGGTATCATAATTTCGAAAATGGATGGAGCCAAATCCAGGAAAAATACGGAGAAAGATTCAGACGTATGTGGGAATTTTATCTTTTAAGTTGCGCGGGTGCGTTCCGTTCTCGGAAAATACAACTCTGGCAGTTCGTATTTTCGAAAGGAGATAGAGAAGAAGTATATCAGGCTGTTAGATAATCGCAGCATAGTAGTAAATATGCGATGTAGGAACTCCAACATCGCAAACTTTAATTTACTCTAAGACTCCGCGTCTCTGTGTGAAAACACTCAGTGCCTCTTCCAATCTCCGTGCCTGAGCTACCTGAACCAGGAGACGATCTGTTCTTTGCGTATCCTGGTTTGGTATTCTAAAAATCTTTCTTTCCACCAAGGATGAGTTTTAGAAAGATCCGTTTCCCAAAACCAGAAATGAAGGTCGTTCAATGTACGCTTATCCCAAAGGAGTCGATTCATCTCCTTAGGATTTAAAGAATCTGGACCGTATTCTTTCCAGTTAGAAACCAGAGCGTTCATATATCTTTTACGCGCGTCCGATTCTTTTTTTCTGGTTCTCAAACGAGAAATATGAAAACGAAATAGAAGGGGATCCACAACGGATAGAAAAATTCCTCTTCCTGATTCCATTCCTTCCAAGAACTTAGAATATTCTTTTTCCAAAGTTTCAGTATCTGACAAAAGAACATTCTTTCTGGTTTCTTCGGGTGTTAAGAGAAAGCCTCTTTTTGCCCAAAGCTCTCCTTGTTTAGAAGAAGAGGTCCATACTCCCCAGAAATAAGAAAGAAGCCAACCGCCTGTAATCGGCAATAACCAATAAAAAAGTACAGGATAATATACAAATAACCAGATAGAAATTCCTGTGCCATAAAAAGCTTGAGGAAGTAAGGCTCGAGCAGCAGCCATTCTATCTATTCCTTGAGAAGAGTCCCTGTTTTGAGGCCCCCATTCTATCTTTCTATTCCAGAAAGTCATCCAAAGGAATCTGGTGTATTGGACCATATAAGCCGGGGCCAAGATGACCGACTGGATAAATTCTACAAAAAAAGAAATTATAAATGAGAAAAATCCAATCCCACTTTCTTTCCTGCGAAAAAACAAACCGTCCAAGAAGGAAAGTATCCTAGGCATAAATAATATTAGAATAGTATAAATCTGTAATCCGTAGAATACAGGAAGATACATACTCTCTTGGAATTGCGCCCATTCTTCCGGAATAGATGCCAAACGGTAATAATCCGTATCCGCCATCACTGTAAAACTAGTCGCAACAAGTAATAATGCCCAAAGAAGTGAGCTTCCGTAAGACAGGATACCTAATAGAATATGGATCCTACTCGAGATCCGCAAGCCCCCCACGAATAAAAACCAAAAATGTTGCAAATTCCCCTGGCACCAACGATTGTCCCTTTTTAAACTTTCCAGAAGATTGGGAGGACATTCTTCATAAGAACCTTCTAGGTCGTATGCAAACCAAACTGTATATCCAGCTTTTCTAATTAAGGCTGCTTCTACCGTATCATGAGAAAGAATCTTTCCTCCTATGGCACCTTCTCCAGGCAAACCAGGAAGTCCGCAATGTTCCATAAAAGGTTTTAATCTTACGATCGCATTATGACCCCAGAAAGGTCCGGAAAACACCTGCCAATAATAAGAGCCTGCTCCGAAGATAGGATTGCCGAGCCAGGTCCCGAATTGTGCAAGCCTTTGAAATAAACTTTTGCCTCGGATGATCTTAGGAACTGTTTGTATAATACCTGCGTTAGGGACTGCTTCCATAAGGTGGATCAGATTCAGCATACATTCACCGGTCACCAAACTATCCGCGTCCAAGACGATCATATATCTATAACGTCTTCCCCATCTCCTACAGAAATCGGCGATGTTTCCCGATTTTTTGTTTAGGTTGATCCTTCTTTTTCTGTAATATACTCTTCCCTTCGTTTCGGGTTTTCTGGAAAGTTTGGAGAATGCCTTCTCCTCTTGTAGCCAAATATCAGGATCCGTTGTATCCGATAATAAGAAGAAGTCTAAGTTCTCTCCCAAACCGACTGAAGCCGCGGACTTCATCATGGATTCCAAACCGGCCGAAACTCGAGCTACATCTTCGCAATGAATTGGAATAACTACTGCGGTTGGCGGGAGTTCCTTAGGGCTAATTTTTTGTCCTGCAATCAAACCGGAGATACGTGTAGGATCTCCTCCTCTAATTCTTTGGATCGTTCCAAAAATTGCAGTAGTGGCCCCGAAAGCTAATAAAGGAAATAAGAAGCAGAATAAGAGTAAAGTCGCCCATTCCAAAGGAGAAATCCCGTTTATTAGAAGAAAACGATATTCTAAATAGATTCCGAACAAAGAGAGAAGTCCCAGAACCCCTACGAATCCTAACCTTCTATACGTAAATTTTCTAGAATCGAATGCTTCCTTTAAGATACCTTCCGGCTCAGTAATACCTGTGGGAAATGTTTCCGCATTCATGAGAAATACCAAAAAGCTAAAGAAATATAAACTGCGGCCCAGAATAATGCAGTAAGAACCAATGCAACTGGCTCTGGTTTTTCCGCGGAGGGAGAAGCCAGATCCGCGAGTGGACCAAAATCGATAGGTCTTGGAACCATAGAACCCGGCTCCAAAGGAGGAAGGCTACTCTCCCATTCACGATGAAGTTTTACAGAAGTTTCTTCCTTAAAAATTTCGAATATATTTATGTCAGAGGATTTGGATTTTTCGAAAACCTTAGAAAGAGTATTATGGATCTCTAAACTATCTTCTATCCCCATTCCTCTCAAATAAAGTTCAAGGCGTTCCCATTCTTTGGAAAGATGAAGACTTTCTGAAAGACTAAGGTTCTCCAAGTCTTCCTGTTTTTTCTTAGTTCGGCTCAAGTACGAAATTCCAGGTTTCAGAAATGATTTCTTGGTTTCTACTTAATGCAGCCCTCAGATCGGAGGGTCTAAATTTATTTTTAGGATACACCCCAAAGGTAAGTCTCCACACTCCCGTTTCTTCTATCTTTTGAACTGAATATTCGGATAATTCCGCATTTTCTCCAGTATCTATTTTCGCCTGAATATACGCGAATGGATCCAAAGAACTTAAATTAGAACTTTTAAAATCCACATAGAACATTTTCAGATCAGGATCTCCCTGCACATCTCCGATCCGGGTAGCTACAACCTTTGCCATAGAGTCGGGAAGCGGATCTGTATCCGGCCAACGAACTGTATAAGAAAAATCGAATGGAGTCCCTGGCTGAGGAATAGGTTCCGGCATCCAATAGGCTCCCATATTATCGTCCGAATCCTGAATGGTCGGATTTTCAAGAAGATGAACTGTTCCTTTCCCAAAAGGGATTTCAGGCTCCACCCAGGCACTCGGTCTGAGTTGGTATTTCATCTCGCTATGTTGGTAATTCTGAAATTCTCGATCCCTTTGGATCAGTCCGAAACCTCTTGGATTTTCATCGGAGAAAGAATACGTTGTGCTTTTTTTCGGATTATCTAACGGCCTCCAAATCCATTCTCCTTTTCCAGAATGAATGAGTAGTCCATCTGAATCGTGAGACTCCGGATACGCCTGTCCTTTAGGAATTCCTCTAGTCTCGCTATACCAATACATACTTGTTAATGGAGCAATCCCAAGCCTGTCCACCTTGGTCCGAAGAGTTACCTCCGCATTTACTTTTACTGCAGAAACTTTTCCCGGAGTGATCTGGAATTCGTAAGCCCCTGTGGCAGTTCTTCCATCTAATAAAGCATAAACAGTAATCGTAGAGTCCGTCTTGTCCGGCTTGACTACGTAAAATTCTCTAAAAGAAGGAAAGTCTTCCGGATAAGGCATACCGGTATTGACTGCAATTCCCCGAGCGGAAAGCCCGTACCATTGTTTTTTAGAAATGATCCTATAATAACTTGCACCTTGGAAAACTGCAAACTCATCCGTATGCTCTTGAGTATTGATCGGGAAATGGATCTTAAATCCCGAATAACCTAAATTAGGCGGAAGCTCGCCCACACCCTTTAATTTGGATAGATCAAAGGAAGAAGGATCATACGGGATCTCCCTCGCAAAGTCCCCCCGTACTTCAAAAACTCTTACATTAGTATTATATAAATGTCCTGGATGCAAAAACTGTAACTGGAAAGGGTTTCCTTCCTTTTTCCATACAGATTTTTCAGGACGAAAAAATATGTTCTTATATTGGTTCCAGGGTAGACCTTTCAAAAAATCCGTAGTGGAATGTTTAGGTGGAATGTAACGTAATTTAGATAAGGCCCTAGCTCTTACTTTGAGATCCGAGAATGAAAACTTGAAGGTAGGATGAGTATTCTGGTCGGAAATATCTCCCTCCATCACACTCAGTAAGGGAGAAGAAGAGAAATCAGGTTCTTCTCTATCCCGTCTTTGCTGCCTATCTGCGACAGCAAAGAGCAAGGCTGTTGCCACAAAAGCTAGAATTATATGCAGTCGTAACAATTCGTATCTTTCCTTTCAGCAAGACGAAAGCTAAAACCAGTCTATCATCCGTACATAAAGAGGGCAAGGTCTTTTAAGTCCGAATTCACGTCGAACTCATTACAACCTTGCCCTTGATAGCGAGACTTAAATCCGAAAAACTTACTTTATTTAGGAGTAACTTTCACGAAATATTTTTTAGAATCTTCCCAAGCCTTCAGGATCTCTTCTGAAAGTTCAGATCCGGTCAACTTAGTGTGTTCAGTAATCAAAGACTTTATGATATCGTAATCTTCGTTTTCAAGATCCACGATTTTCACGTATTCTTTATTGATTAAAGGTTCTAATTCCCAGTCTTTTTGGAAGAAGTAAGCTTTTCCTCCGGTCATACCGGCACCCATGTTCTTACCGACTGTTCCCAAACAAACGATAGTTCCACTAGTCATGTATTCTAAGAAGTGGTCCCCTGCTCCGCCTACTACTGCGTCTGCTCCTGAGTTTCTTACTCCGAATCTTTCGCCTGCTCTACCGGAACTAAAAAGTTTTCCGGAAGTAGCACCGTAAAGACAGGTATTACCGATGATCACGTTCTCATATGCTTTCAGTTTGGAACGTCTATGTTTGCGGATCACGATGGTTCCACCGCAGAGTCCTTTTCCAACATAGTCGTTTGCATCCCCGTGAAGAGTGATTTGCACTCCTTTCACGAGCCATGCTCCTAAGGACTGGCCTGCAGTTCCTTCGAGAATAATTTCCAGTTTTCCAGGGAGACCTTTGGATCCATATTTGCGTGCGATAATTCCGGAAACTTTTGCTCCCACAGTTCTGTTCGTATTCTTCACAGAATAAGAAAGAGACATGGAAGTTTTTCCTTCTAACGCAGGTTCAGCATCTTTCAGGATACGATCATCCAGAACTTCTCCGACGGATTCTCTTCTTACGAATCTATCTTTTTTCTTCTTAGGGTCGTAAAGAAGAGGAAGACGAACAAGGATCGGATTCAAGTCCAAAGAATCCAAACGGTCTTGCTCATAACGTGTAATCTGTTTCAGAAGGTCAGTTCTTCCGATGATCTCGTCCATAGAGCGGAAACCAAGTTGTGCCAAACGTTCTCTCACTTCCATGGCGAGAAGAGTCATCAAATTTGCGACTTGATCAGGAGATCCTTTATACTTCGCTCTAAACTTAGGATCTTGAGTAGCAATTCCTGTAGGACAGTTGTTCAAATGGCATTTTCTCGCCATGATACAACCTAATGCCACGAGAGAAGCAGTCCCGATTCCGTATTCTTCTGCACCTAAACATGCAGCGATGATCACGTCCCTTCCGGAAACGATACCACCGTCGGTACGGAGAACCACTCTATCACGCAGACCATTCATTACTAAAACTTGATGTGTTTCGGAAAGTCCAAGCTCCCAAGGAGATCCCGCATGTTTGATAGAAGTAAGAGAAGCCGCTCCGGTTCCTCCCACATGCCCTGAGATCAGGATCACATCGGCGTTTGCTTTTGCAACACCTGCGGCGATCGTTCCCACTCCCGCCTCGGATACCAGTTTAACTGATACTTGAGCAGTATGGTTTGCTTGTTTCAAGTCGTAGATCAACTGAGACAAGTCCTCGATAGAATAAATATCGTGGTGAGGAGGAGGAGAGATCAGATCGATTCCCTGAGGAGTGTGACGATTCGTCGCGATCTCCTCGTTATTCTTCTTACCGGGAAGTTGTCCACCTTCTCCAGGTTTTGCTCCCTGAGCGATCTTAATCTCCAATTCTTTTGCAGAGTTCAGATATTCAGAAGTTACTCCGAATCTTCCGGAAGCTACTTGTTTGATAGAAGAATTCGCCAAATCACCTTTTGAATCCACAACGTAACGAGATGGACTTTCTCCACCTTCTCCGGAGGAAGACTTTGCACCTAAACGATTCATTGCGATCGCAAGGTCAGTGTGCGCTTCGATAGAAAGAGCACCGTGGCTCATACCCGGAGTTAAGAAACGTTTTTGGATCTCCGAAACAGTTTCTACTTCTTCAATTGGAACAGATGCACGATCCACGAAATCAAATAGATCTCGGATATTGATCGGATCACTTTCTTCCATCAGTTTAGAAGCTTCTAAGAATGCTTCGTAGTCATTATCCACCGCAGCTTTGCGGATGAATTTTACTACTTTAGGAGACCATCTATGAGGTTGGTCGTCCTTCTCGGAGATAAAGTCTTCCGGATTAATCTCTTTGTTAAATGCGGAGTCGTGGTTGCGTAGAATATTCTGCTCGATACCACCGATTCCAATTCCTGAAATTCTGGAATAAGTTCCCGGGAAGTATTTAGATATCAGAGTTCTAGAAAGTCCAATCGCCTCGAATACCTGTCCACCCACATAGGAAGACATGATGGAAATTCCCATCTTGGACATGATCTTCAGAAGTCCGTCATCCACCCCTGCACGGTAATTAGTACAAAGAGTAGCGAAAGAAGGACGAGTTCCGTCTTCAAGATCGAAATCTCCTTTGGACCATAGGTCATGAAGAGTGTCCCAGATCAGGTAACTATTCACACCGGAAGCCCCATATCCAAGTAGAACGGCCACATTATGGATTTCGAATGCAGATCCTGTTTCTACAAGAATGCTAGTCGCTGCACGTTTTTTATTGCGGATCAAGTGGTTATGAACTGCCGCCACCGCCAACTCCATAGGAATAGGAGCACGATCTTTGTTCAGTTTTTTGTCGGAAAGAATCAGGATATTTACTTCCGATTCTGCAGCTTTTACCGCATCCGCAAGCAACTGATCTAACGCAAGTTCCAGATAATTTCTGGCTGCATCAGGCTCATGATGAGCTTCAAATGTCGCGTCTAAGGTAACTACTTTGTATTGTTTTCCGTCCTTCTCCCTGATCCTTTGTAATCCAAGATTGGTCAGGTACGGATGAGAAAGTACAAGACAGTTCTGAGGTTTTTCGTCTGCGAAAAGATTTGTCTTCTTAACAAGACGAGTATAAAGAGAAGTTACTCCCTTCTCCCTTAGATAGTCGATCGGTGGGTTCGTAACTTGCGCAAATCTTTGGCGGAAGTAAGTATATAATCCAATCCGAGAAAGCATCAAGATAGACAAAGGAGTATCATCTCCCATGGAACCGATTGCTTCTTTACCTGCGATCGCTTGAGGTTTGATCACCGCTTTTTGTTTGTACGGAGAATATGCAAATAGGATCTGTCTTCTTCTCAGATCGTCTCCGCTATAAGTTACGGTTTTAGCGATAGACTCGTCAATGGTTTGGTCCAGGTATTCTACATTCTCTTTGGACCATTCTCTATAATCGTATTTTTTCTCGAATAGAGCGTTGACGTCCTCGTTGAAGTAGATCTTCCCTTCTTTCAGATTGATCGCAAGCATATCGCCAGGACCCAATCTTCCTTTTTTGGTGATGATCTCTTCGTCGATATGAACTAAACCAGTTTCGGAACCCATTACGACTAGTCCGTCTTCGGTCACAACATATCTTGCAGGACGAAGTCCGTTTCTGTCTAAACTTCCTCCGACCCAGTCACCTTCTGCAAAAGCAAGTGCAGCAGGTCCGTCCCATGGTTCAGTTAGAGTGTTATTGTATTCGTAGAATGATTTCAGTCCTTCGGACATCTGAACGTTCTTACTCCAAGCGTTCGGGATCAACATCGCTTTAGCATGAAGAACGTCCTTACCGGAACGTACGATCGCTTCCATCGCGTTGTCCAAACTTGCGGAGTCGGATAAATGAGGTCGAATGATCGGATGGATTTCTTTTTGGAAATCTCCCCATTTTTCGCAGGCGAGTTCTTCTTCTCTTGCGAGCATCCAAATTCTATTTCCTACGATCGTATTGATCTCTCCGTTATGAGCAAGAATACGGAAAGGCTGAGCCAATGCCCAGCTTGGGAATGTGTTCGTCGAATATCTTTGGTGAAAGATACAATAAGGAGAAACCATCTCCTCACTTTTTAGATCCTCATAAAATTGAGAGACCTGGTTTCCATTAAATAATCCTTTAAAAGTGATCCTTTCAGAAGAGAAGGAACAAATATAGAAGTCCTCGCTCATGGAAAGTTTCAGAGCATCTCTCATCACTTTCTTTTGGATCAGGAATAATTTAGTCTCGAAATCCTCGTTTGACATCCCATCCGGCTTTCCGATCAATACTTGTTCGATCTGAGGACGAGAAGCATTTGCCTTAGGCCCTAAAACCTCAGGATTTACGGGAACATATCTCCAAGCATACAGCTTGAAGTTAAATTGCATAAGTGCTGATTCAATGAGGCTTCTGCAAACATCTTGTTTGTCTATGTCCTCGCGCGGTAGGAACACCATCCCCACACCGATAGAATCTTCGTCAGGGCGTCTATGGCCCATCTCCTCGATGTACTTCGCAAACAGTTTTTTAGGAATACGGATCATGATCCCGGCGCCGTCTCCGGTTTGCATATCTGCATCTACGGCTCCCCGGTGGGTAAGGCATGCGACCGCCTTCAAACCCATGGATACAACTCGGTGATTGGACTCGCCCTTATAAGAAGCGACGAAGCCTACTCCGCAGTTATCGCGCTCGAAGGACTTGTCATATAGACCGTTTTCCTCCAAGTACTTTTGGATCCGCAACTGTTCGTCAAGGTTTAACATCCGCTAAGGTTCCTCTTTAGGGTTGATATAGAATCCGGGACACTGCTCTTGCCTTGGTCCACGGACAGAGGAAACCCCCACCCACGCGATGTTTGGCTGAATTTTGTAGCAAATGTCCGATTCTTAGACCAGTAAATTTACGAGTGCCTAGTTTGAAAACGATCTTTTTAAAGGAATCTACGACCAAATCGCATATATACGGCTTATATCCGCTTTGTCCGTCTAAGTTCCTATGACAGAAGAATCTAAAGGATCCAAAGCTTTACTTTGGCTTGTTGCCTGCGGCTTTTTTATGCAGACTCTGGACGGGACGATCGTTAACACTGCTCTGCCTGCGATCGCAAAAAATTTAGACGCAAGTCCTCTGAGAATGCAATCGGTGGTCGTTGCCTATCTTCTTACCATGGCGATGATCATTCCCGCTTCCGGTTGGATTGCAGACAAATTCGGAATACGCCAGGTTTTTATCGGAGCCTTGTCCTTATTCGCTTTAGGTTCTCTATTCTGTGCCCTTTCCCAGAACCTTACCCAGCTTGTTCTCTCTAGGATTTTGCAAGGTGTTGGAGGAGCACTTTTGCTTCCAGTGGGACGTCTTGCACTTCTTCGTTCGATTCCTCAGGACCAATTTTTACAAGCGATCAGTTTTGTGGCAGTTCCGGGTTTGATCGGTCCATTAGTAGGTCCTGTTTTAGGAGGGTGGTTAGTAGAAACTGCTTCCTGGCATTGGATCTTTTTGATCAATCTTCCGGTTGGTGTCGCAGGGATCATTGCATCTTCTATTTATATGAAGGGAAATCCACTTCCAAATTCTTCCGCATTCGATCTGAAAGGTTACCTTCTTTTGGCTTTCGGTATGGTTACTTTTTCTTTAGCCTTGGACGCAGGCTCTAGTCTTGGCTTGCAAAAGGCGGGAGTTATTCTCCTTACCATATTCGGACTCGCAAGTATCGCTGCTTATTGGATCCATGCGGCCAGAAGTTCTAAACCACTCTTTTCACCCCGAATTTTTTCTATTCCTACCTTAAGCATCGGTCTTTTGGGAAACTTGTTCTCTAGGTTGGGAAGTTCCAGTATGCCGTTTTTAGTCCCATTATTCTTACAAGTGAATATGGGATATTCTCCTTTTAAAGCGGGCTTAATGCTTTTACCTATGGCAATCGCAGGAATAGGGATCAAAAGATTTGCTCCATTATTAATTTATAAATTAGGTTATAGAAAAGTTTTAGTAACCAATACATTGTTGATCGGTCTTAGTATGAGTAGTTTTTTCTGGCTAAACTCTTCCGAAATTTGGTGGATCTTTTCCTTTCAATTATTCTGTTTTGGTGCGTTCAACTCTTTCCAATTCACAGCAATGAATACTCTTACATTAAAAGACCTAAACGGAGAATTTACAAGTAGTGGAAATACGATGCTTTCCATGGTGCAGATGTTAGCCATGGGAATGGGAGTTGCCTGTGCGGCAGGCGCTTTGGATGCATTCAGAGATTTATTCGGTCAAGATACGGAGAGTATGCTTTGGGCATTTAGAAGCACATTTGCTTGTATGGGTGTAATCACACTTTCTTCCAGTTTTATTTTCTGGCAGATCAAAAATGAAGACGGAAGAAGCGCAGTATTAAAAGACTCAGTATTAGATTGAAGATCAAAACTTATTTTAATTTCTACGGATAGAAAGGACCGGGTTCAAGAAAAGATCTGTTAAGATCTTTCTTTGGCTGGCATCTGGAATTCTAGAAAGAAGTTGGTCCATTTTTCCTTTGATCTGAGTGAAATCAGGATATTCATCCATAACCCTCAAAATATGAGGCCAAGCTTTTTTTACAAGTTCCGCTACAGCTGGGCTCGCAGTTCTTGCCTTATTCCAAGAAGCTTCTAATTGGTTTCGGATACGGAAAAAATCACGTCCTAGTTCTAGGACCTTTCTAAGTCTGGATTCAGAAAGACCGGTACGAGCACCTAACTGACCGAGTGTTCCATCCCATTCGACAACTTCTCCTCTAGATTCTTTTAAAAGAGAAGTTTGTAATTGGACGAGTGCATTTTCTTCTACAGGTAGAGAGGCGACCCAACGTTTGTATTCTTCCAGTTGTCCTGCTTTTTGGAATACTCTAACCTTTCCAACCTGATCCATATATTTGGAAAATGGAATGCTTACAGGAGGCTCGGAGAAACTAGGAGAATCTCCTCCAAAGTCCCCGTCGAAATGGAGATCTTCTACATCGGAAAGAATATCTTCTCCCATCTGAACTGGAGAATCGTCGTCCTCCAATTCTTCCACCTTCATGACCAAAGGTTTGCCGGAGAATAATTCACCATATTTTTTTAATATTTCTTCTAGGATTGGAGTTTCAGGTCCTTTACGAACCGGAACAGGAATGGGTCTTGCGGCCGCACCCGCTGCAGCAGTTTCTCTTGCGACTTCTCCCAAAGCAGCTGCTTCTCTTTTTTTGCCGGTAGAGATCTCGACCAGATAGATCATTCCCTCTTCCGCTTCGAATCTATGACCTGCCGGAAACGTAAATCCGAGTCCTTCTAAGATCTCTTCCGAAATTTTAGAATATTTTTTCTTACGAGGAGTTTGTTCTGCAACGGATTCTTGTTCGATGAGTTTGGTTTTTACCTTATTCAAAGCTCCCAAGAAGTTCCGATTCATGTACGAAGAAAGTTCTTGGGAACCCATTCCAAGAAACTGAGCGAACTGAGGAAGTTGATCGAAAAAATGATCCGTCTTTTGAACGTTGCTTGAGATATAAGAGCGTAACTTTGCTTTAAGAGCTTCTTGCTCTTTGGCGGGAATTTTTTTAGCCGAGATCAAGGTCCCGAAAAGTTGTATATGAGTATGGAAATAACTTAAAAATTCCCCGTACGCCGTTAGAACGTATTCTCCATGGGAATTTTTTTCGATGACCTTTCTGTCTGGGCCTGCCATAATCCGGATTCGCAGTCAAGTTTTTACGACCCTAGACCGGAATTCAAGACAATTAAGTTACGAATCCTTCTTAAACAGTCTTAGGTAAAGTTTCTTCGCTGGGGCTTCCGCTGATGATCCTGTATCTCAGGAATGTATTACAAGTGGCTTCTTCAGAATAACGAACCAGATCATAATCCGGGCGAGGAGAGCGGAAAAAAGAAGAATGCGACAGGCGTTCTGTCACTTCTTTACGGATATGAGCTCTCGCTTCGTTTCTTCTAATATAAACGGAAGGAACTACGATATCATTTTTATAGGATAAAATATTATTTCTGTAGATGGCTACGGTTAGACGGATCCGGTAGGATTTATTCTCCGTCAGGTCTTTTGGTTCCAGAAATTCCATACCGAGGCCCTTTGTTTCGAAAATCTTTCCAGACTTTCTATAACCAAAGTATCGGATTTTCCACCCCCAGATCTCAAATTCGGGCGATAGAATTTTTTTACTTTTGGAAAATTTAGATCCTACCGATAGAGCCAACCCATTTCAAGGTAACATAATCTTATGCAAACTCCAAGGGGTTGCAAGGAAAGAAGAATCGCCCGTGTCGGAAACATAAAATGCTCCAGTGGAGATTTGATTTGTAGGTATAGAAATCTGATTCAACTCGGTAAAATTCCCATCTCTTTTAAACACCTTAAATCCGTTATTCACAGTTCCTTCTAAGGTATATAAATTTCCGGATTTATCGGTTGTGATCTGCTGAAACGGAGTAGTAGTGGATTGGATCAGATTACTCCATTCTAAAGTATTAGAATTGAATTTCGAAATAGAAGTATGAATATCACTATCCCCCATTCCTATTAACATATGATAAAAATTTCCGGCAAAGTCCGTTTCCAAATCAATGGTATTCATGATGAAGGATTCTCTATAAGAATTATCTAAATAATTCCCTTCCCCTCCTCCATTAACAGAAGAGAAATTTAAATAAGTAAACATATCTTCTTCTCCAAAATCCACAAAATCACTAAATACTTTTCCGCCGGTCACGGCAATATTCGTAAAAGGAACAAACGAATTCGCAGGCAACGTTCGAATTGTAACTCCGGTAAAATCCGTCTTGACTTTTACTAAAACTTTTGCATCAGAAGAATTTCTTCCCGAAATATACAAGAAGTCCCCATCGATCTCCATATCGGAACCTTGAACGGAAGATCCTTGGAAAGAAGGTAAAACAAAACTGGAAATATGAGCCCCATTCGGATTCAGCTTAGTGATCTGTTTTGTTGCGTGAAGAATGTAAAAGTTCTTTTTATCATCACGAACGATTCTCAAAGGAGAAATCCCAACTAAACTAGGAGAACAATTCGAAAAGATAGGAGAAGCGCAAGAGAGTATAGAAGATCTTTCCGTATCTACAGCAAAAACATTTCCATTACGATTATCTGTTGCGATACTTTGGATGGTAGAACGGCCAGCAGGGTTAATCTTCATGGTTACAGAACCTCCGGCCATTCCGCTATGGAATCTCACCAAATAAGGTCCGTTATCGGGAAAAGTATTTTGCTGAATCGCAACTAAGATCTGATTTCCACTCATAGTCATATCGATGATCTGGCCTACGGTAATCTGCTTGAATGCGATTTGATTCGGAGTATCTCCGCTTATATCGTATTGGTACAAATTAAAAGAAGAATTATCTGCAACTAACAGACTATCGTCGGAAGGATGTATATAGATTGCATAAGGTTCCCTAAATGTCCCAGGTAAATCCCAAGTCTTGAGTAAATTTCCCGAAGAAGAATATTTGAAAATACGATCTGTACCTGTATCAAAATTTGCTTCGCTTATATACAAATTTCCGGAAGTATCCAAGGCAAGATCTTTAGGCTCGGAATCCGCAGGAAGATCGATCAAACTTGTTTGAGAACAATCTGAATTTAGTTCGAATACTTTCATTCCTGCCAAAGCAAAAATACGATTAGAAGCATCCACAACCATTGCTTTAGGAGAGATACCCGTCCAAACACCGATCATATCTCCATTCACACTCAATAGATAAACATTCGTACCGCTTGCAACTAGTACCGAATTTCCCCAAGAAGAAACCGAAATCGCAGTTCCCGGAAAACCATTCTTAAACCTAGAATAAAGAGATGTTCCTCCTCCAAGTGTATTTAACTTTGCAGAACAAGAGGTATTGAAACCGACTGTTCCTGTATCAAAAAGACTGATGGGAGAAATTTTACCCTCAAGATCCACAACTTGAATGGCATACTGAAATAAACTTTGGGAATTGGAAACTGAATCCATAAAAACAGGATCGGTTACTGAACCAATCTGTTGGAAAGAAGATTCGAATACTGATTTTCTAAACACTTTATATTCTTGAGCAGGAACCGCTTCCCAACGAATTTCCACCTTATCACTGAACGCCGCGTCAGACGCGCTTACCCAAGCGGGAGTTCCCGCTTCTCCTGGAGGTGGGACTTCTTCCCCGGGAGGAGAAGAAGGAGAAATTGCCGCAAGAAGCGCGGACACAGGATCTAAACCTCCTCCCTCGGAGGAACATCCCGTTACAGAAATAAAAAAGATCCCGAGCACCGGTAAGATCTTTATAAAACGTATTTTTCTATTTAATAGATTCATCAAGTTCCCATCTAACGTTTTTTCCAATAGCCTAATCCGTTGGGAATTTTTCCGAGTTTTTTAAAAAATTCCCATAACCGCTCGGAATGAACGACACAAATCGGGGAACAAACGCTTGTTATACGGATTGATCCGATAGTTTGATTTCAAAACTTCGGAAAAATCGCAACGTTATGTGTATATATAGATTCCCCGGCTAGTTAACTGCACAACAAATCGTGATCATACTATTTTTGTATTTTTTGATTCTTTCAGAAAAAAAGTGAGGAAAAGCTCACATTTACTATAACGTCCGCTACAACATATCTTCTGCGCGAAGTATATTTAAATTCGAAAGAATTGTCAGGATTCAGGAAATGATTTTAGAGCCAGTGTACATTCTTCTTTCTTTAACCCAAGGAAGTCCCGGAAGCAATAGAAGAATATAAGAGATGGGAAGAGATTCAAAAATAATCTCTCCGTAAAGACTACTCATTTCGGTGATCCCTAAAAGCTTTGAGATCAATATAAAAGAAACAAAAAGAGAAAAAGAAAATACGAATGCAAAACCGAGAGCGATTAGATGGCGAATCCAAAAATTCTTCCAAATAAGTTTTGTACCGATCAAATTATGAAATTGAAAACTTACGTAAGCGGCACGAATCGAAAGAAGAAGTAAAGCGAATGCCAGAAATATATTATTTCCTCCTCCCGCAGCGATCCCGAACCAAGTCAAGGTAGTCCCAACAAGTATGATCAAAGAATAAATACATAGAAGAATAACGGAGACCCTACTTCTGGAAAATCGGATCACGATTCCGAAGATAAAAAGAAGGAGAACATCCATATAGAAATTCCTAAAAGATCCCAAGAGAAATGCAAAAAGAATACTCTGCAAAAACCCGATTAAAAACAAAATATAGGAAGCGGAGTTCAGGAAAAACTCCGCCTCTTCAGGAGATTCTATCTTACCAAAAAAACGTTTTAGGAAATTCATATCCGGTTCCAGCAATCCTTGTTACTCCTCTTTTATAGTCAATTTAATCAATTTGTCCGCCCTTTTGGCTGTTACATTTCAGGGTAGAATATACTACAAATCCTCAAAAACCTCGCAGATTCCGACTTATTCGGGAAAAATCCTAAATGACAAGCGGTTCGTTCCCTTCTTAATGGAACTAGAGAGCACTCATGAACTTCCGATATAATCATTCTCCATTCTCTTACCAACGCCGCAGGACCAGAGAGGTAAAAGTAGGAGATATCGGCATCGGTGGGAATAATCCAATCCGCATACAATCCATGATCACTGCGGATACAAGGGATACTGAAAATTCAGTCAGACAAATTCTAGAGTTAGAAGCTGCAGGTTGTGAGATCGTTCGATTGACTGTTCCTTCTCAGCCGGACGCGGATAACTTGCCGAATATCCGTAAGGAACTTAAAAAGTTAGGAAGCAAGGTCCCTCTCGTAGCGGATATCCATTTTACTCCAAGTGTAGCGATGAAATCGGTAGAATGGGTGGAGAAGGTCCGTATCAATCCGGGCAACTTTGCCGATAAGAAAAAATTCGCAGTTAGAGATTATACCGATCTGGAATACAAAGAAGAATTAGAAAGAATCTCCGAAGTATTCAGTCCGTTAGTACTTCGTTGTAAAGAATTAGGAGTCTCGATGAGAATCGGGACCAATCACGGTTCCTTATCCGATCGAATCATGAACAAATACGGAGATACACCACAAGGAATGGTGGAGTCAGCGATCGAGTTTATTCGGATCGCTGAAAGTCTCTCTTATAAAGATATTATAGTAAGCATGAAGGCTTCCAATCCCCAAGTGATGGTCCAGGCTTACAGATTATTATGCAGCCGCTTCATGGAACTGCAGATGGATTATCCATTACATCTAGGAGTGACAGAAGCTGGAGACGGAAAAGACGGAAGGATCAAATCCGCAATCGGTATAGGCTCCTTATTGGAAGATGGTCTCGGCGATACGATCCGAGTTTCCTTAACAGAAGATCCAATCCACGAAGTTCCAGTCGCAAGATTACTCGCTGACAAATACAATCGACTTAGATTTCCGGAAACACAAAGCCAAGGTTATTCCGAATTCAGAAATCCTTACTCTTACCAAAGATTTTATAGCAGACCGATCCAAGTAGGGAATCTTCCACTTGGAGAAAACCATGCGGTCCGCATTGAATCCGTTCTACCTTTCGAATCTGAGAACGGATTCTCTCAAGCTCTTTCTTCACTTAAAAATTATGCGAAATCTAGATCCTTGGAGCTGGAAATGGTTTCTGTACCACTTCCTTCCGACGAATTTCTGAGAGAAGAATGTATTTCTGCGAGTAAATCCTCCTCTGTTCCCATGGGAGTCATTGTAGAACAAAACGAATTATTACTCGAAGATGTATTAGAGGACCTGATCCCTTTTCCTAAAGTAACAGTGGATCCATTTCATCATTTCCAAAACAGGGATTCTTTATTAGAATTTTTGCATAGAAGAGAAGGTAAAGGAATTACTGAGCTCAGCGTACAAGCCTATCAGATAGAAAGTCTGAAAGGATTGCCCGAAGAATTCAAAAACGCAGGGATTGAATCGGTAACATTCTCAGTCCAAACATTTCATATACTACACGATTACAGAAAATTAGCACGTATACTTAGCGATTTTGATTACCCTATCTTCTTGAGTGCAGAATACCAAGACATGGAAACTGCATTGTACGAATCCTCTATAGGAATCGGCGGAATGTTGACCGACGGAATCGGCGACATGCTCAGGATCAAAGTGATTGATAGCGAACCGGAAGCAGTATTACAACTTGGGTTCGATATTCTGCAAGCAACAAGACTTAGACTTACAAAAACGGAATACATCTCCTGCCCTTCTTGTGGAAGAACTCTATTCGATCTGCAGACCACGACTGCACGTATCAAAGAAAAAACAGGCCACCTGAAAGGAGTTAAGATCGCAGTCATGGGCTGTATCGTAAACGGCCCTGGAGAAATGGCAGACGCGGATTTCGGCTATGTAGGCGCCGGCCCCGGTAAAGTGCATTTATATAGAGGAAAAGAAATCGTGCTCAAAAACGTTCCTTCCGACGATGCGGATGAAAGATTAGTCCAGCTAATCAAAGACTCCGGAATGTGGATGGAGAGAGAATCAGTGGCTAGCGAAAATACTTTTTGAACTCTTGTTTTCGCGAATTCCACTATAACTCAAATATCCCAATTGGGTAATTAGATCCCGCCTAACGTAAAAATTCCAAACTTTCGGAAGAAAGTCGGTCGATTTTCTTCTTATTCTGTCTGGCCTCCCTCCTTTAGGATATATAAGTCGATAAGAATATTTTAAAATTGGAATTCTTAAAATGAAAAAGTGTCGCTCCTTGTGTATGTTATTCTTCGTATCCTTTTCTCTCTGGAACTGTGAACCTGATCATAAAAAATATAATCTGGAAACTTCCGCTCTTTTAGCTCTAACAAGCACTACAAGTGTCCCCCCTGGATCCTCTTTCAAATTACCCGACGCCAACCAAACCATTTGTTACGATACAAGCGGAGTAACGCGTGCCTGTATTGGGACAGGAGAAGATGGAGAATTTACAAATACTCCGGCCCCATTCCTATTACAGATCCAGGATTCCGGAGAAACCATACTAGAAGAAAGTTCCGAACTAACTTGGCAAAGGTGCCCGTTCGGAATGGTTTGGACCGGTAGCACTTGTATTGGCTCTAGTCTCAATGTGTATTGGCAGGTAGCTAACGCTTATTGTAATTCTTTAACCACTGCAGGACGAAACTGGAGACTTCCGACAGCCAGAGAAGCCTCTCTACTCGCAGATCATTCTCAAAATACTTTTCTACCAAACACTTACTTTCCAAATGGGCAAGGCGCAGGAGGTTGGACTTCCACACCTGCAGTAGGCTTTTTCGGGAGATATTTAGTATCTTCTGGAGGGAATGTAACTCCGATAGATGAAACTACAAATTTTCCTTTTCGTTGCGTATCCGGACCCAAGGCGCCAAATGCAAGCTTTACCGATATAGGGGACGGCACCATAGAAGAGGCAAATACAGGACTTCTTATCAAAAAATGTGCGTATGGACAAGCGGACGATTCCTCTTGTACCGGAAGTGCAAGTCCATTAAATTGGCAGCAAGCGTTAGACTATTGTAATAATCTAAACTTTGCTTCCAGAACAGATTGGAGACTCCCATCAATAAGAGAATCTTATTTCATATCGGAACCTTCGATAGGAAATTCAAATCTTCCGATTTCTATTTTTCCAAATAGCAGTCAGGCAGCAATTTCTTGGACTGGAACTACCTACAATAGTACTCTATCAACAGCTCATGCACAAATGGTCTATCAAATGTATGTATACTCAAAGACTGATTCCGCTAATGTTCGCGCTCGTTGTGTAGCAGGTCCTTAGTTGAATTTTTACGCGTAAAAGTATTATATTATTTTCGCACAGAGCCCACCGAGAGCACAGAGGTTTGATCAGATATAGGAATTCCTACATAAATCAAAATACTCCGTGACCTCTGTGTTCTCAGTGCGAACCTTAATTTTTATAGCTCGTTCGCTTCTACGATAATAAAGTTCGGAGAAACCTGTCTCAATTTTCTCGCGGAATATTTACCCTTGTCCTGAAACACTTTATGTTTCCAAACCTGAGTGGAAAATTCCGTTTTAGAATTTTTGATCTTATCATAGAAATGGTCTGCTATCTTTTGTTTACCCAAAACGGACTGAGTCCTTGCCAACCACAATGCACTTTGCTGCTTTCTGAAAGAAGAAGTCTCCAAACTTTCCGCTTGCTCCAATAAGAAAGAAGCCTTATTCAGATTTCCTTTTTCCAGATATAAAATTGCTTCTAAGAATAGGATAGAAGGGTCTTTGCCTGAAAATTCCTCGTTTGCCTTCTGTAATTCCAGAAGAATATCATCAATCCCTCCCATTCCAGGATCATCATTGATAAGCATTGCTTTTTTATAATGTAGAATCGCTGATCCTTCTTTAGGATTTTTAGACTTTGGGACCTTCTTCCCTTTTCCCTTTTTCGAATCCGAAAGATCCAAAAGTTTATAGCCAGGTTCTCCCCAAGCCATAGGAATTTCCATATAAGGGCCGCTACTAGTAGGTGCAGTACCGACTGAGACAAAAATTTTACGGGCCTCTGCACTCATCACCACAGACTTAACTGAGGTAATCTGACGGATCGTAGAACCCATTGTGCGAACTTCTCCGCTGGAACAATCGATAGTATCATCCAAAAGATTCTGAAGATCTACGACGCTGGTTCCCTTTTTTTTCTTTTGGGAAGAAAGAAGCTGCTCAGCCCGATCAAAACGACTGATACAATGATGATAAAAAACGGGGGCTGCCATGATTTCCCCTTCTTGTAGTTTTTCACTTTGGTAATGATTCGTATTTACAATATGATCTTTTCCTAAATTAGGATAGACCACATCCACATTTCCATAGTTGGTCTCGATAATCGCAGCTTTCGGCCCCTTCTCCTTATGATTGGTTACAATGAGTCCCCAGGTAGAATTGATTTTATGTTTTTTAGCGATACTTACCGCTTCTTCGATAGACCTTGCCTCTGAAATGATCTTATGACCGAAATCGATCACTCCCAAGCCGTTAAAGCCAATCTTTTTATGGAAGCGAGTATGGAATGCAATGGTTAGACCTGCTTCATTAAATGCGGTGATCCCAGGAACATCCGCACCCCTACAAGCTATATAGCCATAACGTAAACCTTTTTCAGGAGTACAAAAGACAACGATCGGACGTTTATCCCAAACTTCTACGCCTGGAAAATCAAAATTGCGAGCGTGATACAATTTGCCGTCCTGACTTTGTTCTCCCCAAACAGCAACACTCGTACAAGCAGGGATCATCTGAGGACTTCTACCCGGACTCATATGTGCAAGCTCGGGAAGAAGTTGGATTGCGCCCAAAAATCCAACTGAGTTTTGAAAAGAATCCATAGTAAAAAGTTCTTTTTCCAATTTCGCAGAACGACCGGCCGCAGTCAGGGCAGCAATCGTTCTCGTCGAAAACTCGGACGGCCGGTGCTTTTTCATTCTTCTGGACATCCAATTTACCAGAAGAGAAGTCGCTCCTTTCGCCAAAAAATTCCGATTGTTACGAGGCAAACTTCCTAACAAAAGATTGCGGGCCATGACTGGATAAAAGTCGAAGATCGGCTCGAACTGCCCGATCGCATTCATGATTTCACCGAATTGTCTTCCCATCTCTTCCTGGGAGCCCTTGAGTTGTATTACAGCTAGAGGATATGTTTCCGAATTCATGTGCCCATCATAACAGAACTTCGTCTTCGCATCGACCGCCTCCATAGGTTCGGATAGCCGAACTTATCGGATCGGACTTCCAACATGGCAGACCGTGTGTCAGAACTCCTACGCGCAATTTGGCAGTGATTCTCCCCACCCTGCTTTTGGGTGGGGGCTGGCTGGTGGTACCCGGTGCGACACTTTTTGACCTACTGGTCACCGACTTCCTTCGGAGTCGTTTCCTCGCTTCTATTGTCGCTGCGGAAGGGGGCTGGCTGGTGGTACCCGGTGCGACACTTTTCCCTTTATCAGAAAATTCCTCCCATTTCAAGAACCTTTCTGGTTGATGATTTTGTTGGAGCTCCTACAAAAATGCGGTGGCAAATTTGGCTTGCTAGGTCTTTTCAAATCTGTTTGGCAGAAAACAGGATAGGAAATCAAATAGCACCCGGCCCAAAAAGCCCATCTATGGAATACCTACATATATTTTTCCTGAAATTTCTGCAATTCGGCGCGGGCGCCGCATTTCTATATGCATATTTGGAAATCATTAGACCAGGCTCCGGAAATAGGATCCTGGTGCTCATCATGGCTCTAACCGGGACCATTCTACTTAGGTACTCGTGGTATCTTCAGAACGATTTATTAGAATTTCCTTATTTATTTATATTCTTACATACCAGCGTGATCTCAGTAGGGCCACTGATCTACACATACATCCGTTCCTTCTTAGAGACAGAAGAAGAAACTCCGAAAGAAAAAGTATTTCGTTACGGACTCCATTTTTCTCCCGTCTTGCTATTTACCGTTTTTGAATGTATTTTCTTTTCGCAAAATAGCTCGGAACTAAAGGCTCAGGTAATACAAGGAGCCAAGGAATTCAGACTAGATTGGGCTCATTTAGGAAGTTTTCTCGCTAGTATCCAGGTTTCCATATATTCCCTATTCTGCCTCTATCTCTACCATAAGGTCAGCAGAAGATACGAAATGTATGAATTAAAACTGATATGGCTGGTATTACTTTTGCCAGTCTTCGCAAACAGCCTAATAGGAACCGCTTACTTCTTAAAGAACAAATATTTGTTTGATCTGGGAGCCTCTCTTATCTGCGTCATGGTGCTCCTATTATTCTTAGTTAGAGAAAGACATCCAGGATTTTTCAGTGAGATCAGCGAGGTCATTCAAAATGCAAAATATCAAAACACTCCTCTTCTTTCTAAAGAGATAGAAGCCGCAAACTTTAAGCTTAAAGAACTCTTAGAAACCAAAACTTTATATAGGGATAGCGAATTAAGATTGGTAGATCTAGCTGCGGAACTCGGACTAAATCTGCACCAAACTTCCAGATATTTAAACGAAGTTCACAAAATGAATTTTTACGAACTCATCAATCGGTACAGAGTGCAAGAAGCTTGTAAACGTCTGATAGAAGAGTCCGAAAATTCCGTATTAGATATCGCATTCGCAGTGGGATTTAATTCCAAATCCACATTTCATTCCCAGTTCGTAAAGTTTATGGGGATGTCGCCTGCATTGTACAGGAAGCAGAAAGGGAATTCTAAGTAGACTTTAAAATACTGCAGAAATTCCTAAATAGTAACCTCGAATTTTTTCTCTTCCTGAATCAGGAGTCTGAGGATATATAGTAAGCGCATCCGTATATTGATAATAAGTAACGTATTGGTCCGAATAATTTTTATACGAAAAATTGGATCTATTATAATTATAGCCGAAGTACAGTTTATATTTTTCGAAAAAAATATAAGAAAAGGAAATATCCAACTCAGACCCCCTGAACACTCCCATCGTATTATGATGTGGGTATACTTTATACAAAAAGGCGAATTCTTCGAAGCTGGATCCTGTCCATTCTAAAGATGTATCATAACCTTGCGACTTAAAGTCCCTACGCCCTTCTGTATAATAAAGCTCCAAACTTAAATTCAAATAAAGAGAATCATATAAACGTAAATTACTTTTGATCGACACTTGAGGTCCTAAGGTTTGGATTTTTTCCGAGTAAATTCCAGATAAACTTCCGGACCACATGCTAGTATCTACCTTTCTTAACCCGGCGCCAAAATACAATTTTTCTCCAAACGGAGTCAGAGCATAAGACAAATAATTTAACTTATAATCGCTTCTTTCTAAATCAGAAATATCTCTCCGCCTAAACCCATAACCTAAATCGTTTCCATAAATATAATAGTAGTGCGCTTTTGTAAGAGCATTTTGAGAAAATAAAAACTCTACTCCATACTTTTTCTCTTCGTCGACAAATTTAAAATACAAAGGATAAATAGTCCGAACATTTCCAGTCAGATTAAAATCACGATTTGCCTGTTGTTGGGCCATATTTGTATTCGATTGGTATTGATACGGATCATATTCGGATTTCATAATTCTAAATCCCAATTCAGATTTTTTCCTAGTAGAAGAGAGATTCTTAGCAGACTCGGAAGTTTGTTCAATTAAACCTGAACCCTGCATTGGAGGACCAGCGTTCGTAGGATCGGCCGGAAATTCTTGAGAATATAAGGATATAGTAAGTAATAATATTGTAATAAATGAAACTAATTTCACGAGAAGTGATTCAACCTTCCAATCAATGCGTTACTCTCCCTATCTAATAGAGTCGAGAGTAAAGTCATAGTTTTTAAAAAAGAGCAACTGACAAGAAGGAATCGTTCGAAATACCTCCTCGCTCATATGGGCTACGGGATACATCCTAATTGTTAAACGAAATTAAAAACCGGTCTTCTTAATGAGTTTAAGTTCTGATTCTACAAATTTCAGGTGAATTCATAAATCCAAGAATCCCTATGGAAGTATCTTGGATCAGCCGTCAGGAAGATGCCAAAATGGCAGTACGAAACTTATTTAAAATTTTCCTAACCTTCATTGCTTTGGAGTCATTTTTAAAAAATAATTGACTATTGGTATATTATTTATAGTCCAATGGTATATTAATTAACGAGGTAGGAACTCATGCAAAAAGTATTGGTAACGGGTGCGAGTGGGCACTTGGGTTTTTCTTTAGTGAAACTTCTTCAAGAAAGAGGTTATGAGGTAACGGCTGCAGTTCGAGATAAGAACAATGCAAAGAAAACAGCTAACTTGAAAAAGTTAGGAGTAAAATTGGTATCTGCGGATTTAGGAGATAAAGAATCTCTTCGCAAAGCTCTTCAAGGACAGGATGGACTCTTCCAAGTCGCAGCGGCATTCAATCTGACCGCTAAAGATCCTCAAAAAGAAGTGGTGGAACCGAATATCAATGGAACCAGGAATATTCTAGAAGAAGCTCATAAGGCTGGAATCAAAAAAGTAGTTTATACTTCGAGTATCGCCGCAGTGGGAACGATTGCAGAAGGAGAATCCCCTTTGAACGAATCCACCTGGAACGATTCTGCAAAAGAGCCTTATGCGATATCCAAGACCCAATCCGAAAAATTAGCTTGGGAACTTTCTGAAAAGTTAGGCCTGAATCTGGTAACTGTTCTGCCCGGAACTATTTTAGGTCCTCAGTTCACTCAACCCACTTCTTCCTTAAAGCTGATCCAAGACATCCTGAAAGGCCAACTTCCGTTCGCACCTAAGATGACTTTTTCATATGTAGATGTGAGGGATGTTGCGATGGCGCATATCTTAGCCTATGAAAATCCTGCTGCACAAGGCAGATATATCGCAACCGGAGAAACATTATCCGTTTCACAAGTTTGTAAACTTGTAAAGGAGATCCATCCTAAGGCAAAAACGACAGGCAAGGAACTTCCTTCCTTTATTGTCCGAGTCATGCCTTACCTGGATGCTTTCAAACACGCAATCACTGGTTTGGACAGACAGATCAATTCCGAGATAGTACAAGATTATCTGCAAAGAAAACAAGAATATAATTCGGATCGATTGGAGAAGGAATTCCAATGGAAACCTATGCCTGTTAAAAAATCGCTCCAAGAGACGGTTGACTGGATGCTGTCCGCTGCCGTATAGTTTCCTGAGAGTGGATAAAAAAAGAGCCAGAAGACCAGAAGAAAAGGAAATCCGCAAGCAGTCCATTGTGGCTGCTTTGCGGGAACTTTTGGTTAAACAAAAACATCCCCTACCGAGCACCCAAGAAATTGCGGAGGCCGCAGGAGTCACCAAGGGTGTGATCTATTTTTATTTCAGAACCAGGGAAGAAATTTTCCTCACACTTCATCTGCAAGAAACGGAATCCTTTTTTAAAGAAATGGCGGAACTACTAGAAGGTCCTGAATATTCCTTATCCAAGCTAAAGGAGAAGATTATTCATCAGTTTTCGAAAAATGAAATTTTCATGTTCGTGGGGTTGATTATTCCGGGAATTTTAGAAAGTAATGTGGATCATGATTTTTTATACGAATTTAAAAAGAATACATCCGATGGAATGGATGAATTAGCGAGGATTTGGCTTTCTAGGGAAACCAGACTTACGATCGCGAATGCAAGAAAATTCATATTACGTTTTTATTTTTTAGGTCTTATGCTTTGGCAACATCATAACCCTCCCAAAGAAGTTAAAGAAGCGTTTTTAAACAAAAATCTTTGGCTTTTAGAGGGAGAATTGGATCAGGTACTTTCCGAATCATTTGACTGGCTTTGGAAAGGAATGAATTCTAACTAATATATCCTTACAAATATTTAAATTCACTATCCCTCTTTCACTTTTTTCGACTGGAACGGTATGTCTGCCGCTCTCGGCCATCTCGAAGACCTTGGCAGTTATACAACCTTGCAAAAATAAAGAAAAGATCGGTAGCGTGCTGACCAAGGAATCTCTACCACGCTACCGATCCAAATTGATTCGCTTTCTATTTTATACAAAGTTCAGCTGGAAATTTTTCTCCACTGGCAAACGTAAGAGTACAAGCCTCCGCTTTTTTAATAGGATCCAATTTATCCCACTCCGCCTTTGCCTCTTCTACAATTTCCAAAGAAGTATCCCAAAAGAGTGGATTATTTGATAAAATTTCCCCGGTTGCTACAACGATAAACCAGAGTTTCAGGAAATTATCTAAAGATTCGTCTTGATAATTCTTGATACTCAGTAGGTTCAGATTCTCGGCATCCGAGCAAGAGAAGCTAACAAAACTAACGCTCAGCACCAACATAACAGACACAAAAAATTTAAACATAGAAAAAATCTCTCGCGACACTTTCGAATGAAAAACAGACCCACATTACAAGTAAATCTATTTGTTTATTTTTTTAGAAAATATTTTTATCCCATATAGTATATAAAAAATATTTTATATACTATTCAAAGTAGGACCTCTCCAAAAGAGGAGAAGTGCATGAATTAACAAATTACAATATTACTTGGAAATGAAATTTTGTATCCCGGAATGTTTCCAGAGAATCCTTTTGATCTCCAGAATAGTGGGCATATGATCTTGGACGGAATGATCCGAGTCTATCAGAAGTTCGGATTCGGCCCCATCCAAATGGGAGCTATCATAAGACACCACTGAATCGTTAATCCATTCCAGGTCCCTAAACTTGGAATTCCCTATGATAGAATGAAAAGGAACTTCTGGCTTTAATTCTCCAGTTACCTTCATAAACAGACTATTAGGAGAAAGTCCATCTACTCCGTAGGTTTCCGGAAGAATGGACTCTTCTTCAGAATCGGAGGTTAAAAACTTATATGCTTTTCCGATATTATCGAGAGCTCCTTTAGGAAGCACGAATAAGATCCTTGCGATAGATGCTAAAAATCCTTCCGCAAGATTAGATCCCCTATGAGGTGTGGCGATAAATACCGCTCTTTTCACAAAAGGTAAAGGTTTGAAATCGAATACTCGTTTAACTTCTTCTTTAGATTCTGCGTTGAGAGAATCGAATTTTTCGGTAGAAACATTTGCGATTTTCATCCAATCTTCTTTTTTACTTCTGGCGACCATCAATTTGGTAAGAAGTCCACCCATACTATGACCCACGATCATCATCTTATCGAAAGACGAATCTTCTCCCTTCGAATCATAAATTTTTCGTAAGTCTCTGAGCGTGTCTCTAAAATCAGCGGCAGAAATTGTGATCGGATTTCCAGTAGGATACCAATATACCCAGAACTGGTAGTGATCCTTGATCTTAGGATCTGCTAAAAGTTCATTGATCATCGGGAACCAAATAAAAGGAGAAGAAGCAAGCCCGTGTACAAAAACAACGGGGATTTTTCCTTTTTTATAAGGATAAACCATATAGAGACCTTTTCTTTCTAAAGCAACTTCTCCATCAAATTTTGCAAAAAATCCGTCCCTTTTCTCCGCACCAGACAACATGTACGCAAGAGGAGTGGTTGTATCACTTTCCATAGGCAAATCCAAACCGGAAAACTGCACCCTGTCCCTATGCACAGGATCATATAGATGGATGACTGCCTTTAAAGTTAAATTACGATTTTCTAAATAAGACTCCTCTAAGGTCAAAAGAGCAGTTCCGGGATATGCTTGCCCTACCCCAGCTACGAATTCGTATTTTCTTCTTTCTTCTGTTTCTTTTTCCGGATGTTTTCGGATCAAGATAAGAGGTGTACCTATCCCAAATTTACTGATTTGATTGGAGAATCCTTCGTTTTTATAATCGTAGGCGACTTCTACTTCCAAGAAATTTTTGGGAGTCCAAGCAGTTTCTACTTCTGCTCTAGTCATAGAGAGTGCGCCTCTAATAAGAGGAAGGCTAAGATCCGTTAAGTTAGCGAGTTTTCTATTCTTTTTGGCAAACCGAACTAATTGCGCAAGAGATCTATTATATGTTTCTAATGCGAATCTAAACTCCATAGAGAATGGATCCGCTGCAGGAATGGCCTTTTTATCAAATAAGTATGTATAAGAATACACTAAGGAAGAAGCAAACATCCTTGCAAACATTGGATCGTCCAGATCCAGTTCGGATCCCGCTTGATAACATAGTTCTGCAAGATAGTAGGCAAGCTCTCTTGTTTTTAATGCTACGAGCCTATTATCCAGATCATAGATGACTACTCTGGGAGTTTCTTGGTATCTTTTATATAGATCGTTACTTTTTAAAAATCTGGTTGTGATCAGACTTAAATTTTCGGAAGAGATTGCGTTTTCACGAACTGTACGAATCTGTTCGTATTTAGAATAGGAAATTGTGGAATAAGTCGTTGTCCTGCACTGTATTAAGAAAGCAAAACTTAGAATGAAAAGCTTTCGTAAGAGCATTTGTTTTCACGCAGAGGCGCGGAGCCGCAGAGTTATTCTATTGGAGCGAGGTCCGCGAGCGTGAGGTCTTCGATTGTGTGTGGATAACCTTCGCGATCGTTATAAAGAACGGAAACTTTGTCTCCGTTAATCTCCTGGATCTCCACTTGAGCGCCGGTGAGTACGATTACCCCTTTTAAAAGAAAACTTCTTTTGGTTAGTTTCGCTTTATCACCCGGCTTCATGTTTCTCCATATAGATATCTTTTCCTTCCTTCTTCATGGAAGAGAAAATATGTATTTGTTTTTGATCCACTCTGGTACCTATATCATAGACTGCGTCCGTAAAGTCCGCACCTTCTATCTTGGCCCCTGCGAGTTTTGCCCAACGTAAATCCGCACCTTTAAAATTAGCGCCAGTCAAATCGGCCCCATTCAAAAAAGCTCCGCGAAGTCGAGCGCCTTCAAAATTGGCTCCTGCAAAATTACAATTGGTTAAGAATGCGTTGTTTAAATTTGCTCCGGAGAAATCCACTCCATGTAGATCTTCTTTTTCTAATATGATAGAAGATAGATCTTCACCTTTTAGGCTTCCGTTTTGGGAAAGAATTTCTTTTGCTTTTGCAGCGGTGATCCTTCTTTCTTTTGGGACTCCAGCTCCGGTCTCGTAATCATGAATTGCTTGTTGTAGTGCTGCTACTGCTGACTCAGGATAATTTTTTCTGCGTTCAGGAAACTCGAATTGTTTTTCAACATCTTCAGTGGTGACGTTCTTGAGTTCCTCGATGGTTTTTCCCTTAGCGATCTCTGTGGCCATTGCAAGTGCCACAATCCCGAACCCACAACCGGTCGTAGTATAACTTGCGTCAGTGACTTTTCTATTCTCGTCTATTTTGAGATAAATACGATACCCGTCTCCACAACCTACATTCCTATAGTTGGAAACCACAGTGGCATCTTCCATTTCTCTATAGTTTAACCTTTGGTCGTTGATCTCTTTGTATCGGTTGAAATCCATTACTGCCATGTTATTTGCCTTTCTTAGATTAGACTTTGTTGATAGAGCAGGAAAGCACTTTTAAGAGAGAAGATTTCTTTTTTAGATGCGTCAGGGATCCGGAGAGTGCGTCAGCAGTCGCGAAGCGACCGGAGCGCAAGCGCAGCTCGGAGGAGCCCGACCTTCGCTGCAAGCGAAGGGGACGCCCCGAGCCTAAAAATCTCTTAGGAGATTTTGTATTTTTTCTTGAACTTGTCCACACGACCGGTTGTATCCAGAATTTTGGATTTTCCGGTGAAGTATGGGTGGCAGTTGGAGCAAATTTCTACGTGGATGTCTCCTACAGTAGTACGAGTCTCGTATACAGCCCCACAAGCGCAGCGAATTTTGGCGTCTGCGTATTTAGGATGGATGTCTGTTTTCATGTTGTCCCCTTTTCCAAAGCCTATTGGGCGTTCATGCTACCCAAGAAAGCCTCGTTAGTCTTAGACTGTCTCATCTTCTCGAGTAATAATTCCATGCTTTCTGTGATGCTCATGGGAGAAAGCACTTTTCGGAGCACAAAGACCTTCTGGAGGGTTTCCTTAGGTAACAGTAGCTCTTCCTTCCTGGTTCCGGACTTGTTGATATCGATCGCAGGGAAAATCCTCTTGTCGGAGAGTTTCCGATCCAGATGAATCTCCATATTACCTGTTCCCTTGAACTCCTCGAAAATCACCTCATCCATTTTGGATCCGGTATCCACGAGAGCGGTAGCGATAATCGTTAAAGATCCGCCTTCTTCGATATTTCGAGCGGCTCCGAAGAATCTTTTCGGTTTGTGAAGTGCGTTAGAGTCCACACCACCGGAGAGTATTTTTCCGGAGGTCGGGATGACCTGGTTATAAGCGCGGGCCAAACGAGTAATGGAGTCGAGTAGAATGACCACGTCCCTTCCGTGTTCCACGAGCCTTTTTGCCTTTTCGATCACCATTTCTGCAACTTGTACGTGGCGGGTAGCCGGTTCGTCGAATGTAGAGCTTACGACCTCGCCTCTTACGTTACGAGCCATGTCAGTTACTTCTTCCGGACGCTCGTCTATCAGTAGTACGATTAGAGTCACTTCAGGGTGATTACTGGTGATCGCGTTTGCCACGTTCTGCATCAGGATTGTTTTTCCTGTTCTAGGTGGCGCTACGATGAGCGCTCTTTGTCCTTTTCCGATCGGACACATTAGATCTACGATCCTTGTATCTAATTGAGAAGGATCATGTTCCATTCTCAATCTTTCGTTAGGATATAGAGGAGTTAAGTTGTCGAATAACGCACGTTTGCTTGCGACGTCCGGTGTGTATCCATTTACGGTTTCCACACGTAGCATTGCGAAAAATCTTTCGGATTCTTTAGGAGGTCGGATCTGACCTTCTACAGTATCTCCTGTTCGAAGTCCGAATAATTTGATCTGAGAAGGAGATACATAAATATCATCCGGTCCCGGAACGTAATTATAATCAGGAGATCTTAGGAATCCATATCCGTCAGGTAATCTTTCCATTACCCCTGCAGCATGGACCTGGCCTTCTCTCTCGGCTTGGGCTTGTAGGATGGCGAATATTAAGTTTTGCTTTTTTAATCCGCCTGTATTCTCTACGCCAAGATTTTTAGCGACCTCGATCAATTCTGCAATCGATGTTTTTTTAAGCGCTACTAGATCAATAGGAGCAGGCGTAGGTCCCTCGTAGGAACCACGACGTCTTTTTCGGGAACGAATCTCCGCCGTTTCCGGATCATCTTCCGGTAAATTCGGTTCTTCTTCGTTATTATCGTTTTGTGCGTCGTTATTGTTGTTTTGATAGTTGTTTCTGGGCTTGGAGTCTCGTCTTGGGTTAGCCATGGAATACCGTTATTGGATTTGGAAGGATGACCTTCCTGTATTCATTTTTATTCGATTAAGAGCGGGTTTTGAAGGGTCCGGGTAGTCGGTTCTTTATTTTAAGCGACCGGGGAATCCCTTATTTTTTCAAACGAGCGTCTGCTCGGAAGAGAGGAAAGGGTCGGCTCTTAATGTGGACTATTTCCAGATTACAGGCTCTGTCAAGGATTTTATTTTTGCTTTGTCCTTTTTTTAGACGTGGATTTTTTCTTAGAACTTACCTGCTTTTTTTTAGAAGAGGGTTTTGGCTTGGTTTCCACAGCAGCCGGTTTGTTTGTTTGTGGAACCGTCTTCTTAGGAGAACTCTGTTTGCCCGTTTTCTTTCTAGGAATTGGCTGGTCCTTATTCAATTTAAACTTACTGGTTAGATCCAAAAACTTAATTCTATTCTGTAATGTGGTTCTTGGCACTCCCAGATCCAAGGCTGCATGGGAAACATTCTCTTGGTTTCTCTTAAGAGTATGATAAATATAACTCCCTTCCACTTCTTTTAATACAGTTTCGAGCGGAAGTTTCTGGTTGAATGCTTCCGTAACGGAAGGAAATTCCATCCCTTCCCCATCTTGGCTATTTAGCTTTGCAGAAGCCGGAGCGAAATGATACAGATAACCTAAAGGTTTTCCTTTTTGTTTTAGGATGGATACTCTTACGATTGATTCCAGATCGGGAAGATATGTCTGAACGGAAAGTCTTCCTTCTTCCAATCTGAGTTCATGGTTTCTAAGATAATTTCCGAGTAGGTCTTTGGACATTTCTTTTAGCAGCTTTTCCGCCTGAAGAATGCTGTCTCTAAACCACTTTTTGACCAATATCTCTTTTTCAAATGTCTCGTTATAAAATACGGTATGACCATCCAAGTCTGTGGCAAGTAATCCGTCCGGAAAGTTCTGGAGAAGTACTTCCATAAACCATTGGCTTTGTTTTGTTTTCTCTTCTTCCGTTTTTTGCGGCGTGGTCCTTGGCTTTTCCGTCTCCTTGGCCATCCAAGAAGATCTGCTAAGTTCAGCGAGAAATCTAGGTTTGTCCCAATCTTCTACCCTTTCACCTAAAGGACCTAAAACAGGTATGGTTCTTTGTTTTTGGAAAAATGCTAGAACGGCTTCCGGAATTTCTCGGACCAAGAACTCCTCTGGGATCCGTTCAAATTCCCTTTCTGCGACACTTAAGTCGGCGAGTTCCATCAGAACTCTTTCTTTGGGGAGTAATCCGAGCAAACCTGTTCCTTCTTCCCAAACAGGTAAATGACTGGCAGGGCTATAGAGAAAAAATTTATATAAAACTTCGATTCTCATTGGAAGAAGGAGGACATTTTCCTCCGGAATGACTTCTTTTGAAGCCTAAGCGAGAAAATTCCTCTACTTTTTTTCGCGCTTAGGATAGTTTTTTTACTTTGAAGCTATTACTTAACGAGGCGATCTGCGGCTTTTTTGTATTCTTCCGGATAAGGAAGTTTAGATACTTTCAAGCTGGAAAGAGAGTATTTTAAGGATCTTTTATATAGTACTAGTGCGTAAAGATGGTTTCCGTCCCGACGGAATTTATTCCCGGAAAGCCATTCTTCTCTTGCCATTCTGAAATAATCGTTAGCTCTTTCTTCTTCTTTGGCGGTAAGTGGATGACGATCTTCGGATTCCATTTTTAAAAAACGGGATTCTTTGGCCACATGTTGGAGTAGTTTATCCGAAGAAGTTTCCGCAAATTCAGACCAACGTTTCATGGATTCGGGAAGTGTTCTTTCGAGTAACGTTAGGCTGTCCGATTTTTCCTGGACACTTCCGACTTTGGAAGCGGAGTTTAAGTCTGCAGAATAATTTTCGATTTTCTGGAGGTCTTTTTTAAGTTCTGAGGATTCGAAGGAACTTCCGATCTCCCTCAGTATTCGTACTTTGGAATCTACTGATTTTTTTCTTTCTCTAAATCCTTGTGTGGACTGAGAAGAATAGATTCTTCCGGCAAGAATTGTAACCGCAATTATGGAAAAAACTACAAACCATTTCCAAAATCCCCTTCCCTTTACTCTAAGGGAAATGATTTCGGCTGGTGTAGGAAGATCCATTAGTTGGCTCCCCCTTGTGCAGGAACAGGAGGTAACGCTTCTTTTTTATTGATATCGTCTACGCGGATTTCTTCATTACTTTTTTCTAAAAAGGAAACCCTAGCGTTCGTGATAAAGCTGTAATTATCATCGTGAACTTCTAATATATCCACCGGATTGTCTTTTCCTTCTCCGGGAGGTGCAATCTTTTGGCTAAGTAGTTCGTTATCTATATAATCGATTAGAGTATTTCGGATCCTATCGTAATCGGAAATATTTTCCTTCTCTGCAATATTTCTGACTTCGTCCAGATTCACAAATTGGAATTCGCGCTTATCGTCATTAGGAGTTTTAGCGGCGATCATTGCGAGAAGTGCAAATCTTCTGGCCCTTCTTGCGACCTTGATACCTTCTCCGAAAAGTACAAGCTTCACTCTATATTGGTAAGGAGAGGAATTATAGGCAGTTGTAAAATTGTCCTCTGAAGATTTGAGATCCCTGAATCCAAGTTTCAACAAATGTTGTGCGATTTTATCGTTGGAACGAATGATCATCGGAGAAGCGGCTTCTAATAGAATACGAGCGGTTTTTATATAATTTTCGTGAACTACCTGAAAGATATCCTTCATCTCCCCTTGGGCAGATTTCAGGTTTTTATAGGACAAACTATAATTACTTTGGAAATACCACATATTTCCGTTAAAGTCCGCTTGGTTTGCTTTCTTGAATGATCTATAATTATCCAGAGTATTCAATTTTTTGAAAAGTTCGGTCTGTCCGCTCGCGGTGGTTTGTTGTCCGGACTGAGCATTCTCGGCTGCTGTTGCCACCCCTGCTTGAGATTTTGGCCCTGCACCTTCTTCCAAAGGTGGTGCAAGATTACTCACACAAATATTGATGAACTTTATATTTATCTTATTTTCATCTATCAGGATCGCGAGATTCGTCTGGTCGGGAGACACGGCATAAGTACTATCCGTGAAAAAAATCGGCGCCGTAGCGAATATCAAAAGAAGAATGCGTGTATATTTCGAACCCATAGCTTTCCCTACTAGTAGTCTATCGGCAGGGTTTCAAAATGTATATTCTCTTTTTTTTGAGGAAAAGACGCCCTGAATTACAGGGCGCTGATGCGGCGGATTGCTTCGATCACATCGTCTTTTTTGCCGAAAGCGGAAAGTCTGAAGTAACCTTCTCCAGCTGGTCCGAAACCTGAACCAGGAGTTCCTACCACCTGGGCTTTATCCAATAATTGGTCGAAGAAATCCCAAGAACTAAGATTATTCGGGGTTTTAAGCCAGATATACGGCGCGTTTACCCCACCGAATACATCGAATCCGGCCTTGATCAATCCTTCTCGGATCAATTTGGCGTTGGCCATATAAGTGTCAATGCTCGCGCGGATCTCTTTTTTACCTTGAGGAGAATAGATTGCCTCGGCTGCTTTTTGGGTCACATAAGAAACACCATTAAACTTGGTGGTATGTCTTCTGCTCCAAAGTTGCCCGATGGAAACCTCTTGGCCGTCTTTTGTTTTTCCCTTTAATTCTTTAGGGATCACTATATAAGCACAACGAAGTCCAGTAAATCCTGCGGTTTTGGAGAAGGAGCGGAATTCTATCGCGACTTCTCTTGCTCCTTCTATCTCGTAAATGGATCTTGGAACTCCAGGTTCCGAGATAAATGCCTCGTAAGCGGAATCATATAGAATGATACTATTATTTTTTTTAGCATATTCTACCCAAGCCTTGAGGGATTCTTTAGAAGCAACAGTCCCGGTTGGATTATTAGGAAAACATAAATAGATTAGGTCTGGTCTTTCTTTAGGGAAATCGGGTTGGAATCCATTCTCTTTTGTAGAAGGCATATAGATAAGGTTGGCATATCTTCCATCAGGTCCCGCTTCTCCTGTTCTGCCTGCCATCACGTTAGTGTCTACATAGACTGGATATACAGGATCTCCGATCGCGATCTTTGCATCTTGGGAGAATATTTCTTGGATATTTCCGCAGTCACATTTGGATCCGTCGGATACGAAAATTTCACTTTCGTCCAGTTTTACGCCGAGAGGAGCATAATCATTATCTGCGATCGCTTTAAGTAGGAACGAATACCCTTGTTCAGGTCCGTATCCGTGGAATCCTTCCGGGGTTCCCATTTCTTTAGAGGAAGAAACAAGTGCATCCACAACGGACGGAGCCAAAGGAAGAGTAACGTCTCCGATCCCGAGTCGGATGATCTTGGAGTTAGGATGTTTTTCAGAATAAACTTTTACTCTTCTTGCGATCTCCGGGAAAAGATATCCCGCTTTTAATTTCAGATAATTTTCGTTTATATTCGCCATTGAATTATTCGTAATCCTCGTCTATGTTTTGGATCGGTTTGCGTCCTGCAAATCCCTCGTCGTATCCGTGTTCGAAAAGAAGGTCCTCTTCTCCCAGATGCCAACAATAATAACCTTTACCGTTATCGAAGTCCACGAGCCAAAGCCCTTTAACTTCTATCCCAAGTTCCCGGATCTTTCCGGACCATTCTACCAGCAGTTCTTCGACCTTGGTCTCTCTGGCTTCCTGTTCATTCTCTTGGTATAAACCGTTTTTCAGTTCTTGGTGAACCTTTCCCACGGTTTCGTAAAATTCTTCCGTGATCGATCGGACATAGGGCAGAATTTTACGGGCTTCTTCGTATGTCCAGATCTTACGTTCCATTCTTCTCCGTTTAAAAACGAACGCCTAATGAAAGGCAGAGTAACGTCATTCTGCTCACCACTCCGTATTTTGCCTGACGGAAGTAAGCTGCATTCGGAAGATCATCCACGTCCGTAGAGAGTTCGTTCACTCTTGGAAGAGGATGGAGCACTGTTGTCTCTTTTTTAGATGCGAGTATCAATTCTTTGTTCAGTTTGAAGGATTCTTTTAGTCTTTCGTATTCTCTATGATCCGGAAATCTTTCTTCTTGGATGCGAGTCACATAGGCAACGTCACATTCCCAAACTTTTTTGATATCATCCGATTCTTCGAAAGTGATCGGGAATCCTGCAAGTCCCTTCTTATAAGACTCAGGCAATGAAAGTTCAGGCGGAGAAATCAAGTATAAGTGAACATTATAATGTCGGAGAAGATTAATCAAACTATGGATTGTTCTTCCATATTTCAGATCTCCGATGAATGCAAGAGTCAGTCCGTCCAATTTTCCTTTTTCGGAAATGATCGTGTATAGATCCAGAAGTGCCTGTGTTGGATGTTGTCCTGCTCCGTCTCCTGCATTGATAACAGGGATCTTAACTGCTCCTGCCGCGATGCGAGAAGAACCTTCTACAGGATGTCGGATGACTGCGATGTCTGCGTACGCCTCTACCATTTTCATGGTATCGTACAAAGTTTCACCTTTGGAGATGGATGAAAATTGGAAACCTACAGTGGAAATTACCCTTCCCCCCAACCTTTCCATGGCAGCTTCGAATGAGAGTCTGGTCCTTGTAGAAGCCTCGAAAAAAAGAGAAGCCAGAAGTTTGCCTTCTAAAATCCCAAAGGCTTTATTTTGCTCCACCAGCCTTTCCATCTCTCTGGTTCTTTCGACTAAAAAGTCCAGATCCGCCTTGGAGAACTGGTCCGTATCCAGGATATTCTTATGCTCGTACGCCATTTTCTGGACAGATTGATCCGACCGGACGCGGAGGCAAGAGAATTAAAAAAAAGGCTTTTCGAGTCCATATCCGAGAGTATCTTAAGGATATAAGTTTCCCATGTCAGGCAAAGATTCCATCCAAGAAATTATAGATCTTTATAAGAAGGATATAGATCGAACCTTAATCAAAGAGAATCTAAAATTGACCCCGACTGAGCGTATTCGAAAATTAGAGGAACTCCAACTGGTTGCCGAAGAGATGCGGCGAGTCGGAAAGAAATGGATGCAATCTCAGAATGACAAAATTTGAGAAAATCCTCGAACTATTAGAAAAGGCCGGCATCGATTATATTCTGATTGGTGGTCTTGCTGCTACAGCCTTCGGTTCTTCCCGTTTAACTACAGATATTGATCTGGTTTATTCTCGATCTCCAGAGAACCGGAAAAGAATATCTCAGATGTTTTCCTCTTTGCATCCTTATTTAAGAGGGGCTCCTCCAAATTTACCTTTTCAATTCGATGAAAGAACTCTTTCCTCCGGTTTAAATTTCACTCTGAGTACTGATTTAGGTGATATTGATCTATTAGCCGAAGTACCAGGTGGAAATTATGAAAGTTTAAAAAACGATACGATAGCTCTCGAAATTTTCGGTCAAAAATGTAAATGTATCGGACTGAAAAAATTGATCGAGCTTAAAAAAGCAAGCGGCCGCCCGAAAGACTTTGAGGCTATTGCAGAACTCGAAGCAATTTTAGAAGAACAGAATAAACTTTAGATTCTAAGTTTAGTTATTTCGCACGGAGAACACTGAGGCCACAGAGAGAATGCGATGTAGGAGTTCCTACATGACATTTCTCTGCGACTCCGCGCCTCTGTGTAAAAATATCTCAGGGTCTCTTAAATCTTTGAGACTTTCCCTTAATGATGCTTTGGTTCCGGTTTGGTTTTAAATCCTAACTTAGCTCTCAAATGTGAAAACACCGAAAGTGTCACAGGAACATAGAGCAAACTTCCCAGAGTTCCGAATCCAAGTCCCCAACCTAATGCCAAGGTCATCGGGATCAATACCGGATCCGATCCACCCACACTATATGCTGTTGGAAGAAGTCCCGCAACAGTAGTTAATGTAGTCAATAAGATAGGACGGAACCTTCTGCGGCTTGCCTCGAGTAAGATCTCATCCAAAGGTGCGTTGGAAGATTTGCGTATCGAATCGATACAATCCACAAGTACGATGGATGCATTTACTAGAACCCCTGCGAGCCCGATGATACCAATCATAGCTAAGAAGCTGAATGCTTTTCCGGATAATACAAATCCTGCTACGATTCCCACGAATCCGAGTGGGATTGTGCTCAAGATCAGAATAGGCCTTACCACATTCTGCAAAGTTAATGCAAGAATAATAAAGATCCCGAGTAACGCGATCAGTCCCGCTTTTCCAAGAGAAGCCATGGATCTTTGTGTGTCCTTCTCCTCTCCCCCGAATACGATGGAAACTCCAGGATATTGTCTTTCGATCAAAGGTTTGAACTCGTCGATCACCTTTTGGTTGGCCTCTCTGGAAGTCATTCCTGACTCGATCTTGATATCCGCGTTCACAGTGACCGCTCTTTCAAAATCTCTATGAGAAAGTAATTCAGGAGAATCTTTCAGATCCATTCTGGAAATTTTTGCAAGGTTCGTGATGTTTCCGGCCTTGTTTCTAAGAGGAATACTTTTTACTTCTTCCGGATTTTTACGGAAGTTCTTATCGTACATCACTCTCAGATAAATTTTGGTCTTACCTTGGCGAACATTACCAGCCCTCTCTCCATCGTATGCCGTTCTAAGCATGTTTGCAGCGGAGAAGGTAGAAACCCCGGTAAAACTTTCCAATCCCTCATCGAGCTGGATATACATCTGTTTTCGTCCGTTCCTATAGTCGTCACGAACTGAATGTACACCCTTGATCCCTTTTAAGAAAGATTGTAGATCTGCGGAAACTTTTTTGAGCACCTCGTAATCTTTTCCGAGTACTCCGATCGTAATAGGTGCTCCGATCGGAGGAGCCATCGCCATTTCTTCCAAATACACATCGGAAAGTCCCGGTGTTTTTCGGATATCGTTCTCGATGGAAGCCAATATCGCAGAAGCCTTTCTTTCTCGTTTGGACTCCGGAGTGAGATATACCATGATCACTCCCAGGTTTTCTCCGAATCTGGATAATGGATCATCCGGATCCGTTTGTTGTACTCCGATCTTGGTGGAATAACTTACCAATTCTTCTTTAGGGATCTTCTTCAAGATCTCTTCCATATACTTCATCTTATCTCTGGTTTGGAAGATACGAGAAGAAGGAGGAAACTCCGCCTTGATCAAGAAAATTTCAATGTCCTCTTTCGGGAAAAGAATAAAGTCCATCTGGGACATTACACCGCAAGAACCCATGACCACGAATATAATCGCAAAGAAGGATTTGTTTCGATTTCGGATCGTCAATGCCACAAAATCTGCAAACCTTTCTTCCATTCTTGCAAAAAAAGAATCCAAGGATTTTCGGAACTTTGAGGACCTCTTCAATTCGTCCGGAGTTTTAGCGAAAGCTGCAATTCTAGAAGGAAGGAATAAGAAGGATTCAATCAAACTCGCGGTCAATGCGATAATCACCACAAGTGGGATCTGCCAGATAAATTTTCCCATGATCCCTGCCATGAATAACATAGGAAGGAATGCCGCCACAGTGGTGAGATAAGATCCAAAAATCGGAACTAACATCTCAGTGGTTCCTTTCAAGGCAGCGGATGTTTTATCCATTCTCTCGCCTAGATAGGTATAAATGTTTTCCGAAATTACGATGGAGTTATCTACGAGCATCCCGAGAGAAATGATAAGCCCCATCATGGAGATCATATTAAAGGAAACATCGAAGAATGGAAGTGCCGCAAATGTCATAAGCATCGAAAGAGGCAATGACATAGAGGTCAAGGTTGCAGTTCTGAAATCTAAGAACAAAAACAAGATCCCAAAAACGATCAAAAATCCGATGAGCGCGTTAGAAGAAACCACATTCAATCTGTTCTTAGTTCTTTTTGCCTCATCATTTAATTTGAATGTTTTGATACTTTCCGGATAAATTTTTTCCAGTTCCTTTAATCTAGCCTGGACATTGTCCGCGACTTCAATCGCATCCGCTCTTTCCTTTTTGATCACGGAAAGCACTAGACCCTGTTGTCCGTTTGCAATCGCAAGAAATCTAGGATATTCGAAAGTATCCTCCACCCTTGCAAGATTTCCGATACGTACAGTGGAGAATATATCATTGGTCCGAACCGGGATCTTTCCAATCTCGGAAGGTTGTTTGAATTCTCCGTCAATCCGTAGATCAAATGCATTCTCCGAATCCACGGAACCCGCAGGCAAATTGATATTTCTTGTGCGGATCGTTCTTGTGATATCAGAAAGATCCAATTGGTATTGTTTTAATCTGTCCGCATTTACAAGAATATGCCATTCTCTATCACGTTTTCCGAATACATCGACTCTGGCAATCCCTGGGATCTTTTCCAATTCCAGTTCTATAAATTCTGCGATCGTATGAAGCTCTATCTCGTCCTTTCCACCATAAACGGAAAAGTCCATGATCGGGAAGGAACCCGATTTTCTTTCCGTAATTTTAGGTTTTTCCGTAACCTGCACTGGAAAATCGGAAATTGCGTTGTCTACAGCTCTTCGGATTTCATCCAAAACTTTTTCCGGATTTTTTTCTTCTAAGCTGACACGGACATCTATATCAGAAACAGAATTACGGGAGAAGGAACGGATCTCATCGATACCGTCTATCTCCTTTATCTTTTCCTCGATAGGATACGTTACCCGTAATTCCACGTCCGCAGGAGAAGCTCCCGGGAATTTTGTGGTGATTACGAGCTGCTTCATATCCACGTTCGGAAAAGCGTCTCTGCGCAAACCGCAAAGGGACATTCCCCCAGCGGCAAAAATGAATATGACTCCCAAATACATGAAGAGTCTATTGTGAATGAAGGATTGTATTATCGTTCTCATATGTTTTTCTTTTTATTTAGAAATTTTTCCATCCAAAGGTTCTAGGAGCCCGCCCCATTGGCTCCATGCTTGTTTCATAAAACTTTTATCCCAGGTTTCCCCACAAACCTCCATTTGTTTCGGCAATCGATCCCAGGAACATCCAGGGAATCTATGATGAATCCTATGATAATTAAAATGTAAAAAAAACGCACTCACCGTTTTCGGTAGAGTTAAATTAAAGGCCGAATTTTTATCATTAATTTCTTTCCCGTAGTGATACGCATTATCAAAAAATGATATAAAAAAGGATCTGCTCAGAAGTAGGAATACCAACAAAGGCCAGTTACTTCCGAACAACCAAAAAGAAGGAATATAAAAGACTAGGATCCAAAAAACATCCTTTCGCAATTCTTCTAAAATTTCAGGACGATAGATCCACTTAAAAAAACCTTCTTCTATAGGATACTCGACCAAACGATCAGCGATCGGTTTTGTCCAACGAGAAGGTAGGGAAAGTAAAAGTCCAGTACCCACTTCGAAAATGTAAGTCGCCACAGTAATTCTAAAATAATAATTCAGACTCTGGAACCATCTTGGCTTCCAAGAATTTGGATCATAAAATTCTATCCGATCACCAGGTTCTCTATTGAACTTATGGTGCATCAAATGACTACATTTCAGAACGGAATAAGGTGCCCCGAACACGATACAAAGAAACCTTCCCCAAAAATGATTCTGTTTTCTTTCGTTCGAAAAATTCCCATGGATACTTTCATGGATCAAATTCCAGAAAGTATAGGACACCGGCCCCAAAGCTGCGGCAAAAACCCAAGCGGCCCAAAACGGAAAACTACCATATAAGAGTCCCAAAGGTAACAAATAATGGAAGCTGATAAATAAGACTAAGACCGTCAGCGAAAGTTTTCTGTTTTTCGCAAATGGTAGGTCTCTGATTTGGATAGAAGCTTCCATTTAGGATAGAACGGGTGAGAGCGGAATTTTCTGCAAGCAACCTGCTAAACTGAGCAGCGGCGACATCGGTCGGTTTGAAAAAAAATGTATCGATCATATCCCGGTCGTGAAGGAATAGAAATAAATTAATCGGGTTCGATTCTTTTAGAAAAAATTCGGCTCCAAAAACGTTACAAGAGGTCCAAAACATCAATATGAGTTTAATATTCCATTCTGCGACTCTCTTACTCGCATTTTCATTTTTTTATTGTTTTCCCTTGGATCCGGACAGGGTAAAGTCCCCCAGTTATAGAGAAGGCAGATATCATAATCTAGATCCTGACGAAGAATTGCAGGGCAAATCTCCATTGGCAATTCTACGCTGGAAGCTCTGGGGTCCCAAAGATCCTCCCGCAGTAGAAGGACTTACGGAAGAACTTCCCACAGTATTGGAAAGAAACTCAAAGGACCTAGTCGCTCCGGAAGGAAAGGTTAGAGTTGTATGGTTCGGACATGCTACGGTTTGGATATCTTCCACTAAGAATGGAAAAACAGTAAACGTTCTGACAGATCCTATCTTTGACGCTCCTATATTTGTAACCAGACTAGTCAAACTTCCTATCCCAAAAGAGGATCTTCCGACCGTGGATTTCGTGGTGGTAAGTCATGCTCATAGGGACCATCTGGACAGGGACACATTACGTTATCTAAGAAGTAAAAATCCGAATTTGCAGATCCTTCTTCCTTCCGGAATGAAATCTTTTTCGGAAGAAGAAGATCTCGGACCGACTGTTTCTCAAGAGTTGGGTCAAACGAGCATCAAAGAATCGGTGAAGATCACATTCCTTCCCGCACATCATTGGAGTAGAATGGGGATCTCGGATACAAACCAATACTTTTGGGGAAGTTATTCTTTAGAGGCCCAAGGAAAGATCATATACTTTGCTGGAGATACGGGATATTCTTCTCATTTTAAAAATATCTCGGAACGTTTGGGGAAACCTGTCGATCTTGCACTTCTTCCCATCGGAGCTTATAAACCTAGATGGTTTATGAAATACGCGCATATCGGACCTGGGGAAGCTTTAATGGCAACCAAGGACCTGAATGCGAAATCATTTGCGCCTATTCACTGGGGGACATTTCCATTAGGAGATGACCTTCCGAAAGAACCTATGTTGGACCTAAAACAAAGATTATCATTCCCAAGTTCACCTGATACAAAAGGGATTAACCCTCCATCCGACGGAATTTCATGGGGAAATAAGGACGGGGTCAAAATTGTACCTTGGACTATAGGCAGCGGTATAGATTTGGAATGATTTGGAAATTTGTATCCTAAGAAAAAAAGATGCCTCCCGGAACTATTCCTGAATTCTGGCATAGAACTGTGTATGGGAGGCTTTCCGTCCAAAAATGAAATCCAAAACTAAAGCGTCGTTTTTTATACATTATACTTTCATAATACTTTTCACCTTCTCTACTTCTTTGTTTGCAGTAGGGGGAGAAGAAAAACTCACTCCATTACAACTTGCCCAGGCAAAAGAGAATTCCAAACCGGAAGAAATAAAAAAACAAGAAAGAAGAGTGGATCAAAGAAAAGGTAAATGGTCTTTCCAATGGGGGTACAACAGAGATTCTTATACCCAAAGTGATATCAACTTCAAAGGACCTGGATATTCTTTCACATTAAAAGACGTGGTTGCCAGGGATAAGCCTGAAACATTTTCCACAGGCGTATACCTGAACCCTTCTCTCTGGGAAATCCCTCAATACAATTTTAAACTTACGTATTATTTTACGGACAATCTGTTTATCGCATTCGGACAGGACCATATGAAATATGTAATGTCCAGAGGACAGGCGGCTAGTATAAGCGGGTATATAGATCCATTAGCGATAGAAAACGGAAGACTACATACATCTTTCGAGTCCGCTCCTTATGCATTATTATTTCCGAATAATATAAACCAATTCGCAGGATACCATGGAGGAGAAACCGTAAATATTACTCCTGATTTTCTGAAATTCGAACATACAGATGGACTCAATTATTTATTCGTCGATGTGGGATATGTTGCCCCACTTTGGGTTTCTCCCAATGGAGAGAACGCATTCAGCTTAGTGGGATCAGTAGGAGCAGGACCTGTGGTTTGCAGAAGTGATGTACGGCTATTCGGAGAAGGTCATAATAATAGATTTCACCTTTCTGGCTATGGAGTTTCCGGATATTCAGCGCTTAGGATTGACTTATTCAAATCCTTCTTCTTCGAATTCGGAGCAAAAGGCGGATATATAGATCTGACCAGTATTTATACCAACGGAAAATCAAAGGACCGCGCTACACAGAATTTCGGATTTGTGGAAATGATTGCCTCCGCAGGCATTACTTTTTAAACTCGCCCGACATGATCTCCGGACTCCAAGGTTCCATCCGAAAACTGGAAGTAGGCTCCGTGCACTTAGATGTTCACGGAGTAACTTACGAAATCGTAATTTCCTTCAAAACTTATTGGGAACTGAAAGAATTTCAAACTTCTGCAAAAGAAGTTAGGCTGCATATCCATCATTCCATTAACGAAAGAGGACAAAAACTTTTCGGATTCCTACAAGAAAGAGATAAAGAATTTTTTAAAGTAATGAAAGGTTTACATGGAATAGGAGAAATGACTGCACTGAAAGTCCTCTCCTTCTTCAGTCCTTGGGAATTACACAAAATCGCTTCTTCCGGAGAAGCAAAGGATCTGGAAAAAATCCCCAAGGTCAGAGCCAAAACTTCTGAAAAAATCTTTTTCGAAGTAAAACAAAACCTCAAAAAACTGGAATTGTTTTTAGAAGCAGGTTCGGAAGATCCATCTATCCCGGAAACTTCCAAAGAAAAACTCCCTTCTCCAGAAGACCGATTTAAAGAAACTGCAGTCCAGGCACTTGTCCAACTGGGCTTCGAAGATAAGTCCGCTCTCAAAGAAGTGGAGAAGGTCCTAAAAAAACAAAACTTCACCGATACGGGAGAACTTATCCGAGAGATATTAAAAAATCTTTAAGTAAATCGGTTCGCACAGAATTTACGATCTCCCTATTGTTGGAACTCCAACAGCGAGATCCCCCCGCCACTTCATAACGCCCCATAGAGAGTGAAAAGACGACCGCGAATACGAGTCGGTGACAAAGTCAAACGAAGTCGGGCCTTAAATTGATACGATACGCTTGGTCGAAGGATAATTTGCAAAAACGGCCCCCGCCCGAGTTCGGGTGGAGGAGGTGGGCTTGTGGGAGAAGCCATTTCCCTATATATGAAAATTTCTTAAATTACAATCCAAATTTCTGCTCGGTACGCCTGTTGGAATTCCAACATCCGATTTCTCTCATGCTCTCATAAATTTGCGAAACCAAAATTCCACATATCCAAACCATCTCAATGTCTCATCACCGGAATCAATATTCCAATCTTCATTCAAAAAATCTAAAGAATCCATTTGACTTCTCTTTGAAAAAATCTCAATCTCTCCGCTGAGGAAATACATTTGGGAACAATCTATCAAAAGGCTCAATTAGACAATACCGCCGATCTGCTAGCGTATAAATCCGGAAATTTAACCCAAGATATGATTCGTAAGGTCGAAATCGAATTTCTTGTAGATACCGGAGCCTCTATGGTCTGCCTTCCCGGTGATTTGATCCAAATTCTAGGCCTACAACCATTATACACTAGGCCCGCCATCACTGCAAATGGAACAGTCCAAACAAAAGTTTACTCCCCTGTACAACTTAAAATTTGGGATAGAGAATGTAATATGGAAGTTATGGAACTACCGATTGGGACTCCTCCCCTTTTAGGATATCTTGCATTAGAAACGTTAGATTTGTATCCAAATCCCAAAAAACAAATCTTAGAAGGAAATCCGGATTACAATGGAGAAATGAGAATCTACTTACTCGTTGCTTAAACTCTTGGCGGAATTAGGATCCTACAATCATCGCGAAAGACAACGCCTGTTGGAATTCCAACATCCGATTTCTCATCAATTCGCTATGAATCAGAATTCCGCACCTCTTGCGCGGGGCCCCCTCTACTTCGCCAGAAACCAATAGACCGCCAAACCTAGATAATTCCCTACTGCATAACCGATCAAACCGGTTAAAATTCCTAAGATCAGAACACCTCGATTGCCAATCGCTGCCGCAACAGATGGGACAAACGCAGGACCATAAATGCTGGAGACGGAAGTGATAATCCAAGTGTCGACAGGAATCCTAAACAAAATTCCAAAAACCAAATGAAGAAGGATCGCAATCGACATGGTCGCAAGAACGATTAAAAGTACACCGGACGCGCCCTTCACCAAACTTCCGAAATCCGCCAAGAACCCGATGGCAACTGAAAATATTAGGATAAAATAATATCCCACCGGATAAGTATTCAAACTTCTCACTTTTTTAGAAAACGAAATCCCGATTCCCCAGGTGGTAATCCCAAGTAGTATCAAAGGAGCGGAAGCTGTTCCTAAAATTACTTGAGAAATCGCAAGAGATGCAGCAAGCCCCAAGACGGAGAGAATAATTCCAAGCAACAAACGTAAAATAGGATTTTTAGGAGAAAGATGAACTTCAGAAGAAACTTCAACGCTCTCCCCGCTCGCGACTTCCGGTTTTAGGAAAATTGAATATACTTTTTTAGAAAAACTAAGAAGGAATAAAAGATAAGTTCCACCAATCAAAAGATCCACAGTATTCACAAGTGCAATTGTAGCCTTACCGGTATCCAAGGCTAAACCGATCGCATTCGAATTCGGAGTGCCTCCCGTATATAAGCCCGCAAGCATTCCTCCTATTTTAGAGGATTCAGGATGTAATGAACTTAAGAAAAGTCCAACTGAAACAGATGAGATAGCGACTGCAATACAGGAAAGAAAGAAGGAGAATAATGCAAGCCTTGCCTCTTTGATTCCCCGCAAAAAATCAGAAGAGGCGAGTAAGAGTGGGATCGCGATCGGAATCGAAATTTCGGAAATTGTTTCTGCGATCTTTTTAGGTAAAAACTCAATTGGGACCAAGTTACCCAATATAATTCCGGAAGCGTAGCATAGAACGACCGGACCTAAAAACCCTAGCCATTTATATTTTTTAGAAAGACTTCCCGCAAGCCATGGAAAACCGAGAACAAACCCTAAAAATAAAATAGAGATTATCCAATGGAATACGTCAGACATCTTTTCTCCCGATCTTCTTCGAATTTGCTGAAAGATCTACAGACCATTCCAAATCCGATCCTCATAAATAACAGATTAAATTCTGCTATATTGAATTTTACCAAATATTCAGGTTAATAAACTGGGCCATCGAATCATATTTTGAACATCTCATAAAGTCTAAAATATCCCGCCAAATTGCCGATTCTGGCCAGTTTATTCCTCCCTGATTCTGGGCGGGAGTTCCTACCTGAAAAAATTTCCGATTTTTGGCCGACCTTGGTGAAAAAAACTTGTAAGAAATACTTCATATTCAAAGTAATATACTTTAATAATAAACTATTAATCTATAAATTAATAGAAGGAAGTATTCAAAATGTTAGAAACACTTTTAGCAACCAGCAACGATATCGTTCCACTAGTCTTAAGACTAACCCTCGGAATCGTAATCTTCCCACATGGCGCCCAAAAGTTATTGGGCTGGTTCGGCGGTTACGGATTCAAAGGAACCTACGGCTATTTCACCCAAACTGCAGGACTTCCAGGGATCATCGCATTCTTAGTTATCATTGGTGAATCATTCGGTTCAGTCGCATTAATCCTCGGACTACTTACCCGCTTCACTGCAATTTCCATCGGTATCATTTTACTCGGAGCTGCACTACTCGTTCATAGAGAACATGGATTTTTCATGAACTGGTTCGGAGCTCAAAAAGGAGAAGGTTACGAATTCCAAATATTGGCTATCGGACTTGCAATTGCATTAGCAATCGTGGGTGGAGGAGCTTATTCCTTGGATCTAGCCATCCTTTCTTCACTTTAAGATAAAACTTATTAATTTAAATATCTTTAATGTTTAAATCTCAAAAAGGCTCCAGTAAGGAGCCTTTTCTTTTTCAACCTAATACTTATAAGCCTTATCTTCCAATTGAGCCTTACGAGTTGTAGTTGCTGTCGGATCAATATCCGCCTGGGCTACAGTCACATAAGGACTTCCTGTTCCACCGGAAGCGTAAGAATTATAATTGATGCTCCCACTCGGAGCATGACTCAAATCTGCAGTATCCGTTCTGAAAGGAGAAGTTAAGGAAAGTTTATTAAAACTAGTTCCTTCCGTTGAATCAGGATAATTCGCAACAAGTGAAGTCCATTCCACGAGTGAACCGTCATAGAATACAGTAGGATATCCTAATATATTCTGAGAAACAAAACCATTCACCTGTGCTTCAAAATTTGTTCTACATTGGGAAACGATCGTTGCCCCTGCTGTATAAGAAGCTCCACCGGTTCCTGTGTTCGCAAAAATACCAGCAAGAGTCGCCTTATCCTTGAATCTATATCCTGTAGCTGATGTATCCAACAAAGACGCCCAAGGAAAAGTTTTTGCTCCTTTGATTCTAGTTTCAAACAGAACATACTTCTTAGGAGTTCCACTCACACCTGCAGCAGGTGCACCCGAATCGTTCCAAGCAGTTGTGATATGATTTGCTCCTGTATTTGTAATCCCAACGGTTTGATCATACTGAGCGGTAGGCCTTGCATCCACAATGATTTGAGTTCCGGTGAGCCCACTGATAGAGGCGCTACCGTTATTCTTCACGATTTTAATGATATCCTCTAAAGTAAGAGTGATGATCGTATTATCCACCTTCAGTTGTTTTACGCTGAAATTCCCATTTGTATTCGGAGCCGTGTCCTTAGTTGCCGAAAGATAAGTAGCGTTCGTAAAATTGGTCCTGATATCTCCATCCAAGATCGCAAGATGTTTAATGTCCGCGCCCCAATATCTAAGCCAATAAATTCCCCTAGTCACATCCTGGGTTTGGCTTCCATTCGTATAAGCGGTACCGTTATTGTTTGCAGATCCTACTGCAAATACAACTAGGTCCGTATTCAAATTGATCCCGTATACTTTCAACCACTGGTCCACAGTCGTTCCGTCTGCTTGGTAACGAACTGAATTACGGATAAGCCCTGTATTTCTCTGTTGGTTAAAACGAAATCCAGCTTGGAAATCGTCCAGATGGTACACATATACTCCGTTTGCATTGTCCGATTTAATGTAGGACCTGCCACTTGTATCTCCCGAAAAATTATTCGCGAGACTACTCTGTAAGATCACAAGCTTTCCGCTGATATGAGATGGCTTTTGGTTTTGCCAATCGCTCACCCAAGATTCCAAACGAGAAGCAGTGACAAGCCCCCATTCGTTATCGCCATAAGAAGCAGCAGATTCATTTGTTAAATCCGAAGCAGAACTGACCGGGATTGAATTTCCAAAACCAGCCAAGACTGCAAGCGCAGAATTTGAATCTCCACCTCCTGAATCGCAAGAGACAAACGTCCCAGAAATAACGCTGAGAATCAGCCCAATATAAAACACCTTCATGTATATTTCTCCTAACGTGGCAAGCCACGAGTTAGCCCTTTTTGCTTAGAATGATCCTAAAAATCAGTTAAAATATACAATATAACAGAAAATAAGACGTAATAACGGAAAATATATTGATCCTGTTTCCAAAGTATTGTCACAGAAATGTCTCGGTCCGTTTCCTTTCGATGGTGAAGGAACTCCTCATGAAAAACCAAGACCTTCGCCTATTAGTGATTTCGCGTGAAATAAAAACTAGAAAAATATCGGTTCAAAGACAAAGGTATAAAGTCGCTGAAGATTTTACCGCCAGGGATGTGAAGGGCTTTAGTCACGAAGTGACGAGGCGAATGCCGAGCCCGTAGCAGCCCGGTCTTTGCGAAGCAGTCGCTCGCAAAGAGGCGGCCAAACCTAAACTTGAACCAAGGTTTGTCCCTGCATTTCCAAGATCATGTGGGAACTCCTACCGAAAGGGGATGGACAGGATTCTTCCAGGTAAAATCCTTAGAAAAAGCATTCCAAACTGAACTCACATCCAAAAAAACAAGGTTGATTCATGAAAATTCACGAGTACCAGGCCAAGGAAATCCTGAGACGCCATAACGCCAAAGTTCCTTTCGGCGTAGTAATTGATAAAAAAGAAGACGGTGCAAAAGCCCATGAAGAAGTTTCTTCCAAAACGGGAGCATCTGTTGTAGTCGTAAAAGCTCAGATCCACGCAGGTGGAAGAGGAAAAGGCGGCGGAGTTAAAGTTACCAAAACCAAAGAAGACGCATTAGCCGCTATAGATAAGATCCTAGGCATGCAACTTATCACTCCTCAAACAGGAGCGGAAGGCAAAAAAGTCCTGAAAGTTTACCTGGAGCAAGGGATCAATATCGCGAAGGAATTTTATTTAAGCATCTTATTAGATCGCGCGATCCGCAAGACAATCGTCATGGCTTCTACCGAAGGTGGAATGGAGATCGAAGAAGTTGCGGAAACCCATCCTGAAAAAATCCTGAAGATCGCTATCGATCCAGGGATCGGATTACAACCAAACCAAGCTTCTCAACTTGCTTTTGATTTGGGACTTCCTGCTGAATCTCACAAGTCTTTCAAGGCTCTTCTTACTTCCGTTTATAATGCTTATATTAAAGAAGATGCATCTTTATTAGAGATCAACCCTTTGATTCTTACTAAAGAGAATGAGATCATTGCAGGTGACTGTAAGATCGATCTTGATGAGAACGCTCTTTATCGCCATCCTGAAAACGCTTCATTTAGAGACGTTTCCGAAGAAGATCCTTTGGAAGTCCAAGCTAGCGAATACAATATCAACTACGTTAAGTTAGATGGAAACATCGGCTGTATGGTTAACGGTGCTGGTCTTGCGATGGCAACCATGGACATCGTGAAACTTGCCGGCGCCGAACCTGCAAACTTCCTAGACGTGGGTGGTGGAGCAAACGTTACCACTGTTACTAACGGATTCAAACTGATCCTGGGAGATCCGAACGTAAAAGGGATCTTCATCAATATCTTCGGAGGAATCGTTCGTTGTGACCGAGTCGCTCTGGGAATCATCGAAGCTGCTAAAGCAGTGAACATTAACGTTCCTCTTGTAGTTCGTTTGAAAGGAACCAACGCGGAAGAAGGCAAAAAAATCCTAAACGAATCCGGACTGAATATTATCGGAGAAGAGGATCTTCGCACCGCGGCTAAAAAAGTGGCAGAAGCCATTAAATAAAAAATATAAGGTTAACTTAATATAACATGGCAGTATTAGTAGATAGCAATACAAAAGTCGTAGTACAAGGGATTACCGGAAAAGAAGGTTCTTTCCACGCGACTCAAATGATAGAATACGGAACAAACGTAGTCGGAGGAGTAACTCCAGGCAAAGGCGGACAAACAGTAGAACTCGCTGGCAAAAACGTTCCAGTATTCAATAGTTTAAAAGACGCAATCGTAAAAGAAGGAGCAAATGCTTCTATCATTTTCGTTCCACCTCCATTCGCAGCTGATGCGATCTTAGAAGGAATTTTCAACGAGATCCCTCTAGTGGTTTGTATCACAGAAGGAATTCCAACACACGATATGCTTAAGGTATACAGCGCACTTCGTAATTCCAAAACTAGACTAGTTGGACCGAACTGCCCTGGTGTGATTTCTCCTAAATACAAAGTTAAAATGGGGATCATGCCTGGTTTTATTCACCAAGCAGGAAGCGTAGGAATCGTTTCTCGTTCTGGAACCCTAACTTACGAATCAGTTGCACAGCTTACCCAACATGGTTTGGGACAATCCACTGTAATTGGTATCGGTGGAGACCCAGTTCCAGGAATGAACCACACAGAAGCAGTCAGACTTCTGAACGAAGACCCTGAAACTAAAGGAATCGTAATGATCGGAGAAATCGGCGGAACTTCGGAAGAAGAAGCTGCCGCTTATATCAAAGCTCATGTTAAAAAACCTGTAGTAGGATTTATTGCAGGCCAAACTGCACCTCCTGGAAAAAGGATGGGACATGCTGGCGCGATCATCAGCGGAGGAATGGGAACAGCTTCTTCTAAAATGAAAGCTATGCAGGACGCAGGTATTTCTGTTTGCCAATCTATCGCCGAAGTCGGCGAAAAAATGAAAAAAGCATTAGGTTAATCTAATACTTTAGATCGGAGGAAAGGTTATGAAATTAGAAAATGGGAATTTTTGGACCAAAATAATAAGCGGGAAGACGATCTCCGTCTTTTTGGTTTCGAGCCTCATCCTCCTTTCAGGTTTTTCTGGAGTATTCTCCCAAGAGAATAAGTCCGGAAAAGTTCTGAAGTTAACTACAGAAGAGACAGTCAAAAGAGCTCTCGATAGCAACTTCAAACTACAAAACCTGAGATATGAATTGGCAAAAACCGATTCGAGCTACTTAAAAGCAGAATCCCAATATTCTTGGAGATTAGTGGCTGACGGAAGTTTCAGACAAACAGTTCTTCCTTTGAACCAGAACAACGTCTTCACCGGAACGAAAACTTCCGACGATACGATCAAAGGGGGGATTGAAAAAACAATCCGAGCTACCGGAACCTATTTCAAGTTAGAAGCAGGAAATAGAAGATTCGACTCGAACGCTTTCGAGGATAAGAGTAACCCGTTAACTGCAAGTTTCGCAGGACTAGCTCTTCCTCCTCTATACACTGGATTTATCACTGCTACAGTTTCCCAAGACTTATTGAAAAACTCATTCGGTTATAAGGGAAGAAACCAGGAGAAGATCCTGGACAACCAAAAAGAAATGGCAAAAAGCCAAGTTTCTCTTCAGATCTCGGAAGCGATCGTAGGATCTCTTGTGGATTTCTGGGACTATTCAGTTAAACTACAGTCCTTAAAAACATTCCGCAGATTAAAAGAGAACGTAAGCAATATTAGAAATCTTACAGTGCGCAAACAAGGTTTAGGACTTTCAGAAGGATTCGAAGTCAACCAATGGAACGCCCTACTCGCACAAGCAGATAGCCAATTAGAAACTGCTGTTGTTCAAAAAGACGAGGCAAAAAGAAAATTAGCTCGTACTTTAAAATTAGAGAACGACTCTGATCTTTCCGAAGAAACAGACCTTATGGAAGAAATTCCCGAGAAACCTGACTACAATAAAGATCTGGATATCGCTTACAAAAAGAGAGCCGATTATTTAAATGCAGTCAGAGAAAAAGAGATCGCCGAACTTTTACTAAAGAATGCAAAAAGTGATCAGTTACCTTCTCTCACACTATCCGGGTCCGCTTCTTCTCAGGCTCAGACGATCACAGGCCCTGATAAAAATTTTACGGACGCAACAGATGGTGTCCAATCCGCACGTTATAAAGACTTTAACGGAAAAGTAAGTTTCTCTTATCCATTATTCGATAAGGGAGTGGCGGCAGGAAGAAGAGATTCCGAGATCGGAGTTCGCCAAGCTACACTGAAAGAGAACGAAGTTAAGAATGAAGTAAGAGACGACCTAAGAGGAAGGATCGATTCATTAGAAGCTAGCTATAAAATTTATAAAAACTCCATCGTCACTGAAAAAGAGACCCAAAACTATTATAATGGTGTGGTCCGAAGCTTCCAACAAGGAAGAGCGGATGCAGTAGCAGTTAAAAATGCTTTGGACACTTTGGTGAGAGACCAGCTTAGCCTTACTCAAGCAAAAGTAAATTTCAATATAGATCTTATGAGATACTATATCGCTAAGAATATGCTTTTGGAAAGATTCGATCTGGATGCGGAAAAACTTCTTCCAAATTTGGAATAAAAGGTCCGATAGTTCTCATTGAAACGCGGATTTTTCCTTTCTATATTCGGAATCGTATTATTCGGGCTGATCGTTTGGCTTACCATTCGATTTTGGCCCAAACCTTCCGACACTATTTATGAATATTATAAAAAGGAAAAATGGGAGAAGGTAATCTCCCTAGTAAAAAAATCGACCGCCCCTACCCCGGAAGATCTTTTTTACGGTTCCCAATCTCTCCTCAGATTAAATGCGGAACTAATCTCTAAAGACTCAGAAGACAGAGCTAAAATTTCTGCAAGACTCCAAAAAGAAAATGGGATCGGCTCAGGCAAATCTCTCGAATCAAAGGGAGAATTTCCGGTATTCGAGGATCCTTTTATTTTACAGCTCAGACCGGGGGGCTATTGGAGACAGAAAGCAATTCTATCTAGAGCTGAGATCGCAGGAGAATGGGAAGATGATATTCAATTCTTGCGAGACTTAAAAGAGCTGATCCGAAGTAATCCTGTCACGTTAGGAATTTCTTCCTACTCTTCCGTATTGAAAAAGGTTTTAAGAAGAGAGACCAAACTTTCAGACGGAGACCAAAACAAACTTTTAGAACTATTAGGTTTTCTATCCGTACGAGAAGATTCTACATTGCTCGGTTCCAGATTTAAGAACACCGGAGACAATACGAATCTTAGAACCGGCCCTGGAACAGAGAACCCCGGTAAAGCTCGTTTAAAAAAAGGAATCTTACTTTTCGCATTAGATAAAGATCCTCGTTCTGAAACTGTGCAAGGAAGAAAAGGAAATTGGGTCCAAGTATATATTCCCGAATTACAGATCTCCGGCTGGATCTTCTCCCATTTTTTAGAGGAAGATCCTTATCCAATTTCTAAAGCAGAAGAAACATTTGCAGAATTTTCCCAATCTGAAAAAAGCCAAGCATGGGACTTTGCATTTTGGACAGAAGATAAAATCCCTCCAGGATTCCATGGAGAATATATCCCAACAGAAAAGTTAGCCTTGGATGGAGATTACGGGATCGTTTTGTATCGATCCAAAACGGGAAAATATAAAGAGATTTGCAGAATTGTAGAAGAACCTTTTAGATCCTTAGAATTTTTAACCGCAAGTTTAAGCGGTGAAGAACCTGTTCCGATTTTTAAACTATATTCGGGAAGACCAGGCGAGTGGAAGTCCGCCTATCAAATCGACCTTGACAGAGAGAGTATTTCTATCAACAGGAACAAGTATATTCTTGGAAATTCAGGCGGAAAGAAACGTTTCCAACTTGGAATTTTTTCTGCAACCGGGTCGACTTCGGCGTCTCTATTAGTAGGAGAAAAAACCGTATTACAAGGGATTTCTCCTGAAGAAGAACTAACCTCCACGGAAGGAGTTCTATTCAAACTCTGCTTACAACAAGCAGATAAAAAATCCGACTCGAATGCGGCAGCATTCCAATTTAAGTTTTTATTTTGATCATTAGATCTAGCGAGGAAAATCAGTGCCTACTTACGATTATAGATGCAAGGCTTGCGGACAAACTTTCGAACATTTTCAATCCATGAAGGACGACCCGATCACCACCTGCCTTCTCTGCGGTAAAACTGGAGAAGTAGATAGATTGATCTCCAATGTAGGAGGGATCATCTTTAAAGGATCTGGGTTCTATGTAACGGATAATAAATCTTCTTCCAAAAGTTCCGAATCTTCCGCCGGCTCTTCCGGTTCTTCATCCAACTAAGTTTGGGACGTTTAGGAATATTAGCGGGGGGAGGAAATCTTCCCCAGATAGGAATGCGGGAGGCTCTCGCAGCCGGGGAGGATCCATTTTTCCTTTCCATAGCAGAGTCCGATTTTACTCCAGGAAATTATCCGGACAGAGTGATTCCGATTCGAATCGCTAAGATCGGTGGACTATTAAAAGCATGCAAAGCTAATCAGATAGATAGACTTCTTCTATTAGGAAAAGTTAAAAAAGAAATCATCTTTAAAAGTCTGAACTTCGATCTAAAGGCACTTGCATTACTCGCCAGAATGGTGAATCGCCACGACTATTCCATCTTCAAAACCGTAGCAGAAGATTTCGAAAAACAAGGCATTCATATCATCTCCCAAAAAACCTATCTCAAATCCTTGCTACTTCCGGAAGGCCGTTATACTAAAAAGGCCTTAGACAAAAAGCAGGTAGAGGATGTGATCTTCGGAATGGAATATGCGGAGAGGATCGCTCATCTGGATATAGGCCAAGCCGTGGTAGTTGTGGACAAATCCGTATTAGCAGTCGAAGCCGTAGAAGGAACCGATCAAACTATTCGAAGAGGCGGAAGTTTCGCTAAAAAAAGAAAGGCAATTGTTTGCAAAAGTTCCAAACCCAGCCAAGATCCGAGATTCGATCTACCTACAGTCGGAATTGAAACCCTAAAAGTAATGAGTGAGCATAACTGCGATACGCTCGCCGTTCGGGAAGGAGAGACCATAATTGTAAATCCTTCCGAATTTATTAACCTTGCAGAAAAATTGAAAATCCATATCTTGAGCATCGGCCGTGGCAACGTCTCGAAAATTAACTCTACCCAAAAAAAGCTCCCTAAAGTCTAAAAAGGCTGGAGACAAGATTAGATCGGAAAATATTTCCGTATCCTCTTCTCCCGTATTTATGATGTTAGCCGGAGAACATTCCGGCGATCTACTCGGCGCAGAAGTATTAAAAGAACTTAAAAAACATGATCCGGACTTTACGTTTTTCGGGATAGGTGGTCCCAGAATGTTGGAAGAAGGTTTCGATTCCATAGAGAATATGGAAGAACTTTCTGTAATCGGTTTCACTGCGGTACTATTCAAATACAAATTTTTAAAAGCACTTATGGATCGATTGGTAGAAGAAGCGGTGGCACGTTCCTGTACACATGCTATCCTGATCGATTACCCCGGCTTCAATCTTAGACTAGCTGCCAGACTCAAAGAATTAGGAATCAAGGTAATCTTCTACGTTTCTCCTCAACTCTGGGCTTGGAATTTCGGAAGGATTTATAAGATTAAAGAAACTATAGATCTGATGTTGGTATTATTTCCATTCGAGAAGAAGATCTATGATGATTATGGAGTTCGTTCCGTATTTGTAGGACATCCAATCGCTCAAAGAATTAAGGAGAAGATCCGAAAAGAAGCTCCGATCCCTGTGGACGAAAAACAGCAAGCCCATCTACAGACAATCACTCTCATGCCTGGTTCCAGATCCGCAGAGATCCACAGAATGTTGGACACACTACTCCAATCCGCGACACTCATTCACCAAGAGGCAGAAGCAGATAAAAAGCATGTACGCTTTCTCATTCCGAATATAAACGTAAAAGAAGAAGAATTCATCCAAACTAAAATTAAGGAAACGGAAGAAGTTCATCCAGGTATCAAGATCGAATATTTATTCGATCGTTCTTTAAGATGTATTGAAGTTTCGGATATCGTTTTAGTAACTTCTGGAACTGCTACTTTAGAAGTTGTATATTTCGAAAAACCAATGGTGATCTTGTATAAGGTTAGCTTACTCAGCTATTTTATCTCAGCACTTCTTATCCGCACACCTTTTATAGGACTCGTAAACATCCTTAGCGGAAGGGAAACAGTGAAGGAACTCATACAGGCGGAATGTACTCCGGAAGAAACCGTGAGAGAAACAATGGCAATCCTAAAGAATAAAAAATACAGAAACCAGATGATGGAAGAGATCCGATCTGTAAAAGAATCTCTGGGAGAAGAACATAGTTCTAAAAATGCAAGCAGAGCGATTCTTCAGTTTTTAAAAGAAAAGCCGGTTTCTTTGTAGGAATTCCAACAAGTTACTGGATGCAAAAATGTTTTGCAAGAATCCAAGTTTTGTGATACGGAACTTTTCGTACCACCGCACCGGCCCCCACCCAAAGAGGGCGGGGAGCACCCTACTCCTTCACACAGCCTTGGCTGTTCTCTTTAATTTTAAACGCAAACGCTGAGATCGGCACCGCAGAATTTGATTCACTAGAAAGTGAATAAGTGTTTCCAGTTACGAAATATTTTACTGAATCAGAATCTATATAAGAATTCGCAGTTGCATTTACGTTTCCACCCTTCCAATAAACATTTCTTTTGGGAGGGCTGCCAGGATTCCAATAATCGAATCCCATTTCAAACTTAGGCGGGACTGGTACGGGAAATTCGCCCTTTCCTTTCCAGATCGTATTCGAAAGTTTCACCTTATCTATTGTGATGTAGATTCTATCGTGAATGTCTAAAAAATTATTTCCATTAAATCTGATATTTCCATCTGAATCCAAACTTTCCGGGATCAAATCCCCACCACAGAAAGAAAAGCTAGGAACTCCCCAGGGCAAATTGATCGTCTCGAAATCAATACCGAAGTAAGGATTGTCAGTTCCGTAAGTGAAATAAGAATTTAGTTTTGCAGTTCCTGGACCGGCGATACTTGCATCCAGTCTAGATTGAGAAGGTGCAAATTTCAAACCTAGATCCAGTTTTCCCATACTAGAAAGCCCGAAGTCCCATTTCACTTCCTTGGCCGTAAGCTTGAGGCTACCAGTAGGATTTTCTAAGAAATACTTATAGATAGGAGTCCTGGTAAAATTAATTTCAGGAATCAGTTTTTCCATTCTGGTATGGATATCTTCTCGGACCCATTGGCGAACGGATCTATATAGAGGAAAAAAGTTAGAAAGAATAATGGAATCAGTTTCTAATTCCAGATTATATTCTCCCTGCAAAGGAAAGTAGGAACTCCCATCCCCTTTAACTCCCTTTTTATAACCGGTTTTCCCTTTAAGACTTGCAGACCAAGGAAGACCAAATTGTTTTCCTTTCAACTTGGCTTCTAAAACCCCTGCAAGATTCCAACCTAGTTCAGCATCTTTGATTTCCAGATCCAAATAAGGATCCTTCCATTTAAAGTCTTGGAGGGAGAATTTTGCCTCTGACTTCATCCAGTCTCCGTAACTTCCGGTCTCATTCCCTTTCCAATGTAGATCCAAACTTCCACCCAAAGTTTCCAGATCAGAAGAAACAGGCAGAAAATTTCGGATATCATCCAGGTCCTGGACAGTCAGACTCAAATCCCAGGATTTAAGTCCTTTTTCGTTTTTGGATTTTAGAAGAGTGAGTTTGTCTTCTCCCCTGAATACCTTATGTTCTTCGGTAAAAACATCACCTTTTTGAGAGCGGGTCCACTCATGTTCCAGATCTATTTCTTTCCATTCCCAAACTTCGCTCTGTAAAGGAAGTTCCTGTAAAACGATTCCTTTTACATTAGAAAATTCTGTTTTACCTTCGACCTTCAAATTAGTTCCGTCTGATTCTAAAACAGCACGGCCGGAAATTTTTCCTTTTTTAGGATAAAATTGGGAGAATTCAGAATACAAACCTCCGGAAGATTCTGCTTTTGCATTCTTGAACAAAATCTCCAGATTCATGTTCTTGCTTCCGATATCCGTGCTAAATTTACCGTTTACATATCTAAAACCCGGAATTGGAAATAAAGAATCCGAAATTTGAACGTTAATTTTAGTATCCTCTTTCCGGATATTAAAATCGATCCCCTTCACATTCTCCAAAAGAACCTTGCCGCCCTTATAAACTGTAACCGTGGTATCTTCTAGTCTAATTTCGGGAATATTAATCTTATGTATGTAAGATAGAATTTCTCCTGAGATCCGATCTTCCAGATCGATACTAAGTTGCGCATTACGCACTCGGATCGCTTTTACAGAAGGTTGTCCCTTCCAAAGACCTCTTAATAATAATTCAATTTTGTTTGCTTTGAAGATCATCCTCTGAGAAGCGAAGTCCTCATCGCTGGAAATTTTTAGATCTTCTATGAATACATGGTTCGGAAATTCGTATTCAACGACTCCCAGGGTGACTGCCCTGTCTAATTCTTCGTTGATGAATCCGCGTGTGAGTTCCTTCACCCCTCTTAAATCTAAAACTCTTCGAACGAAGTACCATTCTGCAGTTTCTTTTGCAGCTGCTAAAAGAAGGAAGACTACAATTAGAGCGACGGAAATTTTTCGAAAAGAAGGTTTTTCAGTGATGGATTGTATCTTTAGAAAGGAAGAAGATACAAATCGATACAGTTTAGGTGGGACAGCGATCTGAAATGTCACGCTGTCCTTTTTAAAAAATGGATTTTTAGGGAGAGAAAAAGAGAAGTGAATTACCGTTGGAGAACCTGGTTGATTTTCTCCGAGGTTTCCTTCAGTACTAGGCTTTCCGGAAATTTCTGTAATCCCTCTTCCAGAACCAACTGACATCTTTTGTATTCCTTAATTCTGTAGAAGCTGACTACTACGGTTTCATAGTAGAATAGATCTTTTTCAAAGTTTTTCTCTCTAGAAGCTCTACCTAAGATCCCAAGAGCCTGGCCATATTTCTCATCTTCGAAATACGCTTTTGCCCACATTTTTTTGCGGGTAACAGACTCAAAATCGCGATCCACATTGTCCGACTTACGGAAATGAACGATAGCATTATCATAGTCATTGATCCCAAGGTAAGCAGAACCTAAATAATGGTCCAAATGTTGAAGATTGCGACCTTCTTTGGAGTTTTGCAATTCTCTCAAAACGAGAGAAGCTTCTTTGAAAGATTCGATTTTTAGATAAAGTTTGGATTTTTGGAGGAGTAGCTCGGAACGTCTTTTGTCTTCAGGGTGCAGATCGCTTAATTGCTGGTCTATTCCCTTGATTTCCGCTCGGACCTGAGTCTCTAAATTGGCGGAAACCGCCCCTTCTTTTTGTGTACTTGCACAGTAGAGGAGGAATTGAGCTCCGATAAACAATATTGTCAGATATTTACTCATTTTCTCATCCGATTTTCAATTTTTCGAGTTCTTGCAGGAAATCACTAGTCTCCTGCTGCCTGGTTTCCTCGTTAGAAAGCCAGTCTAAGGTCTCCGGATCTATCTCCTTAAGGAAGCGAGAAGGCTCGGAGGCCAATTGCTCCCCAAATTTGCGGCGATTAGCGGCCCCTGTCAAGCATAAATGCCTCTTCGCTCGAGTCATCGCTACATACATCAAACGACGTTCTTCATCCACAGACTGATCTTCTACTGTGGCCCTTCCGGAAGGCAGGATCCCCTCTTCAAGTCCTACGACATAAACAGACTCGAATTCCAAACCTTTGGATTGGTGAATGGTGAGTAACTGTACTCGGTTATCTTCTTTTTCGTCATTCGGCTCATCTTCCATAAGCATCGCCAAACGGTTGATAAAGTCGAATAGAGTGGGTTTCTCTCCCGAATCATTATTCTCTTCGAAGAATGCCAACATATTCACAAGCTCTGACATATTGTAAATACGGGCCTTTGCTACCTTCTCCTCTTTTTCTTCCAGAACGATCTCTTTTTCCAGACCTAAATCTGCAATTAACTCACGTAAGGCGAAGAAGAGCCTAGGCGATGAAGAGAACTTCTTTTTAGCCTTTTCGATCAGATTTACAAAATTATAGATCTCAGAAGAAATTTTACGGTTTAAGTCCGGGATAAAATCGGGAGATTCGCATACTCTGAATAATGTCTCATAAAGAGATTCCTTATTCTGAGCTGCTTTTTCATGCACAAGAGAAATGGATCCGGAACCAATTCCTCTTTTTGGATAATTAATAATCCTTAATAAAGATGCGTCGTCTTTCTGGTTTGCAATCAGACGAATATAAGAGATCAGATCTCGAACTTCTTTACGATCGAAAAAATTATAACCTCCCACAACCTTGTAAGGCATTTCCCTGGCCCTGAATGCTTCTTCAAAAGGTCTGGATTGAAAATTGGTGCGGAATAAGATTGCGATCTGGCTTCCCTTTCTCGCCTCTTTGATGATTTCTTCTCTGATCTTTTCGGCTACCCATTCCGCTTCATCTTTTTCGTCCCCTCTTTCTACATACTTCACTTTGAGTGCACCAGGCACTTTAGAGAAAAGTTCCTTGGATCTTCTGGAAAGATTGTGACGGATAAGAGAGTTCGCAGCGGAGACAATTATATCAGTGGATCTATAATTTTCCAAAAGGCGGATAACGCTCGCACCCTTAAAATCATTTTCGAATCCAAGGATCAAACTCACATCCGAACCCCTGAATGCGTAGATGGACTGATCGTCATCACCTACCACGCATAAATTGTCTGATTCTCCCATGAGAGCTCTTAAAAATTCATATTGGATCGGGTTTGTATCTTGGAACTCATCCACCATGAAGTATTGGAACTTTTTATGGTATTCATCTCTTACTTCTTCAAATTGCCTTAAAAGTTTAGATGGCAGAAGGATAAGATCGTCAAAATCGATCGAATTTTGTTCTTTTAAAGTATCTTGGTATTGATGGAAAAGAGAAGCAGCCAGAAGATCCCCTTCATTCATAGAGGTTCTCATATCAGCTAAATAATCTTCTCCTGAGTTTTTGATCCTGGATATTTTAGAAAGAACTTCCATGATTTGAGGACGTTTAGGTTCCAACTTTTGAGCCACAAGCATTCCGGTGACTAAACCCTCTTGGTCCGCTTGGTTCAGAAGAAGAAAAGGATGTTTATATCCCAACTTCTCAATATGTTTTTTTAATATTCCAAGTCCAAGAGAATGGAATGTAGAAAGTGTGATCCCTTTTAATAAATTCCGAGGGATCAGTTTGCGAACTCTTTCTCCCATTTCCTTTGCACTCTTGTTGGTGAAGGACAATGCAACGATCTTTCCGGCAGGAATATGATGGTCCTGGATCATATGAGCGATCCGATTTGAGATCACTCTAGTTTTTCCGGAACCGGCACCTGCGAAAATCAATAGAGGACCATGGATAGTTTGAACAGCGCGAGCCTGTTCCGGGGACAAACTTAGAAAAATAGCAGCAGAGTCCCGAGGCTCTTTCGGCCTTTCTTCTCTTTTTCTTTTGGGAGCAGAAGGTTTTTCTTCGGACGATGAAGTTTCAGAAGTTGTGGTAACTTCTGTGTCTTCGGATTGGGCTTCGGTAGAAACAGCGACTTCAATATGGTCTGGAGTTCCTTCCATTGACTCTGGTTCAAGTTCTTCCGATCTTTCGGATACGTTGACTGGAGTAGAAACGAATTCTAGAGGTTCTTGTTCCAAGAAATCGTCTTCTTCGTAAAAAGAAGAGCCATAGGATTCCTCTTGGTTCTCTTCTTGCGGAGAAGGAGCGGGAGTTCCTTCCACCTGTGGACCTTCTTCTTGCGCCGAAATACTTTCTGAAAAGCTGAGTAATGGCAGATCTTGTGCGGGTTCCGGTGACTTTTGTTCCGGAATTTCCAGATGCGAAAACAGGTCCAGACTTTGATTTGTTTCTTCTTTCATCCGATTTCTATGAGGACAATAAACGGACCGGGATCCGAAAAATCTGGATTTTTCGGCCCTAGTCGTAAGCGACATAATCCTGATTTTTCTCTTCTTGTCAACCGAGTACAGGCAAAGGTTTGCGAATCTGAAAGGATTTCAAAAAACTGGAAGAAACGGCAGATATGCAAGAATTCCGCCCAGAAAATTACCATCCTGATTCTGATCTCTGGGAAGAAGGAGAAAAAAAATCAGCATTCAAAACTCCAATTTTTGAGTTAGTCTCCGTTCCGAAAGTTTCTCCCGACAAAACAATCTCTGGCAATTTTTTCAAAGTAGAATCTAAGGATTGGGTAAATGTGATCGCACTCACTCAAGACGAAAATGTGATCTTGATCGATCAATATAGACATGGAATGCATTCTTATTGCCTCGAAATCCCGGGAGGGATCGCCGAAAAAAATTCCATCCTCGAATCCGCTCAGGCGGAACTGAGGGAAGAGACTGGTTTTGTCTCGGACGATTGGGAATATTTAGGAAAAGTTTCCGCAAATCCTGCCTTTATGAATAATTGGTGTCATACCTATATCGCCAGAAATGTCTATCCCCATCCGGGAGGACAGGATCTGGACGAAAGCGAACAAATAGAAGTGTATCAATATCCTCTAAACAAAATCCCCGAAATTTTAGAGAAAAATATCCTGCATCACGCGATGGTCGTGGCTGCATTCGGATTATTCTTTTTAAAATACGGAGAAAAGAAGAAGTAGAACTATCTCATGACAAAATCCGCAACCGCGAGCCCATTCATCTCTTTACAGGTTCCTGAATTCAGGAATTTTTTGGCCGGAAAATTTTTGGTCACACTTTCTTTCGTTATGCAATCCACTGTGGTATTCTGGCAGATAGATCATATCACTCATGACGCATTTTTTGTGGGCTTGATCGGATTTGCAGAGCTCGTGCCTAACGTAGCAGTTTCACTTTTTTCCGGTCTGGTCGTAGACAGTATTCCTAGAAAGAAGATCATCTATCTTTCTTTGACCGGTCTGACTTTTAGCTCCTTCTTACTTTTATTATTCACTCTCCCGGGTTTCGAATGGATCATCGAAAATTATTGGGTTTATCCAATCTATTCCGTGATTTTTTTCTCAGGGATTTGTAGAGGGTTTTTATCTCCAAGCATCGCAGCCTTTCAAACTCAGCTCGTCTCTAAGGAAATTTTTCCGAATGCAGCTACTTGGAGCGGTGTTGCTTGGCAGGGCTCCGCGGTTTTAGGCCCTATGCTCGGTGGACTTCTTACAGGATTTAACGGAGTCCAAACCGCTTTTCTTGCGGACTTCTGCATTATGGTATTCTCCTTATTTCTTTTATTATTAGTCCCTTCTAAACCCGTCCCTGAAAAACAAGGAGAGAAGGAATCCATCTGGAAAAGTTTAGGAACCGGTTGGAAGTTCGTATTCGGCCACCAATTGATCCTAGGAGCGATCAGTTTGGACCTATTTGCGGTACTATTCGGCGGAGCAGTGGCTTTAGTTCCTACATTCTCCAGGGAAGTTTTAGGAATGGGTCCGGAATATTATGGAATCTTAAGATCTGCTCCTGCAATTGGTGCGGTGCTTTGCGCGTTATTTATTGCAGTAAGGCCTCCTAAAACAAATTCAGGGATCATATTACTCAGTAGTGTATTCGGCTTCGGGATTTGTATGATCGTATTCGCTCTTTCCAAAAACTTCTACTTATCTTGCGCAGCTTTAATCGTAAGCGGTTCCTTTGATATGGTAAGCGTTGTGATCCGTCACACAATCGTTCAGATGTATACCCCGGAACACATGAGAGGAAGAGTCTCGGCTGTGAATAATATTTTTATAGGTTCTTCCAACGAATTAGGCGCCTTTGAGTCCGGAGCAGCTGCGAGAGCTTTCGGACTGGTTCCTTCCGTTGTTTTAGGAGGAACGCTTACTCTTCTAACCGTAGGGATCGTTACCGCGATCGCACCTCGTCTTCGTAAAATGGATCTAAAAGATATAACGGTTTAAATATGGATAATATTCTTACCCAACAAGAAGCGATGCTCCGCTCCGGACAGATCTCCGAAGTGGATTATACATTAAAATTAAAACTGGAAAAAGGATCCCAAGAATACGAGGGAGAAACCACAGTCCGATTCGTTTATACGGGAGGCAAAAAAGGAAAACTCAAAGTGGATTTTATATCCAAGAAGATTGAGATCCTTTGGCTAAACGGCAAAGAAGAAACAAATTACGAAAAGAAAGAATCCGCACTGTTTCTACCCGGAGAAATATTAGCAGAAGGAAAAAACGAACTTAAAATCAAATACAAAAATGCATTCGATCATAGTGGTTCGGGTTTTCACAAATTTACGGACCCTTCGGACAAAGCGGAATATATGCATACAGACTTCGAGCCGTTCGAAGCACATAGACTATTTCCTTCTTTCGACCAGCCGGATTTGAAAGCAACTTACGAGCTGGAAATCACGGGACCTTCCGAGTGGACTTATATCCATAACACGGTTCCGAAATTCGAAGAAACCAAAGAAAATTATAAAAACATAAAATTCAATAAGACCAAAAAATTCTCCACTTATCTATTCTCTCTGATCGTCGGACCTTACGCCGTATGGGAAGATAAGGCGGGAGAAATCCCTCTGAGAATATTCTGCAGAAAGTCTCTTTCCAAATATATGGACGTGGAGAATTTATTTGCGATCACCAAGGAAGCATTCGGTTTCCTCCAGGAATATTTTGGAGTTCCCTATCCTTACGGAAAATACGACCAGATATTCGTTCCAGAATTCAATATGGGAGCCATGGAGAATGTGGGGGCCGTAACATTCTCAGAAAGTTATATTTTCCGTGGACCTAGAATCTATTCGGAATACTTAAACAGGGCAAACACAGTGTATCATGAAATGGTACATATGTGGTTTGGAAACCTGGTCACAATGAAATGGTGGAACGATCTCTGGTTGAACGAAAGTTTTGCAGATTACCTTTCCTATTATTCCATGTCCAAGGGAAAAATTTTCCCAGATGCATTAGAACATTTTTATGTAAGAGAAGAATGGGCCTATAGAGAAGACCAACTTTCCACTACTCACCCGATTGCAGGAAAAGCGGAGAATACGTTAGAAGCCATCAGCAATTTTGACGGAATATCCTATTCTAAGGGTGCATCCGTTCTTCGCCAATTGATGTATTATGTGGGAGAAGAAAAATTCAGAGACGCGATGAGGCTTTATTTCAAAAGACACGCGGAGAAAAACACAGTACTAAACGATTTTCTTTCCTGCATGTCGGAAACAAGCGGAATCGATATCAGAGGCTGGAGCAAAGAATGGCTCGAAACAACCGGAGTTAACACTCTCAGTCCAGTCCACCAAAACGGTAGATTATTTTTACACCAAGGACCTTCTGCGACCAATGGGCTTCTACGCACGCATGCACTCCAAGCCTCATTATTCAGAGAGAAAAACGGAATATTAGAAGAAGTCTGGAAAAAAAGAGTACTCGTAAAAGGAAAAGAAACCTTATTAGAAGAAAATTATTCCGGTGAAGCGGACCTTCTACTTTTAAACACAGAAGACTTTGCGTATGCCAAAACTTACCTAAGCAAAGAATCACTTCCCATCTTAAAAAGAAGCCTACATACTTTAAAGGATCGTTTTTCCAGAAGAGTTGTATGGGGAAGTTTATGGCAAATGGTAAGAGATGCTGAACTTGCACCTAAGGAGTTCCTGGAGTTAGCTTTGGACCAAGGCTTAAAAGAACCTGATCTTTCCGTTCGAAACAGCCATATACTCACCAAAGCTCTGACAGTAATTGATAATTATATTCCGGAAGCAGAGAAGAGAAACTGGTCAGACAAACTGAACAATATCGCTAAGGAAAAATCTCTCTTAGCACAAAACCCGGAACAAGAACAAATCCTATGGTTTAGAATATTAGAAAATACTTCTAAATCGCCCGAGCAACTTTCTTATCTGAAAGAATTATTGGACCAGAAAAAAAGTATTCCAGGCATCGCAATGGACCAAGAAAGACGTTGGGTCATTTTATCCAGACTCAGTGCTCACGGAGATACGGAATCTTCTAAACGAATTGAAGAAGAAGTCACTAAAGATAATACGGACCTGGGGGCAAAGAAGGCGTTCTTAGCCAGAGTCTCCTTCCCGGATCCTAAAACTAAAAAAGAATCTTGGGAAAGATTTTTGAAACCAAAAGAAGGAGATTCTACGGACTTCTTAAGATACGGAATGAGGGGATTCCAATGGAATCACCAAAAGGATTTATTAATTTCTTATACGGATTCTTATTTTAACTCAGTAATTTCAGTGTATGAAACAAGAGATCCTCATTTCGCTTCTGCGTTCGGACATCTGATGTTTCCTTCTTTCGAACCGGATCCAAATCTTTTGAAAAGGACCCAAGAGTTTTTGGACCAAAATAAAAAACTTCCGGAATTATTGAAGAAGGACCTCCAACAGCAAAGAGACGATATGCAGAGAACTCTCAAGGTTTTGGAGAAATATAAGAACCTATCCGGCTCTTGAAGCCCGGGACTAAACACTTACAGGTAACCTAATTTTTGGAACGGACTATAAAAACTAAAAAGTCACCCATTCAGTTCACCTAAAAAAAAGAAGAGTTAGAGGGCAGCCTCTAACTCTTTACCAAAAAGATCTATATTTTAGACAGGATTATGCAGTAGCAGGTTCCCTTTTTCCGGAAGGACTTTGAGGAGTTTCTCCATGTTGTTTCTTCCAATCATCTAATTTTTTATCCATTACCTTAAACCAAAGAGGTGGAAATAAAGCCAGAAGGATCATCAATTCATATCCATAAGGAAGTTGAGGACTTTCTTCGAAATGTCTTAAAGATTGGTATCTTCTACCAGCGTTCGCATGATGATCTGAATGTCTTTGCAATTGGAACAAGAACGCGTTAGACAGGCTGAAGTTTTGATTCCAAGAATGGATCGGTTGAACCTTCTCGAATTTTCCCGGAGATAATTCCTTACGAGCCAAACCATAATGTTCGATATAATTTACCAACTCTAATAAAGAAAATGCGATCCAACTTTGGACAAAGAAGAATACAGGCACCTGCCAATTTAAATTTCCTGTAATCGTGCAAAAAATTCCAGTCACGGTAGAGATAAACAAAATCGGAATAATCATGGAAGTAATCATCTCATTGTCCAAAGTCCAAGCCGTCTTACCAAGTTTACCTAATCTTTTTTTCTCTAAATTCCAAGCGCTTGTCAAACTTCCAAAAACGGTTCTCGGGTAAAAAGAGAAGAAGGACTCACCCTTTCTACTGGAAGCAGGATCTTCATGAGTGGAAACATTCACATGATGGCCTCGGTTATGTTCTATGAAAAAATGCATATAACATACGGTCATAAGAATAAACTTAGAATACCATTGTTCTATCTTTGTATTTTTATGCCCTAGTTCATGTGCAACTGTGATCCCTATCCCGCCGGTATTCACACCGATCGCTAAAACAAAAGCACCCCATTCCAATGTGGAAAGAGACTGAGTTTGGACCTCCCACAGAGCCCAAATCACTAATACAAATTGGATCCAGGCCCAACCATAGGTCAGGAATCTAAAATAGAATTCCTTCTGTAGTTCAGGGACTTCTTCTTCCTTAGGATTACTTGCATCCGGACCGATCCAAAGATCCATAATCGGAAGAATTCCGAAAACCACCGCCAAAGTTAAAAAATTAAAACTTCCTCCCAAATAGTAACCAGCCACGGCCAAACCCGGGATTAGGTATGCGATCAAGAAGGATAATCTTTTCCCAACACTCATCTCTCTCTCTCCTATCCCGGATTTCCCGGGAAAATCAATCGAATTAATTTATTTCGAACGTTTGGTATTGTAACACAAACCGAATCTTGGGCAAGAAAAAAATCTCCAAACGGACATTTTTTCTAACAATTGTTTTAAAATGGCTAAGATTGACAAATTGAGAAAGATCCGGGCGGCTCCTTGCTAACGCTCGGACCGGGCTACTACGGGCTTCGCTATCGCTTCGGTCCGTCCGCAGCGAACCGTATCGCCGGCGACCAAAGGCCGTTATTAAGACGCTGCGGTCGGACTTCCCCTTCGTATCCCTGCCGCAAAAAAAACCAGAGGCGAGGTTTTCGACTCGTATGGAGAATGCAGAGTTCACTGAGGTTCTGCCGTGTATTTTTATAAAATTTGTAGGAGTTACAACGGAGAACGTATCGCATGTAAATGAATGTTGGAGGCCCTATATTTAGAAAATAAATTATCAACTAAATACTTCGGACTATGGCCTCTGATTTTTGTCCTTGTTTAGGAAGCCCTCTTCAAAAGCATGGTTATAAGAAGAAATATTTTCCCTTCCTTAAGACGAAAAACCCAACCACGCGAAAACGTATAACGTTCCTATCCCAAGGAAAACTTTAATGAGTCTTAACGGATTAAATTTTTATTCCTATCTCAGTCGTATCCGAATTCTTAGAACTTATTCCAGTAAAATTATGCTGGTGGCATTTCTCGGAACTCATGTTCCACTGATCACACTTTTATTATTTTTCGTATTATCCACGGTCCAAGATGTCCCAACTGCCCTTAGAATTTTGGGAATCGCTCTTGTGGCAACTCTTGCCGGAACTGCAGCAACTCTTCTTGCCTTACATAGACTTTTAGCTCCGGTGATGCTCACTTCTAAATCTCTGAATAGATACCTCAGTGAAAGAGAGATCCCAAATCTGCCCACTATATTCCAGGACGAAGCCGGTTCTTTAATGGCGGATACCGTCACCACCGTGCGTAAGTTGGATGAGCTCATCCATTATATGGCAAACTATGATGGGCTTTCCGGATTGCCGAATCGGGATCTATTCCTAGAAAGATTAACGAGTTCTCTACATGAACTTTCCATGAGAGAAGAAATATTAAGTTTTCCTATTCTTTCTCTAGAGGCGACTCACTTAAAACAGATCCGATCCAATTTTGGCGTCCATATGGGAGATCTTTATTTGAGAGCATTGGTACAAAAATTGGAGACCATACTCGGACCTGAAACTGTTCTTGCGAGGACAGGAGATGGAGAATTTTCCTTCTTTCCTTTGCCATCTTCTTCTCAAATTTTAGAAACTGATTCGGAGATCTGGGCGGGAAAGATCCAGAATAGTATATCATCTCCTTTAAGCGTAGTGGACCAACAGATCTCTTCGGAAATACAAATTGGAATTTCAGTTTTTCCTTATGATGGGAAATCGTCCGATCAACTTTTATGGAAATCGGAAACCGCATTAAGTCAGGCAAAACTTTCCGGGACTTCTAAGATACAAACCTATTCTTCCGAATGGAAAGAAAGAATGAAGGAGAAGTATCTTCTCGAAAAAGATCTAAAACTTGCAATTTCTAAAAACCAACTTTTTCTCCAATACCAACCGAGAATTGAAGTGCAAACCGGCAAAAAGATCTCTGCAGAAGCCTTACTTAGATGGAATCATCCTGAATATGGTATCATCTCCCCTACTATCTTTATACCGATCGCAGAAGAAAGTGGAATCATCGGCGAAATGGGAGAATGGGTCCTTGCTAAATCCATGGAGGATTTAGGAAATTGGAAAAAAAGAGGACTTCCTCCAATTCGTATCTCGGTGAATTTATCCGTAAAACAATTGGAAGATAAGAATATCACGAAAAAAGTCCTAGATATATTAGAAAGGAATTCTCTGAATGTGGAAGATTTGGAGCTTGAAATCACCGAATCCAGTCTGATTACCAATACTCATTCTGCACTGGAAATACTGGGAGAACTGCATTCTTGGGGAATTTCCCTTGCTTTGGACGATTTCGGAACCGGATATTCCAGTCTTTCCTATTTGAGTAAAATCCCGCTCAAAACCTTAAAAGTGGACCAATCCTTTGTCCGTAAAATTCTAACGGATCCGAATTCCTTAGCAATTTCCAAAACGATTGTTGCGTTAGGAAAAAGTTTAGGCTTAAGGATAACCGCAGAAGGTGTAGAAACCGAAATCCAAATGAGAAAGATCAAGGACCTAGGTTGCGACGAAGCACAAGGATATTTCCTTAGTAAACCTATTCTTTTAGATGAATTAGAGAAGTTCGTCCAGACCTAAACCTATTTTCTTTAATACAATCTCTCGACTAGTCCGAATCGATTAGTCTTCCCTCTCTCCAACCTTTTCTTTTATTACATTTAATCTGTTTGTAACAGTTCTTCGCTTAATCGAATTGCGTGAGTATCCATACTTTCCATAAGGAGGATACAGAGAATCGGAAGTATTACATTATGATTACGAGAACTATTATTACAATTTCAATTTTTCTAATATGTTTTGGAACTCTTTCTGCAGACACAGTCACGAACACAAAAACAAAAGAAGTAATCGAGAACGTAAAAACCACTCAGACAGAACAAGGTGTGATTGTTGAGTTCGAAGACGGCTCCCGTAGAGGTTTTGACAGAACGTCCGTTACTGTAGAAGCCAAACCAGTTGAGTGGAAGCAAAAGGAACAGGAAAGTTATCCTGATAAAGAAAGATACACTGATTATGCAATTTTCGGCGGGATCTTTTTGGTAATACTACTTTTACCCTAAAGAACCAAAACCTTAACAGGTACGTAATCAAGTCGTAAAGTATTTTATCTAACATAATCCTCGAGGTCGATCGGATTTCGGCCTCTTTTCAGAATGAATAGGAGAAATTCGATCCATGAAATCGTTAAATAAAAAAGTCTCGTTAGTGGTAAGCACTCTTGCAGTTGCTGCTGCTCTTGTAGGCTGTGATTCCGGCGGGGGCGGCAGTAACGCAGCGCTTGCTTTAGCTGGCATAGGCGGGGGAGAGACCGTTTACGCTAAAGCTTCTATCGCTGTAAAAGTTAGAAAAGGAAATTCAGGAAGTGATGTTGCACTTTCTACAGGAACTGCTGCAACTGCTACGACCCCAGAAACTCGTAGAGAAGTTGTTCTCGTTAGAGCAAGTAGCTCAAAAGACTTTACCACTACTGCGTCTGGCGCAGGAGCTGCTGCTCCAGCGGATAACGGAGACTTTGGTTTCGTTTTAAACGTTCCATCTGCTACTGCAACAGTATCTGCAACTGTTTATACTTTACGCGAACTTACTTGTGAAGAATTGGATAAATCCAGAACGGGAACCGGTGCAGGTGCATGGTCATCTGATCCAACTTCCGGTCGTTGTGGTCTGTTCGATAGCGGCGTTGCGGCTTCTACTACCAGAATTGCTGAGTATAATGCAATTTTAGATAACCCTGCAAATTACACTGTTCCACTCGGAACTTTTGATTTCGTATTTAATATTGATCCTGCTAATCCAAGTGCAGCGGGAACGGTTACGATTGCGAATGAATCCGGAGTACATTTAGTTGCTGCAAACGGACAAACTGCTGTTCCGTTCTCGGTTGTAACTGTTACTGGTGTTTATTCCAACCCGAACGCAACTGTTGGTGAAAACGTTTGTGATTCGATTGGAACTCCTGCAATCCTGCAAGGAAACATCAATAGCAATATCACTCTCGGAAAGTACACCCTCTTAAGAGGAACGGTTTTTGTGAATAACAAGAAGATCACCGTTCCAAAAGGTTCAGTAATCTACGGAGAAAGAGGTTCTTCCTTATTCTTCAAAGGTGGGGAACTAGAAACACAAGGAACCGCTGCTGAGCCTGTATGTTTCACTTCTGCTCAAAAACACGGATCCAGATTCCCTGGAGACTGGGGTGGAATCGTATTCATCGGAAACGGTAACGCAACCCGTACTTCTACCACAGAAGGAACCACTCCTCAAGTTTACCCTGGCGCGAACTCTATGACTGTAAAACTTAGATATACTATCGTAGAATTTGCAGGGAACGAGGTGGCACCTGGAGACGAGTTAAACTCTCTCTCTCAATATGCGGTAAATTCTATGGATTATAGATTCGTTCAAGCTCATAGAGGATTGGATGACTCCTTCGAATGGTGGGGTGGTGGAAAAGCTCCAAGCACTGGCGATATCAAATTCATTATCGGTTCAGGTTCTATGGATGATGACTTCGATATGGATGAAGGTTTCTCAGGAAACTTACAATATCTTGTTTCTATAAAATATCCTAAGGCTTGCGGTGGTTCCGCTTCCACAGATCCTCACGGATTTGAAATGGACGGAAGACATTCAAGCACTTGTACGAATTCTCAAAACCCTGCAACTACAGATTGTTCTAACCCAACAGTAGCGAACTTCACTACTTTAGGCTTAGGGATCAGCGGTGGAGCAGGAATGAGAGCAAGAGAAGGCCTATTAGGAACATTTACCGAAGGTTTAATCTACGGATTTGCGACTAGAATAAATGGAGGAGAAGCTTCTGGTTTCTCAGACACTATTAGTGTTGTTACCGTAATTTCTGACAGTGCTCCGGATTCATTAGCTGCAAGCGCTGCTGGCGGTAAAATGACGATCAATGGAACTGCATCTCTTGCTGCAATCCCTGTAACTGATATTGGCTCCGTTCAAGACGCAGTTAGTTGCGGATTCGGAACAAAACCAGATCTAAGAACATTGGGTTCCGTATCTAGTGGTAACACTGGCGGAGTTCCATTGAACTTAAGTGAGACAGTTGACTCTGTATCCGTTCCAGTGAACTGGCCGAATGGCTGGACTGTATGGAGATCTAGATAAGATACTCTTAAAATTGAAAATGATAAAGGACCTTCGAGAAATCGAAGGTCCTTTTTATAGATACATATAGATAGATAAAATTTTTCCGGAAACGACCTACATGAATCATATATATAAGTTTTTGTTTATATCGGTCCTACTTATATCTTCGACCTCTGCTTGTAAAAAGCAGGAACAAGGAGGAGATCCGAACTATGACAAAAAAATTGAAGAAGCTCGTGAATATTTAAAAGCACATATCAAAGATAGATATGAGATCTCCGAGACAAGCGATACGAGAGATCAAGCAATATTAAATTATCTGAATTCTGTGAGCAAGGGAGAACCAAATAAATTCTTATGCTCTAAAGAAGAATACATAGACGTTTTCCTGCCCAATACATTAGAAGAGGGAACTCTTACAACAAATATGCCTTTGGAACAAGCTTGGGAGATCACCAATCTCCGCAGAACTGTAGCTTTGGAAAAGTTGCAGAATGAATTGAAAGGTGCTCCAAAAGGTAAAATCCAAGTTCAAACTCTAACTTGGAGAGATGATGTCCGGATACTCAATTCCCTGAAAGGTCATCGAGTTGGGACTTTAATCATTAAAGTAGGAACAAAATCCATTTCATTGGAACAGATTCGCCTTGTGATCGAACATAAAGGCAAATTCAAACTCTGCGTTATCGGTGCTTAATTAATTAAAAGAAAAGAATCAGCTTATGAAACTTAAAAAAATACTAACACTTTTTCTGATCACTCTTGTTTCAGTTCCAACTTGGGGGCAAGGGGTAGGAAAAATCCGGGGTAAAATCGTAGATGGAGACAATGGAGAAGCCGTATTCGGTGCAACCATTGTGGTTCGTTCCATAAAAAAATTCGCTAAAACGGATTTTGACGGAGCTTATGACTTAGAACTTCCAATTGGAACTCACGAAGTTGAATTCCAAATGTTAGGATATTCTCCTCAAAAAAGATCGGTCAATGTTACGGCAGGAAAGCCTCAAGTCGTAAATATCACCTTCGGACTACAAACATTAGAAACTGTTGATGTTAAAGGACGAGCTTTGAACGATGCAGAAGCTGCCCTACTCGCTTTGCAGAAAAAATCTTCGGCGGTTTCGGACGGAATTTCAAAAGAAGCCATTAAAAAGAGCCCCGACTCTTCTGCAGGCGAAGTAGTTCGAAGAGTTACTGGTATCACTTTAGTCGGCGGTAAATTCGTATTCGTAAGAGGTTTAGGAGAACGTTATTCTAATACGGAATTGAATGATACTTTAGTGCCTTCTACAGAACCGGACAAAAGGGTTGTTGCTCTGGATATCTTTCCTTCTGGAGTTCTAAAGAACGTCAGAATTATCAAAACCTTCATACCAGAACTTCCTGCGGAATTCTCGGGGGGATTAGTAAAAATTGAAACCCAGGAATATCCGGAGGAGAAACAATTAAGTGTCTCTGTCGGAGCAGGTGGAAACTATAATACTACCGGGCATAAATTCTTGAACATGAATCAAGGAAATATGTTAGGAGGGGTCAATTCCAACCAAACTAATCCATTAGCAGACTCAGGAAATAAAGGTTTGGTATTCGAGCCTGGAAGTATATTCGGAGGAATTCCTCCAGAAGTAACTCAAACTGGTCCGGTTTTATTCAATCAGAAATGGACTCCTAACTCAGGCCCTGCACCTTTCGATAAGAATTTCTCCTTAAATTATGGAGATACATTTAAAATTGGCAGCACTTCAAGGCTAGGAATTTTAGTAGGAACTACTTATAATAGAAACTATAGATTCAGAGAAGAAAGTTCAAGGACCTACCAAGCAAGCCAGATTTCCGAACTTACCCCTGCAGGGACTAGGTTGATCCAACAACAAAAGCAGGACGCGGATCTTTATATCGAAGAAAGAAACTGGGGAAACAACCTGAACTTGGCTTATGAAATTACCAAAGGCCAACAGATTTTTATGAAAACACTATTCTCTCAACAAGGAGAAAGTGTTGTTAGGGACTCTGTCGGTCAGGATAATATCAACTCGGCTGATTTTAAATCTTTGACCACACAATACACTAGTAGTCGTGTTTTTCACAATACCTTTGGTGGAGACCATGCTTTAAATTGGTTCGGAGATAGAGCCCACAAATTCGATTGGAGAATAAATTTTGCTCAAGCTGTAAGAGAACAACCTGACCTGCAACAACAGGTTTGGCGAAAATCTTTTTCAGATCCGAATCCACTGAACTATACTCGTTTAGGAAACAACCCAGATGCTTCCAGGTTCTTTTCCGACTCTGTTGATAATAGCCGCACCGCTAAATTTAATTATGAAATTCCCTTCGACCAATGGAGTGGTTTAAAATCTACTTTCAAACTCGGAAGTTACACCCTAGATAGGGAAAAGAACTTTAGGTTTCATGAATATGGCCAAAAGACCAATTTCCCGATTCCTGCTTTGGAATATTATCCGGTTCCGGGTGAAATTTATTCAAATCCACTTCTCTTTCAACAGAACACATATACCTTCTCGGAAAGACAGGTAGAATCAAATGCTTACGACGCATTCCAAAGATTGCAAGCTTACTATTCGCAAGTTGAACTACCAATACTTCCTAAATTGAAAGTTCTATTCGGAGCTCGTTACGAAGATAGTTATCAAAAGGTAAGAACTTTCGTAACAAGAGATGTGAATAATCCGCTATTCACACTTGATTATGGATGTGGTGTTCGAAGCGAAGACGTACGTTTAGCTTTAGTAAAAAACAACGCCTGCGATCCGACAAATAACGGTATAGGTGAATTAAGAACGAAAGATACTTTACCTTCCTTCAATCTAAACTGGGAATTTAAAGATAACCAAATACTTAGAGTTGCAGCAACCCAGACGTTAACACGTCCAGATTTGCGTGAATTGTCTCCTTTCGGATTCACTCCGTACTTCGGAGCAAACCGTGTTTTCGGTAATTCAGATTTGAGAAGATCTTATATTCACAATTATGATGTTCGTTATGAATATTATTTAAGTTCATCTGATTATATAGGGATTGGGGCCTTCTTCAAACAGATATCCAGTCCGATCGAGATGATTGGACAACCTGTTGCAGGAAGTATCAGTCAACGATTTACCTATGTAAACGCGGAACAAGGAACAATCCGAGGTGTAGAACTCGACTTTAGAAAAGAAATAACCGACCGTATTCGTTTTGAAACGAATATGTTCTTTATTCAATCAAGAGTAGACGTGATTCCTTGGGAACAATATATCGCTGCGAAAATGGGGGTATTGGATCCATTATCAAAGGCGGCAGCCTATAACCCTACAAATCTATCTCGTCCATTACAAGGGCAATCCCCATTTGTATTTAACATCAAATTGGATTTCCATTTGGATGAAAAGAAGAGGCATAACTTAGGTTTTTACTATAACTACTTTGGAGATAGACTCTATTCAGTAGGAGCAAACGGGCTACCGGATGCTTACGAAAGAGCTGTTGGTTTAACTGACGTAGTTTTCACAACAAAACGGGGAGACCATCTCGAATTCAAAGTTTCTGCTCAGAATATTTTCGATACCCGTTATAGAGTGTATCAGAAAAACGAGCTGACTGGAGAGAAGGAGCTATTCCTTTCTTATAGGACCGGGGTGAGTTACTCTTTCCAAGCTACATATAAGCTGTAAATATAAAGCTTCTTTAATGAAAGCTCCTTATAACTATAAAAGTTATGGGGAGCTTTTTTATTCCCCACTATTACAATCCCGCATCAACCCTTCACTTTACACCATCCACTCCTCTACTTCGCCTCCCCAAACTAACCAACCCGTAACCACTTCGTAATAAATATGTAACTCAAATCACGTAAAAATGTCTCATTACTTCTTATGGAGCTTTCGAAAGCTATGCATAATCGATATACTAATCTCTCTCTACGCCAATGGATCGCCATTGCACTTGTAGGAGGATTTGTTCTAACTGCAACTTTACCTACTTTTTCTCAAGATGCTGCGCCTACCGACGCAAATAAAACCGAACAAACTACTGCGCCTGCAGAACAACCAGCTCCGGTTGAAAAAAGCGGAACCTGGGGATTTGTGGACCTATTCAATAAGGGTGGATGGACCATGTATCCATTGGCTCTTTCTTCTATAATCGCTCTTGCGATTATTTTCGAAAGGATCTACTTCCTTACTACTTCCAAACTTCTTCCTAAAGGATTTAATATCGATTTAGGGGAGAAGGTAGATGAAAAAGGTTTTGATGGAGCAAAAGAATTCATCGAAGCAAATCCTTCTTATAAAATTTCCGATATTTTGAAGAATGGAATCGATGTTTCAGCTGGGAACGCTGAAATTTTTGCGAAAGGAATCGAGAGAGAGGCTGCGGAAGTGATCGTGGTTCTTGAAAGAGGTCTCGTAATCTTAGCGGCTGTTTCGACTATCGCTCCGTTGATCGGGTTCTTGGGAACTGTTTCCGGTATGATTAATGCATTCGATGCGATCGCAAATGCGGATCAAGTGAACGCAAAAGTGGTAGCAGGTGGTATTAAGGAAGCACTTATCACAACTGCGGCGGGCTTGATCATCGCAATTCCTGCAATGACTTTCCACCAATATCTGACTTCCAGAATTGACGGATTTACTTCCGAAGTGGAAGAAGCTGCAAACAGAATTTATAAAGAATTCCTGAAACGTAACGCAAGAGCTTAAGCTTAGTTCTTCCATTTATTAGGATAAGAATATGATTCAGCTTAAGAAAAAAAGAGGTTTGGAAGAAATTTCAGCCTCTTCCATGTCCGATATAGCGTTTCTTCTTCTCGTATTCTTTATGGTGACCGCGGTGTTTTTCGTGAAAGAAGGTTTAAATATCCAACTTCCCCGCAAAAACTCCAATCCTACCTTAGTTTTACGCGAGAATATCTACGAGATATTGGTGGCTGGCGAAACGATCAAGATGAGGAATAAAGTCCTCGGCACTCGTGATTACAAGGATCTGGCAGAATTCAGAAAAGATCTGAACGATCTGGAGATCCCGAACCTCGAGGAAAAAGTCGCTCTGATCAAAACGACCGGCGAAACGAAGTACGGAAATATGTTAGATGCTCTTTCTGCTGTGCAGTTAAGAGGTTTTAAACAAGTCTCCGTAAAAAGATTAAAATAAGATATGGCACTTAAAAAGAAAAAAGCTCCACCTTCTATTCCGGTCAGCTCAATAGCGGATATCGCCTTTCTTCTTTTGGTATTCTTTATGGTGACTTCGGTCCTGGATACGGATCCCGATCTTCCCATCGCTCTTCCCGATGTCCCGGGTGGAGAACAACTAAATAAGAAAATTGCAAACTTATACTTAAGCGCCGACAAAGACAAATCTATCTACTTCAACCAAGTAAAGATGCCTTTGAACGAAGCGATTAATAATGTGAGAGCGAAACTTGCTACCACTCCGGATTTAAAAGTCCTGATCCATGCAGACAAAGAATTGGATTATGCGAACCTAGACAATGTGTTCGAACTTTTGAAAGAAGCCGGAGCCCTAAAAGTTTCTTTGGTCACTAAGACTACGCAAGGAGGAGGATTAAAATGAACCAAGTTGTTTCACCTCCTCCTTCTTCCAAAAAACGTTCCGGTCTTCGCAGGTTTGTTGATCGTTACAGAATGGAGACCTTCTTAGGTTCTTCGGCTGTTCTTCAGATCGCAGCACTTCTTTTCTGGTACACTCCTCCGAATACCTATGATCATCTGGATAAGCTGATCGATGAGGTTGCTTTCGTGGAGAATCTTGTGATCCAGGATCCTAACGTAGGGGAAGCTCCTGACGACGGAGAATTCGAGGTTACGGACACTCTCAAGAAAAAAGAGGATTCCAGGATCGCAGGTGCCCAAGATGCGATTGTTTCCGGAGCAACAGCACCGGTGGATCTTTCTCCTAACGTTCAACCTGAATATACCAAGGATGCTCAATCTGCAGGTGTGGGCGGAACTCTTACCTTAGAAGTGATTATCGCCGACTCTGGAGAAGTTTTAAGAGTACGTAATATTGGTAAAACCTTAGGATACGGATTAGAAGAATCTGCAATCCAAGCATTCTACAAAAAACGTTACTCTCCTTCCGTGCTGGAAGGAAAAGCAATCACTGTGAAGGTTTACGTTCCAGTTCGTTTCTCTCTATATTGATTTAATCTTCTTCTTCCTCTCGGAAGAAGAAGATGTTCTACTCTCGCCTAACAACTGCCTATTAGTTATCTTTTATATATTTATCCCAGAACGATCGTTCGAATTATAATTTTATGATTTGCTTTTTATTCCCGGCCTAAGGTAATTACGGGCCTTGGGAGATACAAAGTAATGGAATCGAACTCGAATCAAGCCAAACATGCCTGGAGAATTCTGATCCTTCTATTCTTGGCAAACCTTCTAAACTTCTTCGATAGAACCATTCCCGCAATCATCATTGAACCTATACGACATGAATGGGACCTGAGTGATCTGCAATTAGGTATAGTTGGTTCCGCATTCACTGTCATCTATGCCATCGCAGGTTTACCTTTGGGAAGACTCGCAGATTCTTGGAGCCGCAAAAAGATCATAGGTTGGGGACTTGCCATTTGGAGCGCGTTCACGGCTCTTAATGGTTATGCTTGGAATTATTTATCTTTCGTTTCCGTTCGCATGGGTGTGGGAATTGGAGAAGCAAGTTACGCTCCCGCAGCCAACTCTCTTATAGGAGATCTTTTTCCTTCTCATAAAAGGGCAAGAGCAGTTGGTATTTTTATGTTGGGCCTTCCTTTAGGACTTGTACTAGCATTTTTTACCGTAGGTGCTATGGTAAAATCTTTCGGTTCTTGGAGGGCTCCGTTCTTTATTGCGGCATTGCCTGGCATTCTTCTTTCCATATTCTTCTTTTTTATCAGGGAACCGGAAAGAGGAGCTGCGGAATCCATCCAAGTATCTAAAGTCCCACCGACAGAACCCATTAAAAAAGTATTAAGGATCCGCACGATGTGGTGGATCATTCTATCAGGTCTTACATTCAACTTTGCGGCTTATGCGGTGAATAGTTTCCTAGTTTCTTTATTACAAAGATATTATCATTTCACTTTGGTAAAGGCAGCAATCACTACTGGATTTATCGTAGGGATCACAGGCTTGGTTGGTTTAACTCTAGGAGGTTGGATCGCGGATAAGATACACCAAAGATCGGAAAGAGGCCGGCTTCTTTTCGGGGCATTCAATTTACTTATATCAGGAATCCTGATCTTTTTCGCATTATTACAGTCTGAAGAATTGGTTTTATTTTTCTCTCTTCTGCTTGGCTTAGGATGGTTACTCTCTTATAATTATTATACCTGCGTTTATCCTGCCATCCAGGATGTGATAGAACCAAGACTTAGAGCTACTGCCATGGCAATCTATTTTGCGGCGATGTATTTGTTAGGTGGAGCAGCCGGTCCTGCCGTCGTCGGTTGGTTCTCTGATTATTTGACCCGTTCTGCAATGATCCGTTCAGGAGCTTCAGAGATGACGGAACAATTTAAAGCAATAGGTCTTCATGATTCTCTTTTTCTCATCCCAGTAACCGTATTACTGACATCCCTATTTGTATTCTTGGCTTCCAAAAGTTTTGCAAAAGATGCATCCGAAATGAAGAGAAGCCTAGAAGGAAAGGCATAAACCTAATCATATGATTAGGTTATTTAGTCTTATTTCTGTAACTTAAATGATACCCATTCTGCATAAAACTAAACCACAGGAGGCTTGTAACCAAATCCTCGCCATACTGTAATCATTTTGTAACGTAAAAAGATCATTCTGTTACCTAAACGTAAAACAGAATTCGCTCTAGCCGAAACCCGGGAAGCGAATCGAAAAGGTAACTCTGAATGAAGCAGAAATCTAAAAAGAGAAAGAACTTAGAAGGGATAAAATCTAAATTTCTTATTCTAGGACTTGTCATCTATTCTCAGGCAATTTTCTCCCAGGGAACTTCACCAGGAGCAGAACTTGCGCAAGCAAATGAGCCTCCTAAAGTAGAAAAACCTAAATCGGAAGAATTCACTATTTATGAGGATCAAGACGGACAATTATATACCAAACCTGGTCCAGGCCGTTTTAAAAGTAAGATGGATAAGGCCATCAACAAAAACGATCCTAAATTCAATCCTTATCCGAACCATTTCAGTAGCAGACCGGATGAACCTCAAAAGGAAAGACTTACCATCACCGGTAGGATCCAATTCAGAGGAATTTCCGCTCAAACCGGATCGAATTATAATAACGGCAATGAAGATTTTAATTCTGTAGATTGGAACTTCAGACGTCTTCGTTTAGGATTACAATACCAAGGTAATTCCTGGTGGGGGATGGCATTAAACTTAAGGGGCGAGAACATGTTGAACGCTCCTTATCTCACCCAAAGCAAAAATGCTACCGGAGAAGTGACCAGCGTTTCCCTAAAAGAAAACAGAGGTTATATCCAAGAAGCATTCCTTTTTGTGAATATTCCGATCTTGGGTGCGAGATTGAGTTTTGGCCAATTGCCTACTCAATTCCACAGAGAATATCTGATGTCTTCCGCAAACTTCATTGCATTAGAACGTTCTTATATGACCAACGCCTATCCTCAGTTCGATATGGGTGTAAACTTAAGACTTTCTCCTTTGAAAGATTTTTTTGAAGGGAAATACGAAAAATATCTGACAATCGATTTAATGGCAGGTAATGGACATGGAGCGGGTGGTGACTACGGAACAGGAAGACGTCAAGATCTTACCGTTGCAGGTAGACCTAACCAGCCTATCCTAAATTCTCCTTTATATTTTGCGAGAGTTCAATGGAACGTTCTAGGTGGGATCGTAAAAGAAAACGGTAGCAATGTAGGCTGGCAAGAAGGAGAAGAGATTTTTCAGAAAGATCTGAAAATTTCATTAGGTGCTGCGACCATGCAAACTAAGAACGTTAGCTTCAGTTCCGGTCCTGCTTCTACCCTTGCTGTGGATGGCGCGATCCCGAGAGGAGCTCCAACTCAGTATCTTCTTACCACTCAAACCACTGCGGACAACAGTACTGCTGATTGCACTGTTCCAAGCTACCAAACCAGTTATTGCCAAAAAAATCTGGACCTAAGAGGTTATACCTATGATGGAACCATGACTTGGAATGGTATCTATCTGAGCGGTGCTTATACCACTTATACCGGAGCAGCTTCCAACAGTCTTTCAGGCTGGCAGGCTACAGTCGGATATAATATCCAAATATTCGATAAATATTATATTATGCCTGTTTTCAGATATGATTTCCTGAAAGGAGATTTCAATCGTGACGGTAAAATTGAAGATACGGATCTTAAAAAATACTATTGGGTAGGCTTAAATCTTTTTGGAGATAAACACTTATTCAAGGCTCAATTGTTCTATCAAATCCCTGTTCTTAAATTAGGGATAGATCCTGTGACTCGAGAACCTGAAACGATTAACAACCAAACCCTATATTTCCAGCTACAAGCGACTTTCTGGACCGGAACAGTCACACCGGACCAATTAAATACCAGGTTAGATTAAGAAGAGGAGAAGGAAAATTTTATGAAATCTAAACTTAAATTCATACTCCCACTTTTGGGATTATTGGCAATTTCTTGCTCTTCCGACACAAAGGATGACTCAGCTCTATTAAGCGCATTGGCAGGAACTCCGGACGATGGGAACCAATCCATAGTAGTAGCTGAAGTAGCAGGAAATTATACCGACTATACCGGAGAATGTTACGACCATTTCACCGTCTTAGGAGTTTCCAATTCTACGATCTCCCCGACTAACTATTACCTTTATGTAATGTTCGGACATTCTCTAGATACCGCACTTAGGAAATCGGCTCTATCTACTTCTACTTGTAGTAGTTTGGGTTTCTTAGGTTCGGGAATTCCTACAAACGCAAGTCCGGTGAATTTCAAATATTACACCTGTGATCCAAACCTGGGACAAGCCGGGGGAAATTGCGGAGATAAGATTAAGGCAGCAGTAGGATTTCCTACCGACTAACAATAAAAAGCCCCCTGTTCTTTATTGTAACAGGGGTTTATTTTCATAGAATGCGTTAAAATGCCAAATCTATGCAACAGAACAGAGTGTATCAGGATTGTAATATTTGAGAAATCCGTTCGTAACGGTTCTTGTTTATGATTCAAAAATATTTCAGGAGAAATATCAAACAGATGAAAAAGATAGGTTTAAGACTTATTGTCTTATTAGTATTCGCTCTTTCTTCATTTTCCGTATCCGGGGAAGAGAAAAAGACAATCACCATTAAAGGATCCGATACGATGGTTATCCTGGTTCAGAAATGGACCGAAACCTTCCCGGATAAATCCGTTCAATTCCAAGTTACTGGAGGAGGATCCGGAACTGGGATCGCTGCTCTAATCAACGGAACCACGGATATTTGCTCCGCTTCTCGCCCTCTCAAGCCTCAAGAAATCCAACAATTAAAGGAAAAATATAATTCCAACGGTGTGGAAATCAAGGTTGCAATCGATGGTATTTCTCTTTATGTGAACAAAAAGAATCCAGTCGCAAAACTTTCTCTGGAAGAAATCCGCAAAATTTTTACCGGAAAGATCACCAATTGGAAAGAAGTTGGCGGAGAAGATCATAAAATCGTACTTTATAGCCGTGAAAATAACTCCGGAACGTACGAGTATTTCAAAGAGCACGCTTTAGAAAAACAAGACTTTGATCCTTCTGCACAACATATGGTAGGAACTGCAGCCCTAGTAAACGCAATCTCCAAAGATAAATGGGGAATCGGTTACGGTGGAGCAGCTTACGCTTCCGGAGTAAAAGATTTGGCGGTTTCCGCTGATGCAAACTCCAAGGCGGAACTTCCAACTGAAGCGAATATTTTGACTAATAAGTATCCGATTTCCAGATATCTGTATTTTTATCTGAGAGAAGCGCCTAAAGACCAAACTAAAAAGTTTATCGATTGGGTGATCGGAAAAGACGGACAAAAAGTAGTGAAGGACGTAGGTTACTTCCCTCTTAAAAAAAAGTAATATTGTGAGATCGGCTCCCGGTGACGGGGGCCTTTCTTAAATCCAGAATTCGGAACATTCAATGAGCAAACTCGATCCTCTGCTGAGATATCTTTTACATCCGAGCAGAAGAAAAATAGACGTTTTCGCGGAAACCCTGGTTAAGGGAACTGCCGCTACTTCCATCCTTATCATTCTTCTTATTTTTTTCTTTGTCTTTAGAGAAGCTTCTTCCTTATTCTTCTCGGATTCTCCGCAAGCCACTTCGACTGTTCAAAGCTCCGGAGCCCCAACCGAATACAATCCTGATTCCGGTTCGGATGCTCCTACGGAATATAATCCTGACGGAGATACTTTAGAATTGAATAAGACTCTGAACGTAGCTACTCCCGAACCAGAAAAACTTTCCCTTTTTGAAAATCTTTTCAGTAAGGTTTGGCAACCGGTATCTTCTGTTCCTAAGTTCGGTATTCTACCTTTAATCGTAGGAACTGCAAAGACTACGATCATAGCAATTCTACTCGGAGCGCCTTTGGCTATATTAGCGGCTTTGAATATTACGTTTTTTGTACCCGCGAAAGTGCGAGAGATCGTAAAACCGGCCATCGAAATGCTTGCAAACTTCCCTTCCGTAGTAATCGGATTTTTCTGTTTGATGGATGTCGCAACCTTAGTAAAGGCAACCTTCGATATAGACTTCAGATTAAACGCACTCACAGGAGGGATCGGCCTTGCAATCGCAGTCACGCCTATCATATTTACTGTGGCAGAAGACGCGTTAAGCACTGTGCCTCAATCTTATAGACAGGCATCCTTGGCATTAGGTGCTACCGAATGGCAAACCGCTTATAGAGTTATGCTTCCTGCCGCACTTCCTGGTGTATTTGCCGCCGTCCTTTTAGGAATCGGAAGGGCCTTTGGAGAGACGATGATCGCTCTTATGGCCACGGGTAATGCCCCTATGATGAGCTTCGGTATTTTTGATCCGAGTAGGACATTCGCCGCTACGATCGGTGCAGAAATGGGAGAAGTTATCTGGGGATCAGAACATTATAATATTCTGTTCTTCCTGGGAGTTCTTCTGTTCCTATTCACTTTTTCCTTGAACGCAATCACCGAGCTGTACGTTAAAAAACGGCTTATGAAAAAGTTCCAAGGCTCCTGACGAACTATATTTGGTAAACCTCTTTGAAATGGAAAAAAGTCAGACTTAAAAGAAGAAGAGTTTTTAAAGATAAAATTTATTCCATATTAGCTTTAGGCGCTCCCATGCTTGCTACTGGGCTTATTTTATCCGCGGTCCTTCTTATGTTAGGGAATATATTCTACAAAGGAATTTCCGGAGTTAACTGGGAATTTCTAAGCGAAGCACCCAGGAATAATAACTTAGAAGGCGGGATTTTCCCGGCAATCTATGGAACCGTATATCTAGTTTTTATAATGGTATTATGCAGCATCCCGATCGGGACAGCCACTGGGATCTTTCTTTCCGAATACACTGCAAGAGATTCTAAGTTTGCGATGACCGTAAGATTTGCGATCAATACTTTAGCGGGAGTTCCTTCCATCGTATTCGGTCTATTCGGCGTTGGATTCTTTATCCAATTCATCGGGAAAGGAATGGACTATGTTGCAAATAACACCACTCCAGTATGGGGAAAACCTGCTCTGATCTGGGCTGCGGCAACACTCGCTATTCTTACCCTACCCGTAGTCATTATCTCCGTGGAAGAAACTATGAGGAGTATTCCGAGAGAAATGAGAGAATCCAGCCTCGCGTTAGGCGCAACTAAATGGCAAACGATCTGGAAATTGATTCTGCCAAATTCTTTGACCGGGATATTGACTGGAGCAATCCTTGCGATCGGAAGAGGGGCCGGAGAAGTGGCTCCGATCTTATTTGTGGGGGTGGTGTATTCTTTACCGGAATTACCTTCTCATCTTTCCGATCAGTTCATGCAATTAGGCTACCATTTGTTCGTATTGGCAACCCAATCCCCTGACGTGGACGCGGCCATGCCGAAACAATATGCAACCACAGTCGTATTACTAACTCTTACCTTCGGGATGAGTTTTTTTGCTACATTCTTAAGATACAGAATCAGGAAATCCAGGGGCAAGGCCCATGTATAAAGTTTTTATTGGAGATGCGAGGAGTTAATCGCAGATGAAAGATACAAAAGTAAAAATAAAATCCCGCCATTTCAATTTTTTCTACGGTGAAAATCAGGCATTACATGATATCTCTTTAGAAATTCATGCGAAGAAGGTCACCGCGTTTATAGGACCTTCCGGTTGCGGCAAGTCCACTTTTTTGAGATCCATCAATCGTATGAACGACGTGATCGACAGCTCCAAAGTGAACGGTAAGCTGGAAATTGACGGCATTAATATTTACGATCCTCTAATGAACGTTGTGGAGCTCAGAAAAAGAGTCGGAATGGTTTTCCAAAAGTCCTTCCCTTTTCCTAAATCCATTTATGAAAACATCGCTTATGGTTTGAAACTGAACGGTAGAGTCTCGAAGGATGAGATGGATCATATCGTTGAGGAAAGTTTAAGAAAGTCCGCTCTTTGGAAAGAAGTTAAAGACAGATTGAACGATAGCGCACTTGGACTTTCCGGTGGACAACAACAAAGGTTATGTATCGCAAGAGCAATTGCAATGAATCCTGAAGTGATCTTGATGGACGAACCATGCTCCGCATTAGATCCTATCTCTACTAAAAAGGTGGAAGAGTTCATCTCTGAATTCAAGGATTCTTATACAATTGTGATCGTAACACATAATATGCAGCAGGCGGCTCGGGTAAGCGATTATACAGGATTCTTCTATATGGGTCGTTTGGTGGAATTCGATACTACTAAAAAGATGTTCCATGATCCTTCTAAAAAGGAAACGGAAGATTACATTTCCGGAAAATTCGGCTGATATTTATCCAAAATTTCCCTTTCAAATGCCTGCCAGAATGCAGGCATTTTTTATTCCCAAATGTAACCTAAACCGCTCGTATCCGAAGTTTCCCCCAATGAGACAGACGAAATCAGACTTAATCGATTCTCTCGAAATCCTATTTTCAAGATTTGCGGAATTACTACTTAGGATCTCCGAAAGGAACTATACTCGTCCTCTACATTTATTGTCCGGGGTAAGTATAGGAAAACAGGTCCGCCATTGTTTAGAATTTGCGGAAGCAGTATTGAACGGTTATGATACAGGGCTTGTTTCCTATGATCAAAGAGAAAGAAATCCTCTCTATGAAAATTTTCCCCAGGCGGCTGCCGATCGTCTTTTAGAATTAAAGAAAGAATTCGAAAGAAGAGATTGGGAAGGAGAGGTCCAAGTTTCTTACTTGATACATTCTTCTTTAGGGTCGGAGAATGTGGTAATGTCTTCTTGGGAAAGAGAGCTACTTTATCTACAAGAACATACTATTCACCACGAAGCGATCATTAGAGTGGCACTCGAACATGATCTTGGGTTCGAAGATATTCCGGAAAATTTCGGATTTGCAATCTCTACCCTACAATATAATACCAATCGGCTCATCCTAGCTTGGGATCCAGTCATCTAAAATGTTAGAGACACAGACAGAACAAGATTTGCTCAAACAATCTGATCCAATGGAATTTTGGCCCACTTGGAAATTGTATCTGCCTTTGATCCCTTATATTGCTTTTGAATCGATCCGATCCATTCGATCCGGATCCATTTCTTCTTTAGGATTTGGAACAATTGCTGCCGCTAATCCAGGCATCCCATTAGGAGGACTCGTAGGCGAATCCAAATATCAAATCTTACAGAAAATAAATCCTACACATGTATTAAAATTCTTTTTAGTTCCTAAAGGTTCCAAAGACGTAAATTCCATTTTAGAAAAAATGAATACTCTTGGATTAGGATTTCCCGTCATACTAAAACCCGATTCAGGACAAAGAGGACAAGGAGTCAGAAAAATCCAAAACGAGAAACATTTAGAAGAATGTTTACTGGAATCGAACGTGGATTTGCTCGTCCAAGAATACCACCCTGGCCCATTTGAGGTCGGAGTCTTTTATTATAGATATCCGAATGAGACCAAAGGTAGAATATTTTCTATCACTAGGAAAGTGTTTCCCAAATTACTAGGAAATGGGATTTCCACTCTTTCAAAATTAGTAGAAAATCATCCCAGATTTAAAATACAGAAAGATAGATTTCAAAAAAGATTTTCGGATACTTGGGACAAAATCCCTAAATTGGGAGAGAATATTTTTCTATCGGAAGCCGGAAACCATTGCCAGGGAACCTTATTTTTGGACGGTTCGGAATGGATTACTCCCGAATTAGAAAACAAGATCCATGAAATTTCCTTGTCCTTTACCGGTTTTTATTTCGGAAGATACGATATCCGATTCTCCTCTCTCAAAGATTTTTTAGAAGGAAAAGATCTTCACATAGTGGAGTTAAACGGAGTTACCTCCGAGTCTACGAACTTATACGATCCAAGATTTTCTTTCAAAGAAAGGTATTCCATACTATTCTCCCAATGGAAAATACTATTTAAAATTTCAAGACAGTCCAAGGCGAAAGGCGCCGGCCTATTCTCCATATTAAAGGAATTGTACAATTTTTATTTCGGGAACAGGATTGTGTCCGATCTTTCCAGTTGAGGCTTGCAATTTTTTCTGGAATGTGAAAGTTTTATCTCTGCTCTAAATATTTAAATTTCTCAAGTTCCGGAGAATTTTATGAAACAAAAGTTAGTCCAGCTCATTTACCTGATCTTCGGAGATCCCAAAAAGAACTCCCTGGAACATAGACTTTTTAACGCCATCTCCCTAGTAAACGGAAGTTTAAATATATTAGGTTCCATCTTCGAAGAACAGACGGAATATTCTCACCGGGTTATTATTCTAAATTTGATCTCCGGTTCCATTTTGCTCATTATGTATTATTTTTCCAGATTTAAGAATATTTATTATGTTCTTTTCTGGCCATTAAACCTAACGATACTCATATACTTATCTTCTCTCTGGTTTTTACATGGGGGTTCTAACGGAGGAAACCATTATTATTTTATCCCTGCGCTGGTGATCGCCACTATTCTTTTAAAAAATCATAATATCTTTTTCATTTATGCGTTTTACGCTTTTGTAACCGGCTTCTTATACATATTCGAATATTTTTATCCGAATTTTATCGTACCTCAAAAAGATCGGGATGCAGAATATATGGACCTGGGAGGAAATTATATCTTCGTCCAGATCCTGACAGGGATACTTATCTTTATACTCAGCAGGAATCTTAATATAGAAAGAAAAAAATCGGATAATCTTCTTCGAAACATTCTTCCCGAATCAATCGCAGACGAATTAAAAATGAACGATACTGTCCAGCCAAAACGTTATGATAGTGTTACAGTATTATTCACCGATATGGCGGGTTTTACCCAAATCGCAGAGAAGATGACACCGGAAGAACTAGTGAAGGAACTCCATTTCTTTTTTGCAGAGTTTGATAAGATCGCCAAAAAATACGGCTTAGAGAAGATCAAAACAATCGGAGATGCATACATGGCAGTTGCCGGACTTCCTACCCCAAACCACACTCATGCAAGAGATGCCGTTTTCTGCGGATTGGAATTCCAACAATTTATGAAAAAGCAAAAGGAAGAGAGACAAAGTTTGGGCCTTCCTACTTGGGAATTACGTTTAGGAATCCATACAGGAAGTGTAGTGGCTGGAGTGATAGGAACTGAAAAATTTGCCTATGATATCTGGGGAGATACAGTTAACACAGCAAGTCGGATGGAGAGTTCCGGAGTCGCGGGAGAAGTCAATATATCCCTAGATACATTCCACTTTGTGCGAGAAGATTTTATCTGCGAGTCTAGGGGACTGATCAAGGCCAAGAACAAGGGAGAGATCGAAATGTTTTTGGTGAAGGGGGCCAGAGAAGCATAATAGGTTCTTGACCTAAGGGTCCCAGGAAAGAATTTGAACCAGTCAGATTTTCTTTCCCATGAATTTTAATAGTTTTGGATTTTTCATATTCCTACTGATTACCTTTGTTCTTTATTATCTTCCTTTTTTAAAAAGATTCCAACTTCTGACAGTCGTTGCCGCAAGTTTTTATTTTTACGCATATACTGATCCTTGGTTGCTTATCCTGCTCTTGTTCTCCATCTTCTGGAACGCGAGTATCGTATATCTGATCCAGGCCCCGGATTTCAAATCCAAAAAAGGAGTCTTGGCCTTAGGCGTGGTCCTGAATCTAAGCGTATTATTCTTCTTTAAATATAGCGGATTGTTCGCTAAAACTTTTTTAGGAAGCTCGGGATCCTCGGATCTACATTGGATCTTCCTAATCCCTCTTCCGATCGGTATTTCTTTTTATACCTTCCACGGGATAAGCATGGTAGTGGATTTTTATCGGATAGGTTCCGAAATTTTCAAGGAGAAGGTCCCTTATCCTAAGCTCGTCCTACAATCTTCTCTATATATTAATTTTTTCCCTCAGTTGGTAGCCGGCCCTATCGTGAAGGCAAAGGAATTTTTTCCCCAGATAAAAACAAAAAATTTCAAGGATATTCCTTGGATCCAAGCTGCAAAGATATTGATTTTGGGATATTTTCTAAAAACCGTAATCGCAGATAATCTAAATGATCTTACGTTCGTTATCGATTTTCCATATAATACTCATCATTCTACTCTCACTTTAATACTTTTGATCTTCGGTTATTCTGCGCAGATCTTTGCTGATTTTGCGGGTTATTCTTTGATCGCAATAGGTACTGCGTTCTTATTCGGTTATAAGTTACCGACCAATTTCAATTTTCCTTATATATCCTCTAACTTTTCGGAATTTTGGAGAAGATGGCATATCTCTCTTTCTACATGGCTTAGGGACTATTTGTATATCCCCTTGGGTGGAAATCGAAAGGGAAATTTCAGGACTTATATAAATCTATTTTTGGTTATGGCCTTGGGTGGACTTTGGCATGGAGCAGAATGGAGATATATGGTCTGGGGAATTGGACATGGACTCTTATTACTAGTCGAAAGATTTTTGGATCAGAATCTACCGTTCAGATTACCGGAGAATCGTTTTTTCTCCTTTATAAAAGCCGGATTCGTATTCTTGAGTGTTTCCCTTCTATGGTTATTATTCCGATTACCTGATTTCGGAACTGCGATTAAATATTTAAAATTAGTAGGTACAAACGTAAGTTTGGGAACAGACTGGGAGCTTTGTACTTTCTTAATATTCTTTTCCATTCCCGTATTCTTTTATCATTTTTATGGATGGTATAAGGAGAAATATCCGGAAGAAACGATCGAGAAAGTTTCCATTATGGGTTATGCATTCCTTCTATTCCTGATCGTTCTGAATAAGGGACCTTCTGCCGCGTTTATCTATTTTCAGTTTTAATTATGAAATTTTTTATCCGACTTAGCATATTTTTTCTGATCTTCTTAGGATTGTATTCCTGTTTTGTATATTTTTTCTCTCCTCAGAAAATTCCAAAACAAAGCTGGTGGCAACATAATAGGGTTAGAGTAGAAAGTTTTTTAACGGAAGGAAAAGATTCCAAATTTGTGATCGTTGGCTCTTCCATGTCGGACAGAATGTTACCAAAACAAAACTCGGGCTGGTTCAATCTTTCTTTAGTGGGAGAAGGTGCGCTAACAGGATTATCTATATTAAAAAATTCGGATACTTCTCCCAAATTTGTTCTGATAGAAGTAAACCAGCTTTCCGTTAAAGAAAATAAAAAATTTTCCCAGGAAAATACCGAGCCGTTTTTCGTTTTTACCAGAAGAACTTTCCCGGTCCTCAGATCCGAAAAACAACCATTGAACTACGCTGTAGGATTTGTGATACAATTTACGGATCGGTTTTTTGCTGCAGAAGCCAAACAAGAACCTAAAGACGAAAAAGAGGCTCTCGAAATTTCGAAAAGACTAAAAGAAGAACATCTAGAAGAAGTAAAACGTTGGTATGGAGCCGCGGTCGAACAGAAAAAGTTGAATGAAAGAATGACGTATCTATCTTCCGCTCTGAAAGATTTGGAAACAAAAGGTATCCGGCCTATTTTTTTCGAAATGCCAATGCATCCTGAAATTCTTGTCTCCGCCAAAGAAACCAGGACCAGAGAAACTGTTCTAAAAAATTTTCCTCCTTCTCAATATCTCTGGTTTATAGATGATAAAAATATCTACGAAGATAGCGATGCTCTACACCTGGCATATCCGGAAGCAGATCGATTCTTATCCAAATTAAAAGAATACGCCGAATCCCTACCCTAAAGGAGTTCCTACCCTCTTAACTTGGTATTTCTCCGCAATCGGGCTATATTAAACATTTTATTCAATATAACAGAATTTTCTGGTATCCAAGAAGACCTGATTCCAAAATTCTTGGACTAGTAAATCCCCACCAATAGGTGATCCAATGAACAAAAAAATATTTATCATATTACTTACCCTTCTTCCTTTTCTCGCCGCTTGCGGAAAGAAAGAAGCTCCCAATCTCCCTGGAGATAGAAAGAACCTGAAGATAGGGATTTGTCCCGGGCCTTACGGGGATCTTTTGAAAAAAGGTGTTTTTCCGGATCTAGAGAAGAAAGGATACAAGATAGAGATCGTTCAGTTCAGCGACTATATCCAACCCAATCTTGCATTAGCTTCCGGTGATATAGATGCAAATTTGTTCCAGCATCTTCCTTATCTGAAAAAATTTACTGCGGATAAAAATCTAAAATTAAGCCCCATTATCAATATCCCAACTGCTCCTATGTCGGTGTTTGCAGGAAAGACCAAAAATCCTAAGGATATAAAGGAGAAGGCCTCCATCGCTCTTCCAAACGATCCAACTAATTTGTTAAGAGCCTTAAAACTTTTTCAAGAATTAGGTTTTATTAAAGTAAATCCAGATGCACTTCCTACTAAGGCGTCCTTAAGCGATATTACCGAAAATAAAAAACAGATCCAGTTCTTACCTTTAGAAGCGGCTCAACTTCCAAGATCTTTAGAAAGCACAGACTTTTCGGCGATCAACGGAAATTTTGCGATCGCATCCGGATTGGATCTGACAAAAGCAGTGATCTTGGAAAAATTAGCAGAAGAACATAAAAACATTATCGTGGTTCGAGAAACAGAAAAAGACAGCGTATTCGCCAAGGATATAGTCGAGGCAGTACAGTCTGAAAACTTCGAGACAATTGTAGACCAAGACTTTAAAGGATTCCAAAAGCCGGAATGGTTCGGGAAACGGAAATAAAAGAAAACCCACAAATTATATTAGAATTTCGGAACGTTTTTAAAACGTTTCCGAAATCTATATATCCTTCTATTGAGGATATCTCTTTAAAAATAGATAAGGGAGAAATTTTCGGTATTATAGGGACTACGGGAGCCGGAAAAAGTACTCTACTTAGATTTGCAAATTTACTAGAAACACCCGATTCAGGTCAGGTATTCTTTCAATCCGAAGACATCTCCCATTTAAAAGGAGAAACACTCAGGCGCCATAGATCCAAAGTTGGAATGGTATTCCAACAATCCCATCTAGTATTAAATAAAAAAGTTTTCGACAATATCGCACTCCCTTTAAAGGCTTCTGGCTGGAAAAAAGAAGAGATCCGTTCCAGAGTGATCGAACTGCTTTCCTTAATCGGACTCGAAGACAAAATCGACGCTTATCCGAATCAACTCAGTGGCGGACAAAAGCAAAGAGTGGGAATTGCAAGAGCGATCGCAAATCATCCCACTCTACTCTTATGTGACGAACCGACTTCTGCATTAGATCCGGAAACCACTCGTTCCATTTTAGGACTTCTGAGAGACATTCATAAAAAATTTTCCATCACCATTCTGATCGTAACCCACGAAATGAATGTAGTACGAGAGATCTGCAATTCGGTAGCAGTATTAGAAAAAGGCAAATTGATCGAAACTGGTTCCGTATACTCCTTATTTGCAGATCCTTCTCAAGAAATTACTAAAAAACTTACAGGTCACGCGTTCACGAATTCTATCCCGGAAGAGACCTTGGCAAGAACAGAAGGAAGGATATTGAGAGTAGTCCTGAAAAACGAGATCGCCACCGAACCTGTGCTCGGAAAAGTCATCCGTGCTACAAACCAAGTTCCGAATATTATCCATAGTAAAATTGAATATATTTCAGGACGACCGATTGGTGTTTTTTATCTAGAAACGGATCCTTCCGACAATAGTACGGACACAATTAAAGCAGCATTCGTTCGATATGGAGCAAGTGTGGAGGAAATTTTCAGATGAATTTTTCCAAGTGGATCGAATTATTTCCTGAACTAGTTAACGCATTCGCACAAACATTCCTAATGCTTGGGATCTCCTTATCTTCTGCTTTGGTATTCGGAATTCCTTTGGGATTTTTAATCTATCTCACCGATAAAAAATTATTCATTCCGAATAGATTTTTTCATACAATACTCGGAGTATTAGCGAACTTGATCCGATCGATTCCATTCGTGATCTTACTCGTCGCACTTATACCACTCACTCAATCCTTGGTAGGAACTACAATCGGCCCTCTTGCTGCCTCGGTTCCACTATCCGTAGCTGCAATTCCATTCTTAGCCAGGTTAGTCGAAACATCACTGAGAGAAATTCCGGAAGGTGTTTTAGAAGCTGCAGTTTCTACGGGAGCAAAACTATCTTTGATCATCAAAGAAGTTCTAATACCGGAAGCATTGCCGGGAATTTTTTCAGCAATTACAGTCACTATCATCAGTTTATTAGGGTATTCTGCGATGGCCGGAATTGTAGGTGGAGGAGGGATCGGAGATCTTGCGATCCGATTCGGATATTATAGATACGAGGATGATATTATGTTCGCGACGGTTTTTGTGCTGATCGCATTAGTTCAGACTTTCCAATGGATCGGAGACAAAACCCGTAAAAAAAGCGATAAACGAGTCTCGCATTAGTTTTATATTAAGGAGAATATTTTACACTACCCGATTAAAAAGAATCCGCAAGTAGACCTGCGGATCAAATGTTGTGGTAATGAAAGCGGCACCGTCTCATTTTCCGAGAAAAACGATCCGGTCCCGACCATTGCATATTCATAAATATTAATTATCAAATGCTCCTAAGGAAACCCATTCACTTCCTTCCTTTTTATATCTAAGAACTCCTTTCAAAGGAATGATCTGCCCACTCTTCGCATCATACCAACGAGAAGAAGAAAGGTTCGCGAGCAATGAAAAATGTAATAACTTCTCCGTTCCGGATTTATTTGTGGAATTTTGCATCACCCAGCCTACATATTCCCTATGATATCTCCCTTCTTGGGCATGATGAACGTAATTACGAACATCTTCTTTTAGTTTTACGTTCGCGGAGAAGGGAACAAACAGCAATTCTTTACTTCCTGAGGAAAAAGATTCCTTCACAGGGATCGCTTTGTCCGCATGTATATCTTCAACGGTTCCAAATAGAGAAAGTCCCTTTTCCAGATCGGATCTATATCTGGAATCGCTGATCTCAGATCCGCAAAAAACCAAGAAGGAGAATAAAATCAAAATGATTCCTGAAAACAAAATAGATCTGACCATATTCATTTCCTCTAATGTTTTCCAGGAACCAAGACAGAGTTCCTTCTCTCAAACATGATATAAGCTTCCAATGCAATCATTTTTGGATCGTCATAAGCCAAGGGTTTTCCTTGCAGAGGATTCTGGATGCACCAGTTGATCATCTCCCTTAAGGTGGAAACTTTACCGATCTGTTTCTGGAATTTAGGATAGGTTTCAGGATGTGTATTGGTCGCATTTGGATGGCACATGGCGCATTGGACTGTATTACCTCCCAGTTGAGGGCCATGAAATAGTTTCTCTCCTTGTGCGACTGTTTCCATAAAGGCTGCATTCCATTTATCCACATTCGATTTCTCCCAGTCATCTCCGAAGACAAGGGATACAATTCCGAAAGTAAAAAAGAATACAGAAACAAAGATCCCGAATAAAATTTTGGATTTAGATTTATCTCTAAAAGTATGCGGATAGTCCATAAAGTTCTCCTAATAATGTGTCTGAGGAAGAATTCTAGATTCCGGTTTTTGGTATGTTGAATCCACCGGATGCCCCGCTGAATCGTCGTATTTTACGATCCGGTCCTTGTTCTCCCAAAGTTTATAATGCATTTCCTCTCTTGCATTGTCCATGTTCACGAACGCCCAACCCGTTCCGTCTCTTTCATGAAATGGGTCCTGACGATTCATAAAAACAGTCATCTTAGGAATATAATGGGGAGACTGAGTATAACTTTCCGGATAAGGCCAAGGCCATGCAGTAGACATCAATGCATAAAAGCTTATATTCTTGATCTGGTTATACAAAACTTGGTGAACATGTCCGTGAAAAACGGTAACATTATCAAATCTACTCAGAACGGATTGGATCTTCTCCGCATCATCCGTCCAAAAATTCCAAGGCTTATAAATTTTATATAACGGTGAATGGGAAAGGACTACTAACGGAGTTCCATTTTTTATATTCTCTAGATCCTTTTTCAACCAAGCAATCTGATCATCACCCACCATAAAAGGAGAGCCGTTCGGATTATCCAGACGAGCCATCTCATTCATTCTTTCTTCCGGAGTTTTCCAACGTTTGATCCAAGTATCATAGGTTAAGATACTATTTAAGACCACGAAGTGAACTCCCTTATGATCGAAGGAATAATTGAGTTTGCTGATCTTATCCTGCCAATAATTTCCCATATCCAAATAATAATCATGCTCTCCGATCACAAACTTGACCGGAACTTTCAATTTGGAGAGAAGTTCCATACCATGATCCAACTCTTCTCTCTTGCCCAATTGAGCAAGATCTCCTCCGAATACCACAAAGTCAGGTCTTGGAAACATCAGGTTCACCGTTTCGATGGCTTTATTTAGACCACTATCAAAATTCCGAACAAAATTAGTTCCTTTAATATGTGTTAGGTGTGGATCGGATATAAAGGCAAAGGTAAATTTTTCGTGAGTGCCTTTTCCTCTTCCTCCACAGGCAATCTCGACTAAACTCATTGGAACGATACTCGCTGCGAGTAGCCCCCCGGTTCTGCGCAAAAAATCCTTCCTGCTCAGTTTTCCTTCTTCCATAACTCCCCTCCTTGTCGGAATATTTCCGATCTCCTCACTTCGGCATGCTAGGCAAAACCGGACTTGTTAAGGATTTCAAAAAAGACACAAGATCCGCTTTCTCTTGGCCGCTCAGTGCCAATGGACGGATACCACTGCTTAAAAAAGGATTTGCTTCCCCGCCTCTATCATACAAATCGATAACCTGCTCTAGGCTTGTTAAACTTCCGTCATGCATATAAGGAGAAGTTAATGCGATATTTCTGAGACCGGGGGTCTTAAACGTTCCAAGATCCTCACTGATTCCAGTCACTGCAAATCTACCAAGTTCGGAAGATTCTAGATTCGTAAGTATTTCTTCGTCTGAAGTCGGACTGTTTTTGGATTCTGCTTTTTTCCGAAGGATCTCCTCTAACTTAGGTTGTATCCTTTTGAACCCGACTCCTAGGTTATGAAATTTATCATCCGTAAAAATTGCATATGTCTCACCTATCGTGTGGCAATCTTGGCATCTAGCCTTACCCATATATAGGTTCAAACCTCGGATCGCAGATTCGGATAATGCCTTTTCCTCTTTTCCAAATCTATACCGATCGAAAGGAGAATTTCCGGATATGATTGTTCTTTCGAAAGATGCGATTGCTAAAGCAACATGGTCTATTCGAATAGAATCAGGATCGATCCCAAATACGGTTTTGAACTTAGAAGTATACTCAGGATCCGCCTTTACGATTTTTATTAAATCATCATGACTGGATAAACCATGCTCTACCGGATTTAAGAGAGGATCTTTAGACTGTCCTTCTAAATCGTTTCTTCTTCCGTCCCAAAACTGTGTTTTATAATAGGCAGCATTTAATACTGTGGGGGCGTTTCTTGTTCCGGTAAGATTTTTAATCCCCCTGGAGACCTTAAGTTTGTCTACAAATGCCTGTTCAGGCTTATGACATGTGGCACACGAAACTGTTCCATCTGAGCTAAATCGTTTATCCGAATATAATTTTGCGCCTAACGATATTTTATCGCTGGACTGAGGATTGTTTTTAGGAACAGGTAAGTCAGGTAACCCTAAAATTCCACTCGGAATATAAGTAAGTTCTGTTAAGTCGGTATCTTTTTTCTTCTGTGAGTCACAACCTACACAATAAAAAATGAATATAAGAAATATATATCCTAGATATTTAGAATCGATTCGCGAAAACATATGAACTTTCATTCGACATCGCCGACAAAATTTTCGCTTAGAATAGTTCTATAATTAAAATAGGTCAAGGCCCGGAGGTAAAAAAAGTTAAGATTATAAAAATTTTTTACATCTCAATTTGAGAGTAAGTTTCAAAACTCAGTAACAAGCTAAAACATTCGTTTTATTTAAAGTAGTAATATAACAGAAAAACTACACATTCTTAAAGTATAATATAACTGAAATAAAAATAAGAAATTGGTGCTTATCTTCTTCTTTTGAAGTTTTTCACGTTATTTTATGTTTGGCGTGCGTTCGGGGAAATTTGAATATTTTAGCGAATTTGGAAATAATTTATTTCATTTCAAAAATGTATATTTGTTTCATGTTGGTATTCCAACACTATCTGGAAGTGTCTGATGTTGGAGTTCCAACGTCAGATTAATAGAATAAGTCGCTACAAGTAGGAACTCCTACATAACACTCAGATCACCTTCTCCGTATAAAATACTGGCCTAGTCCCTAAACAATTGCTCACTCCTTCTCTATTTTTCTCAGTTTCCCGGTAAATCTGAAGGCAATTTCTGTTATTGCAGATATACTATCCGACATGTCAAACTCAACTGTATTGCAAAAAGAAACCAGCAAAGTGCACCAAGAAGTTATTGAAGCGAACCAGAAATACGTTTCCGAGTTCGGGAAAAAGGGAGAATTGGCACTTCCCCCTGCCAGAAGTTTCACGATCCTAACCTGCATGGATGCACGTTTAGATCCAGCTAAGTATGCAGGTCTTTCCGAAGGAGATGCCCACGTTATACGAAACGCAGGAGGAAGAGCGAGTGACGATGCAATCCGATCTCTCATTATCTCCCACAAACTTTTGGGAACGAAAGAATTTTTCGTGATCCACCATTCTGATTGCGGAATGGCTCTATTCACGGACCAGATCATCCGTAATCTTTTGGAAAAAAGCCTTAAGACCGCAACTGTTGATTCCAGCGGATGGAAGAACAAAGAAGAATCCGGAGGATCTGATGAAGCAAGGTTTATCTCCTTTCTTACATTCGAGAGCCTAGAAAAAAGTGTGATAGATGATGTAAAAAGGATCAGAAACCATCCATTGATCCCTAAAGACATTCCTGTTTACGGATATTTTTACGATGTAAGAACCGGAAAACTTGTAGAAGTGGAAGAAGCGACCAAGATCGGAAGAGCTTCTTGATCCTTAAAAAGGGCAGCCGGAAGAAAAATTAGATACTTAATTTCTAATATTCTCTTCCGGTTTTTATTTTAGATCCTGATAGAATATCCGAAAGACCAGATAATACTATGTAACGGAATTTTCTGCTCCAAGTGTTTATTCACTAAGGCTTGTTTTACATTAGGATCCAGTCCGGAATTTTGGATGGAACTTAAGATAAAATCATTCACGAGCCCATAACCTTTGGAAGGATCTATAGTCAATCCGTCATTCGTATTTCCTGTTAAAGGCCCTACCCAAGTTGCTCCAGGAACTGTTCCGACCGTTTGACCTCCTACAGAATTTGGATAATAATAATTATTATCTATCATGTAAGTATTAGGCCTGTATACGTCAGTGAGCGAGAAAGAGAACCCCAAATACTTTACGGTTACCTTATAATCAATATTCTTAAATCCGGACCTTCTATCAATATTATCATTATAATATTGGTATCCGAAATCGATCCCTGGCTGGATTTTAAAATTTTCAGTGATATCGTATTCATGAAAAACGGAGAACCTATGAAAAGTTGTACCGTTAAACGCATTCGTAGGATATCCAGACTCCATATCCTTCTCCCCTGCGATACTTGAACCACCGATTCTTTCCGAAGTTACTCTCACATTATAAGTATAAGTCGGATGAATATACTTTAGTACAGGCAATGCCCAACCGAAGGTAAAAAGTCCCAGAGCAAAACTCGGCTGGTTATTCGCATAATAGATCCAACCTGCATTCCAATCTCCTAAACGATTGGTGGACCATTTATAATTAAGAATAGTGGCAAGACCCTCTCTTAATCCGTTAGGTTCTTTTCTCAATCTGTTCGTATTCGGATCTTCCGCTACCTTCTCCAGGTCAACTCCCGGTCCGTACGGATGTGATTGAAAAACTCCGTCCACATCTCGATTCGTTCTTCCTGTTAAAGGAGAATAGTCCCTTATGATCAGATTCAAACCTTCCACAGGAGTGGGAATATTTACCATCGTATCTAGGATCAAAGATTTAGGAACTTCAGAATAAGGCAGATCTCCCCTTCTTGCAAAAGCATTTCCGAATAAGCTGTTCCCGTTGATGAACACATCATTTGTTAAAGATTGAGTCCAAACCAGATCATAATTTCTTTTTTGAGGGATTTGTTTTTGGTCCTTCAACTCTTGGATATTGTTTTCTGCTTGGACACTTGCAACCTCTGACTTGGAAATCCGGATCGGGATAGAATCCTCCAGACTGAAAATATAATATTCTTCCGCTTCTTTCTCCAACTTCAGATTTTTCAGTACTTTCCCGGATTTAAGCTTCACCTCGTCTCCGAAAAGTGGGGCGATCAAAAAGAAGGAAAACAGCAAAATTGGAAAACTTTGGTAGGTTTTCTGAATCGACCTAAGTACTATCATAGGAGTCTCCTCTGTCCCGTTCGCCGATCTTTTTGGGTTTTAAAGCAAAACGAGGCAATTCCCATTAGTTCAATAATATTTGAACTTTAAAACTTAGAAAGTACTTGTCAATCTTTTGTTCAAATATTATTGAACTTTATAAGGAGTACTTGGAAAAAAGTTCAGATGTCTAAACAGCCGACTCATCCTAATTTAGATCAGATCGAATTGAACTCCATATTCGAGGCAGTAAGCGATCCGATCCGAAGGAAAATCTTATTGGACCTATCAGAAAAGGGAGAATCCAATTGTTCCGCCTTCCTAATTTATGCGCCTAAAACAAATCTTTCGTACCATATGGGGAAATTAAGAGACGCAGGGATGATCTTTACTAGATACGAAGGAACTCAAAGGTTTTCCATCATTCGTAAGGACGATTTGGAAAAAAAATTTCCAGGGTTACTCGAAACAATTTTAAAAAGTGTAAGGATAGAAAACGATCAAGAAGAAGTTTTCGAGATCCAAGCCTAAAACAAGTAACTTAGCCTTTCATTAATTGCAAGCCTTGCGCCACGCTGACCACAGGTTTGTATCCTAATTCTTTTTTGGCCTTGTCTATCCGGATAGTACATTCTTTTCCCATAATATCTACCGGAAATCTCATCATAGGTGGTTCTTTACGAATTCCGAATATTCTCCAGATTCCCTCCACGATCATCGCCAAAAATCCAGCAAGTTTAGAAGGTACCGAAGCCTGAGGAAGTATAATTCCCTGTGTCTGCATCATCTCTGTTAAGAACGTTTTTACAGTTTTATCTTCGTCGTCTGTGATAAAATATATTTGTCCTGGCAAACCTTTAGTCAGAGCAAGTTCAGTTGCATGGACTAAATTCGGAATACAAGTCACGGAAGTTTTAGCCCTTCCCCCATCCAGCCACATAAATTTTCCTTCGGCCACCATCTTCTTTAGAACCGGAAGAACAGACGTATCACCAGGACCCCAAACTAACCTTGGTCTTAATACAATCGTCTCGAAGCCCGGTTGATTTGCAGATACTACTCTTCTTTCTGCCTCTCCTTTTGTGCGACTATAATAGTAAGGAGTTTTTTTAGGATAAGGATAAGTCTCATCGATTTGTACCATATTCTGTCCATGAAACAAAGCGGCCTCTGTTCCCATATGAATGAATCTTTTCACTCCTGCTTTTTGAGAGGCTTCCAAGAGACGAGTAGTTCCTTCTACATTTCCTTTCCAAAAATCTTGGTAACTTCCCCAAGGGCCTACAAATGCAGCGCAATGGATCACGATATCTGTTCCGGCCAAATCTTCCGCAGTAATGGATTCTAAACTTCCGCTCACTATCCCAAAACCTTGTTGGGTTAATGCAGAATCCGTCTTTGCAGACCTGGATAATACCTTTATTTTATGTTTTTCTTTCAGGTGACGAGCAATCGCACCGCCTACAAAACCGGAAGCTCCTGTGATGAATAGATTCATATCCTCTCCAGAATTCAATTTTCCATTGGAAAGTTTTGGAAGTATACCAGAAAATCCGAAAGTCGTTGACCTTTAGCGGTTTTAAAAAGAGAATTCTACACATTCTTTTTAGGTGCAGAAGAATATGGGTCTTTATCAGAAATATTATGTTTTTATTCTATTAAACCTATTTTTAATTTCAAACTCTCAAGCATCGGAAGAAATTCCCAAAACCGGAACTTCTGAAAAAAGAAAACAAAAATTCGAACTATTATTAAAGAGGCAAACTTACAGTTTTATTCCATATAATTTCACTTCTTATTCCGAAAAAACGAATCCGAATGAATCCATAGAAACAAACCATTTACAACAAAATCAAAAGGTATTAGTTCCGGCGGTTTTCAGTTATGAAAATTACGAAAAAAATTACAAAGCTGAGATCTCTTATTACGAAGTAGAATTGGTAAATCCGAATTCGAATGTGATTAGATCCAATTCTACAGGTTTATCGGCAGAAAGGTTCTATTATTCTCCTTTAGCAAGATCCGAATTTGAAACAAATTTTTATAAAATCATTTCTCTGATCCAAAATTGGAATTTATATTTAGGCGGAGGACTCCGCAATATCAACAAGTATACCTACGGCAAATACATGTTAGACGGTGCTTTCCAGGAATATTTTTATACGTACGGTCCTCAAGTTTCCCTCCAATCTTCTTATCAATTTGCAGAAAATTTTTCCGCAAATATAAGTTTGGATGTATTTTATACAGAAGGAACTAGATTTTTTAAAACCCCTATCATTTCTCCGGATACATTGGTTTTTACGAATGGAAGCGCAGGCACTAGGGGGATTTTCAGAGGATTTGAGTCGGAAATTTCTCTCCAATACAAGTTTCATGAGAATATGAGATTTCATTTGGGATACAACCAAATTTCCTCTTATTTTAGTTACTTACATTTCGATCAATGGAATTTACATTATAATTTTTCTTCACCTTCTTCTATCTCTATCAGCAATGGATCTAGATCTGGAAACTATGAGATTTTAAGAGGATTCTTCTTGGGCTTTTCAGTATTTTTTTAAAAACATTCTTATGCAAATTTCTATACAGGTTTCAAGCGGAGAATAAACTGGAGACCAGATATTAGGATGAGATCATCTATCTTTCATTTACTATTTCTCCTGGTATTTATGGGATGTTCTCAAAAAACCGAGGTCTATTCTCCGCAAGCAAAGGATGGGATTTTAGATCTGAGAGATTGGGATAGAGATCGTTTCTTTACCGTTGCCTTAGACGGAGATTGGGAATTTGCAGACGGAGTCTTAGATCCTGAAACTTTCACAAAAGATGGATTCATTTCCGTCCCAGGCGCTTGGAATTCGTTCGCAAAAAATGGCATCCGACATGAAGGAGAAGGTTTAGGAACTTATAAACTTACGGTTCTATTGGACAAACCGGTAAAAGATCTAGCCTTCCAAATTGGAGATGTTTCCACAGCATTCAAACTTTTCCTAAACGGAAAATTACTCATCGAGAATGGAAAGATAGGAAGCTCCAGAGATCAGATGCTTCCTTCTTATAAACATCCGATCGTACTCATAGACGAAGAATCCAAAGAACTAAAACTCATATTACAAATATCGAATTTTTATCATGTAACCGGCGGACTCCGTAAATCTATTAAATTGGGAAATACGTTAGCGGTATTCGAAGAGAAAAAAAGGCAGGTTGCACTTGGTTGGGTAGTTTTCGGCGCCACCTTCTTCATGGGCCTGTATCATTTGATTCTATTTTTAATGAGAAGAGTGGATAAATCCGCCCTTTGGTTTGGACTATTCTGCATCGATCTAAGTATCCGAGGCTTTTTTACAGGATCCGTCTTTATATACGAAGTTACTCCCGATTCCTTTTGGGTTTACATCCATAAACTGGATATCCTGACCTTCGTCTTGGCTCTTCCTTTATTTTCAGTTTTCCTAAAAGCGGTATTCCCTGACGAAAAATTCCATTATTATTTTAACAATATATTTATAAGTGTCAGCCTTGTATTTTTCATTCTCGTTCTTGTGCTTCCTTCTACAGAATACATGAATTATATCAGAATCTTCCAAGGTTTTGTAGGCGTAAGCATACTTTACTTTTTTGTAATGATCACTCTTTGCATTTTCAGAAAAAGAGAAGGTTCCATTTTATTTGCCGTAGGCTCCCTGATTTTATTTCTAACCACGTTAAATGATATCTTAAATCAAAGTTTGTTAATCAAAGCGGAATATATAGCAAGCTGGGGACTTCTCGCATTCTTATTCTCCCAGACAGTAATGCTTTCCGTTCGATTCTCCAATGCTTTCGTCAGATTGGAAGAGCTCCAAAAATCTTTAGAACATAAAGTGACGGAAAGAACTAAACAGCTTGCAGAAGCGAAACATATTGCGGAAGAGGCAAACTCACTTAAGGACACATTTCTGTCCTTGGTCACTCATGACCTGAGATCTCCTATCACAACAGTGATAGGCATTTTACAATTGATCAAAAACGATTATAAACAATTGGACGATGGATCATTATTAGAATGGATTTCCAGGGCGGAATACACTTCTTCCCAATCCTTAGAGATGATCGCAACACTTCTGGATTTGAACAGACTTAAATCGGGCTCTTTTCCTCTGGACAATAATTTAATCTATGTGTATCCGGAAGTAGAAGGAGTATTAGCTAAACTTATTCCTCAAGCGGAAGCCAAAAAAATTCACATCATAAATGAAATCCCCAATGATATAAAGTTGAACGTTGATCGGACCTTATTCGCCGAGATATTCATCAATCTAGTTTCCAATTCCATAAAGTTCTGTAGAGAGAATGATACGATTCGTGTCGGATTTTCCAACGAGAAGAATGATCCGGAATTTTTCGTGGCAGATACCGGAATTGGGATGCCTAAAGACATGATCCCGAATCTTTTTTTAACAGAGATCAAATCCACTCGATTAGGAACAAAAAACGAATCCGGCACCGGCTTGGGCCTTCCTTTGGTTTATAGCATTATAAAAGCATATAACGGAAAAATTTCAGTCGAATCGGATGAAAGAAATGGAAGCAAGTTTACATTCTGCATCCCTAGAATCTAAAAAGTTTTAGAACAAATATCACAATTTTCGCAAGAATGGAAAGTCGCACCGAAATATTCGTATAAAAATTCTCTTCTACATTTTTCAGACTTTAAATACATAAGCATCTGATATAAACGATTCAAACTCGCTTTTTTCCGTTCTTCCAAAATTTTTGGGTCGGTTAAAACTGCAGGTAATTCTCCGCGCAAAACAAGGGACCTTCTTTCCAACTCTCCGGATGTAACTCCATGTCTTTCGAAAAGGTTGAGAACCGTTTGTAAACGATGGTCTCCTCTATTTTTATGCACCACCATGGACTGCAGTTCTTCATATTCAAGAGAAGATAGTTTTTCCCCCACGGATTTTAAAACTCGATGCACTCGGATCATAAAATTTTCATCCGGATTCTGCCATTCGATAAAATCCATAAGAACAGCCAGATCATCCTGGTTATAAAATAATAAACATTCCGAAGGATTTCCATCCCTTCCCGCTCTTCCTATTTCCTGGTAATAAGATTCCAAGGAAGAAGGTAGTTCCGCATGGATAATTGTTCGAATATTCGCCTTATCTACCCCCATCCCGAATGCATTCGTAGCTAAAAGTAAACTGTCTTTCGAATTCAGAAAATCATTTTGTATTCTTCTTCTTTTGTCGGGAGGCAACATCCCGTGATATACTCGATACCGAATTTTTTCTAAATCCAATGCTTGCGAAAAACTTTCGATATTTTTGATCAGATTAAAATATACGATCGTATTTCCTTTTAGATGTTTCAGATAAGAAACTAGTTCTTTTGTTTTAGAGGAAGAATCAACAAAGGTCCTGACTTCCAAATAAAGATTCGGTCTAGAAATACCTTCATTATAGATTTGCACTTCAGATTCGGATAATCCGATCTGTAGTATCATATCCTTTTGTATTTCTTTTGTCGCCGTGGCTGTTAAAGCGATAACCCTAGGATTTTTTAAGATCTTTCTAAATTCTGAAATTTTAGTATAGTCCGGTCGGAAATCATGTCCCCATTGGCTGATACAATGTGCCTCATCCACTACCAATAAAGAGACTTTTCGAGTTTTAAAAATTTCTAAAAAGGAAAATTTGCGAAATCTCTCCGGGGAAACATAAAGAATTTTGTATTTTCCGTTCTTTAAGTTTTCATAACGAAGATTACGTTCTTCTTTAGAAATAGAAGAATTTACAAATTCCGCATCTATCCCCAAAGACTTTAATTTGTCCACTTGGTCTTGCATAAGAGCGATTAATGGTGAAATAACTACAGTTAATTCTTCCAATACTAGAGCAGGCAATTGGTAACATAAAGATTTACCCATCCCAGTCGGCATGATCACCAAGCAGTTCTTGCCTTCTAAAACATCTCTGATAATTTTTTCTTGAGAGGATCTAAATTCGGAGACTCCGAATTTCTTTTTTAATTCTTGTAAATCGGACATTCGGACTCACTCCGTTCTGGATCCGATCCACTTTTTGCCAATCCGGTTTTTAAAATTCTTTTAAGGACTTTTTGGTCAGAGAGTGAAATTTCTCTGGTATTCCCTACAAAAATTCGAATCATTTGCTATTAAACTTTCAACCAAGAGAACAAAATGAATCTTTCAACATTTAAAATTCTTCTGACTACCCTGGGTTCTATATTTACTGCAGGCTTTCTGTATCTCGTGATTCCACCTTTATCACAAAACTTCGATATTATCGGAGCCTTCTTAGGAGGATTCGTAAATCCATTCTCCAGCGCTTATGCTCTAGATATAATTTTCACATGGCTTGTTCTTGCAGCCTGGGTCATATATGATGCAAAAACAAAAGGAATCAAAAATGGATGGATTGCTCTATTACTCGGTGTGGTTCCAGGTGTGGCAGTAGGAGCAGCTTATTATATTTATCTGAGGGAAAAGCAGAATCGTAACTGATTTCTGTCTTCCATTTGTAGGAATTCCAACATTCGGTTTCCACTTTACGGGAACCGACCAACTTCCATCGACCTACAAAACCATTGTATCTTCTAAAATTGGTGTGGGCCAATCAACCTGAGTTTTGTATTTTGGATAATCCCATAATTTATTGAACGGTTTGAAGGAATCGTATGAACTCCAACTCTCCCATTGTTTCCATCCAAAACCTCTCCAAATCTTATTCAAACGGATTCCAAGCCTTAAAAAACATTAACTTGGATATTGAAAAAGGAGAGATCATCGCTCTTTTAGGCCCGAATGGCGCCGGAAAAACAACTCTAATCTCGGTGATTTGCGGGATCGTTAATCCCAGTTCAGGTTCTGTTTCCGTGGGTGGTTACGATATTATAAAAAACTACAGACAGACTCGATCTATGATCGGTCTTGTTCCACAAGAACTCACGGTTCACGCTTTCGAATCAGTATTAACTACTACGAATTTCACCAGGGGTTTATTCGGAAAATCACCTAACAAAGAATATATCGAAGAACTTCTAAAGTCTCTTTCTCTTATTGAGAAGAAGGACCACACAATCATGACTCTATCCGGAGGAATGAAAAGAAGAGTAATGATCGCTAAAGCATTATCTCATGAACCGTCAGTTTTATTCTTGGATGAACCCACCGCCGGAGTGGATGTAGAACTTAGAAAAGATATGTGGAATGTAGTGAGAGCTCTTAGAGACAAAGGAGTTACCATTATTCTCACGACACATTATATAGAAGAAGCAGAAGAGATCGCCGACAGAGTCGGTATCATGAACAAGGGAGAATTAGTCCTTGTAGAAAAGAAAACCGAACTCATGCACAAGCTTGGAAAAAAACAGATCTTATTAGATCTTGTTTCTCCTCTCCAAAGTTTACCGAATAATTTTAACGGTTACGAACTGGAATTAAAGAACGAAGGAAAACAATTATTATACACCTACGACGGTAAGGAAAAACAAACTGGGATTGCAAGTTTCTTAGATCAGTTAAAAAAATCCGGAATTGAATTCAGAGATTTGAATACAACCCAAAGCAGTTTGGAAGAAATTTTCGTACAATTAGTGAAGGAATCCAAATGAATCTGAACGCAATCAAAGCCATCTACTTTTTCGAAATGGCAAGAACAAGAAGGACGTTAATGCAAAGTATTGCGTCACCTGTACTTTCTACTTCTTTATATTTTATCGTTTTCGGCTCTGCGATCGGATCCAGGATCCAAGAAGTGAATGGAGTATCTTACGGATCTTTTATAGTTCCAGGGCTTGTGATGCTTTCCCTACTGACGGAAAGTATCTCCAACGCTTCTTTCGGAATCTATTTCCCTAAATTTACTGGCACAATTTATGAAATTTTATCCGCTCCGGTTTCTAGTATGGAGGCTGTGATCGGTTTTGTGGGAGCTGCTGCAACCAAATCTTTGATCTTAGGCTCGATCATGCTTGCGACTGCTTCCCTGTTTGTGGAAATCAAGATCGCTCATCCATTCTTAATGGTCTTCTTCTTGATACTTACCTGCATTTCATTTAGTTTATTCGGATTTATCATTGGGATCTGGGCGGATAATTTCGAAAAACTGCAAGTGATCCCTATGCTTGTGATTACTCCTTTGGTTTTCTTGGGGGGAAGTTTCTATTCTGCAAATATGCTCCCTCCCTTCTGGCAAAAGGTTACTCTATTCAATCCGATCCTATATTTGGTCAGCGGATTTAGATGGAGCTTTTACGAGATCGGGGATGTAAGTCTTGAGATTAGCCTAACTATGATCTTATTCTTCTTAGTTTCTTGCTTAGGAGTTGTTGCCTGGATGTTCAAGACAGGATATCATATTAAAAAGTAAGAATGTATTATCCGAAGGACACCTAACCCGACTCAGGTTCCTTCGGTTAACCGTTTCCGTTCGAAAGACGGTTCAGATATTTTTTCAAAAGGCCTTCCACTTTCAAAACTGCTTCATTCTTCGGGTCCAAACGAATCGCATCTTTTAAAATAGAATCTGCCCTATCAAAATTTTTGACTGCAATATAAATTTCTGCGAGATTGGCTAAATTTTTAATATGAGAAGGCTCTCTTAAACGAAGACGTTCACTAAAATCGAGTGCCTTTCTAATCTGACCGGCCTTTCTCGCAGCAAAAGAAGCCACATATAAAATCTCACTATCTATCGGATTCATCTTAAAATAATCTTCAGCGTATCGCGCAGCCTTTTGGTAATCCTTCAATTTGAGGAACAGTTTTATAAAATTCTTTTTCACCTCAGGAACACGGCTATCCAAAGATTCCGCTTCTTCCAAATAACTTAGAGCCTCTTGTGTATCTTTATTTAAGAAGGTCTCCTTGGCATTTCTAAGCAGCTCTTTGATCCTCTGCCTTTTTTCGTCCTGAGGAATTTGTTGTTTTCCATTTCCAGTAAAAGACAATCGGATCAAAGAAAGATCATCACTCAATTTACCGTTATTCAGAATAACATTATATATTTCCTGAAGATCTCCCCTTCCCTTTTCCACGGAATTTAAGAACAACTTTTCATCGTCGTTAATGATCCGGTCCCCATCCGAGTCCATACCAACAATGATATCATCCCTACCATCTGATCCTACAAAGATACAATCACCCGGCTCCAACTGGAAAGTTTTGATAAAAATAGTACCTTCTACGCCAGTAGTTCCCAACTTGCGAAACATAAACTCATTTTCTATAAAACTAGCGATCCCATCCCTATACAGTACCGTCCAAGGATGTTCAGCATTAATATAATATAATATTCCGAGTTCATCGTCCACTAATCCCATCACGGATGAAACCAACATTGACCCGTCAAAACTTTCGAAAACCTTATGTAATTCTATAAATGCGTTCTTTAACCATCTTTCCGGAGATTGTTTTTTGATGATGTCCACCACTCTTGTTCTTTCTATGATGGACTCGAAAACGGATCCAAGAACTAATGCACCCCCCGCACCCTGCATGGACTTACCCATTGCATCTCCGTTTAAAAATACCGTATAAGACCTTCCTTGCAAATCGATATGGTTTGAAATATTAAGGTCTCCTCCTATCTCATCCTCATGCTTCCGAAAAGTGAATTTTTTCTTTTGTTTCAGAAGGAATTCCACTTTTACGTTTTCCTGATTTGCCTTATTCGATCCCAAAGGTTTGATCAAAAGAGAAGTCAAAAAATAATCCGCGTCCTGCTGTTGTTTTAATTCCTGGACTTCGTTCAGAGTTTGCTCCAACTCTTTAGTACGATCTTTAACTTTTTCTTCCAGCTCGTTGGCGTATTGTTCTAATCTTTTCCGAGCTGCCTGTATAGACCTTGCCATCCTATTAAAAGAACGAGCAATAAATCCGATCTCATCTTCCACTCTTGGAACTAATCTATATTCTAAATTCCCGGAGTTTACTTCCGTCAAACCGACTACTACATCTTCCATCGGTTTTACGATCGCGTTATGGAAGAAGAGCCTGAAACCAAAACTAATCGTAACAACCATTACCAAAAGACAGATCACCAATATTAAAGAAGGAGAATGTAGATATTCTCGAAAGGATTTATAAGTGAATCCTACTTCGTAAATTTTTCCATTCTGAGGATGAATTACCAGATAAGCCAAGTAGAACTCAGGAGTTTTTTCGTTTGCCTTATTGAACTTGGCTCCTCTATACATCCTTTCTCCCACTTCTCTTAAAGAAGTTAATGGAAGAATAAGGGAAGATCTAACTTCTAATTCGGACTTCCCAGAAGAGATGTCCTTCTCCACTTTTTTACGAACTTGCTCTAATACCGACCTTAAACCGATCTCTTCGGAATTTAGAAGTTTAGCCACTGCGGCCTGATCGGTTTTAGATGGAAGATTGGAAAATTTATTTTTTATAATATTCAATTTTCGATTCAGAAAACGAAAAAAATCGACAAGTTCCTCATCCGAAATTTTTTCTTCTCCTTTTGATTCGTAAAAGTTTTTTATCCCTTCTGAATAAGCATAAAACTCCTTAGGAGAATCGGAAAGAATAACTTTGGACCTTTCCCATCTTTCTTTTGCATTTAATGTCCCCAAATTCGTAAGCTTTCGAGTCACATTAAAAAACTTGATCTCTAAACGATCTTCCGAATCGAATCTGGAGTCCTTCTCCCCTTTTTCCAAAATGAATTCTTTGGATTCCGGATCAAAAGATATAAGATAAGCAAATCCTTCAGGCTTCTTCCCTTGAAATGCAGCAAGTTCGGAGGCCTGTATCTTTAACGTATCAAAGGAAGTTTCATAACCATTTAATATTGCATAACCTACCAATTGAAACGCCAAAAGAAAAGTGGCCATGGTCACAGCCACAATCTTACTCAAAATGGTGGTCCTTTCCTTGGTGGCATTTGCATAAATGATCAAGACCAGAAAAAGACCAGCGACTAGTGCGATATCCGTAGTATGTTGGAACACCTTTCTAGAAACGGAACCATCCCTGCTCATCACATTCAGAATACCCGGAATAATAGTGATCGTAGAATATGCGATCGCGATATAAATGATCCATCTTCTCTCTTTTCCTTTTTCTACGACGGCTCTCCAGGTAGCCGATGCCAAAAAGGAAAAGTTATATATCAAAATTATAATAGAGAAAATTTTATAGAACTTATGAGATTCAAAATCCCAATAATTACTTCCGATATTAAAACGATGATCCGATTGTAATGTTACCACAATAAATGTAGCCGTAACAATCGCGAGCCCGGCATATAAAATGGAATAAACAGTTAAACCGAACTTAACATTTCTCGGATTCGGGAAATAAAAGAAAAATATAAAACACTGCACAAACCCCATCATAGGAGAAGGGATCGCCAACCATCGATGAACAATAGTCCATTGATCGAAAGAGATGAACGCAATAATATAAGCCAAATGGAAAATGGTCATCGCCAGAGTGGAAAGACCTAGGTGAAATGCTGCCTTACTTCTATCCTTGATACTCAAAAAGAAGAAGGTAACGTAGATGGAAAAAAGGCAGGCTAGTAGAGAACCGAAAAAGTAAAAATTAAAATAGAACTGATGCATATCGGCAGCATAAAAAGAATCTTAAAACCGGTTTCCGTCAAGAAGATTGTTTGCAGATTAGAACCGGTTATAGGAGAGCCTGTGATTAGAACGATTCCACTCGGAAAACAACTAAGCTCCCAACCTCTCCTGTTCTGAATTTCTAGGAGAAAGACCATGGATCCTTTTGTAAGCTTTGGAAAAAGCAAACGCAGAAGAATATCCTACAGTCCTTGCAATCTCTTCTAAGGTGAAATTCTCTTCTGCCATCAGAGTTTTTCCCCTATCTATTCTCAATTTAGCCAAATAATCCATGGGAGTACTTCCCAAAACTTCTCTGAATTTATTTGCGATAGATGCTCTTGAAACACCTACTGCTCTGGATAATTTTTCCAAGGTCCAAGGATAAGAAATTTTTCTGTGCAATGCCTCTAACGCTCTTAAGATTTTTTCGTCTTTAAAAGCGTTTCTCCAGCCGGGAGAAGAAGAAGGATGTGTCTCCAGCCAATGTCGAATTACGTAATACAGAAGGATGTCAGTTAACCTTTGCAAAATCAAATCTGATCCGATGCCAGAATCCAATTCTTGAGAAATTAATACTTGAGTAGTGTTTAAAGGATGATGAATCAAAACATCAGAAGACTTTACTAAAATATAATCAGGAAGTTCTAAGAAAAATGGATGTTGTGTAGTTTCCGGAACCTCGTAGCGAACGGAAACGAATGTGGTTAAGGGAAGTTTTTCCGACTTTTTTTGTTTTTCGGACATATCAAGAAACTTGGAAATTTCCACCACCTTGTCACTGGGAGAATATACCAATTCGTGATCCAAACCTTTTGCTACAAATAATGTATCTCCTTTTTCTAAATGGACCAGTTTTCCTTTGATCCGTGCATAACAGGAACCTTGAGAAATAATATGAAATCCTCCACTCCTTTCACATGGATAACGAAACCCCCACGGTTTATATAAAGAAGTCCTGGCAAGTAGATCTGCTTTCCAACCTGCATTGGTCAATATTTCCGAAAGAATGTCCATACTCTAAGAATAATCCATAATATCCAAAAGTCGATTCCTTTATACTCTTGGATATGTTTTTTGGATCCTCAGACATAGCCTAAATCCGGATCATCTTGTATCATTCAAAGTTACAGGAGAATAATCAAATGAAAATTTTCGTTTATGGCGGAGCAGGACAGATATCCAGTTCCGTAATTTCTAAACTATTAGATTTAGGGCATGAAGTTTATGCAGGTACGAGAAAACCCGAGGCAGGCAGAAAACTTCCAGGGCTACATTGGGTATTTGCAGATGCTACTCAACCTACAAAAGGAACAGAAATATTGGAAAAAGTGGAGAGAGCCTTCTTCATTTCTCCCCCAGGATATACGGACCAATATTCAGTATTAAGTCCTTGGTTTGAAAAAGCAAAAGTGGCGTCTTTAAAGAAGGTTGTTTTGATGAGCGCAATGGGAGTCGACTTTGCTCCTCCTGAAGCTCCATTTAGAAAGTTAGAGATCAGTTTGGAAAACTCAGGTGTCCCTTATACAATCTTAAGGCCGAATTGGTTTATGCAGAACTTCCAAACATATTGGCTTTCAGGAATATTAAAAGATAAGAAGATATACTTTCCTGCAGGAAACGCTAAGACCAGTTTTATCCATACGGATGATATTTCTTCTTCCGTGGTTTCCGCACTTTTGAATGACCAATTTAATGGTAAAGGAATTGCATTGACCGGAAAAGAGGCGCTCACTCATGAAGAAGTGGCCGAAAAGATTTCCAAACATACAGGCTTGAAAGTGAGTTACTCGGATATCAGTCCGGAGACATTTAAAACAAACCTTTTACAAGCAGGCGTATCCGAAGACTATGCAAGTTTTATGGTATTCATAGCCGGGTCACTCAAAGAAGGTCATTCCTCTCCCATCCTGAATACTGTTCGGGAGATCACCGGAAAAGATCCGATCTCTTTTGATGAGTATGCAGAGCAAAACAAAAAGGTTTGGCTGAATTAAAATTAACTCTCTTGTTCGACCTTAATCGTATCTTTTAGATCGATTAGGGCCGAGCGATTGTTATAAGAGATAAAATCACCTAATTATAGAAAGTCGAAAGAAGAAAATAGTACGAAAGTTTTAGTGCACTTTGCAATTTAGTATAAATTCTGAAACAGATTTGAAATGATTTTCTAATATCTCTTATTTTCTCTTCCTTCAAATCTTTTTGTCGATCAATTGCTCGATAAAAAACTGAAATAATTCTCTGCAATGCTGCTATTTATTCTGTATTCAAGAATCCTCTTGACATTTAGTCATTTATGCAAAATCTAACAAGTCCGATATGGAAGCCTCCATTCTATTCTCCCATCATGCAAGCGGTGTTTTCTCCTTATTCCTTTTAACCTTCGTTCTAAGCGGCTTCTTGGTATTCAAGAAAAGCAGGACCTTGCCTACATATTATCTACTTATAATGTATCTCGGCTATGGGACCATGTTTTTTGGGTATTTTCTCTCCTATTCCATATTCAGCCCGTTAGCGGCGTATCATAGATATCTTACAGTTTTTGTGATCTTCGGGATCGTTGGATTTATAGGTTTCTGTTATCATTTTCCAAGGAATATATATCCAAAAGAATCCAAGATAGTCATTCCATTATCCTTGGTGATCGCTTTAGCCGCATGGATCCATTTTATCCTAAAAACAGTGGGAAAAGAGAAGATATATCTATTCTCCGCTCACCATTATAGTTTCGATTTCGGAAAAGAAGCTAGTTTTGCGATCCTCTTATGTTTTATTATTAGCACAGTTATTCTGATTAGAAAAACGATCTATTTTTCTCGTTATTCTGGAATATTCCAAAAATGGAATACTTCTTCCGACTCTTTAGCTCTTCCTGTCCGTATTCTTGCAAAAACCCTTATTTTTCTTCCTTTGAATATCATGAAGATCATTCTCCCTTCCAGAAAAGAAGGGATCGCACTCCGAGCATTTTTAGTCACTGTAATCTTAAACATATTGAATGCGTATAATAACGTATTAAATAAATCTGGAGTTCTATCCTACGACACGTACGCAATCGCGTATTTTATCCTGTCAGTAGTCACAATATTTTTCATACAGAGTGCTTATCTAAACCATTCCCCGGAACCTACAAGCTTTATGGGAAAGATACTTTCCAGCGCAGTGGTTACTGTGGTGTTAGCTTTAGGAGCGATCAGTTATATTACTTTATTCTCCACAGATAAATCGATAGAAAAAGAGGATCTAGTCGAGATGAATTCGGTTAAAACTGAAATTCGAAATGGAGACACGAATTTTCCTCCTAATGTTAGATATGTTTTATCTCGTCCAGTCGGCCCGGGTATGTTTGATCATAAATATGATATTCTTTTTTCAAAGGACGGTTTGAACCAAACCATTCTGAAAGAAGGAGAAAAATATTATAAAAACCAACAACTGAAAGAAGCGATCGAAAAAAACAAAAAACTTCATAAAGGAAAATCCGAATCCGAATTAGAGGCAATTACTCTTAAAGAGATGAAGGATACAAATCTTCCATTAGGCTCCAGACTCTATAGAGTCGCCGGAGATTTTTTCATCCATTATGATTTTGTGATAGGTCAGACAAGATACGAGGTAGGATTTGCGTATGTCGAATTCAGACAAGTGATCCATGATGTAGCCCGTTGGTTAATCCTGATCATTTTTGGAACCACAATCTTCATATTGATCGCATTCCCGATCCTACTCAGAGTCAGCTTAATTCATCCTCTTAATAATCTATTGTCTGGAGTGGAAAAGGTCAACCACGGAGATCTAAATGTAAACGTTCCGATTAAAGCTATGGACGAGATCGGCTTCTTATCTCTTTCTTTCAACTCAATGGTAGATTCCATCCGAAGTGCAAGAGAACAATTGCAGGAACATGCAGACCATCTGGAAGAAAAGGTAGAAGAACGTACAAAAGAAGTTCAGGAGAAAATGGAGGAAGTCCAAAGACTGAAGATCCAACAGGATGGGGACTATTTCTTAACTTCTCTACTTGCAAAACCGCTCTTCTATAATGCAAACAAATCTTCCAAAGTAAACACTAGCTTCCTCATCAGACAAAAGAAATATTTCGAATTTAGAAATAAACAAGGCGAACTCGGTGGAGACATATGCCTAACAGGAAATCTGAGATTAGGAACTCCTGATAATTATAGAAAGTTCACGATGGCAATGAATGGAGATGCAATGGGGAAATCCATGCAGGGAGCAGGAGGTTCCCTAGTTATGGGAGTCGTCATGAACTCTATTATGGCAAGATCCGCTGCAAACAAAAGAGTCTTAGCTAAAACACCGGAAGAATGGCTGACCGAAACCTATACTGAGATACATTCCGTATTCAAAAGTTTCGACGGAACAATGGTGATCTCGGCGACTGTAGCCTTGATCGAGGATGAAACCGGAGAAATGTTCTACTGGAACGCAGAACACCCTTTCTCAGTATTATATAGGGACGGGAAAGCCTCTTTCATCGAAGACACATTAGAACTTCGTAAATTAGGGCTGGATTCGGAATTCGAATTTAAAGTAAAAACATTCCAGCTACATCCGGGAGATCTGATCATACTCGCTTCGGACGGAAGAGATGACCTTCTACTTTCCGTACATAATAACAAAAGAATTATCAATGAAGATGAAAATGTATTTTTGGACGTGGTGGAAAGATCTCACGGAGACATCAAATCCATCGAACAAAATATCCGAAGTATCGGAGAAGTCATAGACGATCTTTCCATCCTAAGGATCGGATTCCAAGAAGTGAATGCTCCTGCAATCGAACAAAGAGACGAGAATAACGAATTCGCGGACAAGGTAGTTTTACAAAGTTTATATAAAGAAGGAAAAGAATTATATCGCAACGGAGAAGCCCAGAAAGCGATCTCAATTCTTCTGGATGCATACGCAACAGATAATAATAACCAAAAATTGAACAAACTGCTCGGCTTGATCAGTTTTAAAGAAAAGGATTATCCTTTAGCAGTAAAAGTTTTGAGTAAATATCTGAGCCAAGACCCTGATACCGCTGAACTTTGGTATTATCTCTCTATAGCGGAAAAACGAATCGGCAACCTGGCCCAATCCCTGGAAGCCGCGATGATGGTAAATCAAATGCAACCTATGAATGTACAGAACTTGGTACATCTTTCCGATCTAAATCGACTTTTGGGAAATAGAGAAGAAGCCATAGGCTTCACAAAATCAGCGGAAGAGATCGATCCGGAGAATAAGAATATTCGAAAGTTGAAAAAACTTTTGGAAATGGATTAAAAATAGAGAATGTATTCTCTACTCTAAATAAAGCGTTCTTCGTAAAACATCTAATAGCTTCGGCGATTATGATCCAAGCTGCAACCCTGCTTTTCCTTATATATCGCCTTAGATTTAAAGTTGGAAAAGAAGGATGAAAATTCTATAGATAAAGAATTTTCATCCTGGATCCAAAGATCAGAAGAAAAAAATTGTTTTGTATAATCCTTACAATATTCTTCCGAACCTTTGGAAACAAATAAACAGGAACAACCTTCTTTAGCCACAAAAGAAGAATATACACTCCCAAGAGAGTCAGGAAGTATTCTCCATTTCCAAACAGAAAATACAACAAGGAAAAATACAACAAGAACAGACCCAGATGTATATAATATTTTTATAAATTTCTTCACTGTAATTTCCCCGAATCGCTTTTGTTCAAAATTGAAAGCAAACGATCTAAAAATTCTCTTATTGGAAATTTGGAGCCTCTATCATTTCCCAATCGAATCACTATCAATTTTTTCTCAGGATCCACTACTAAAAATTGTCCCCAATGTCCTGAAGCAAAAAAGGATCGAGGAGAAAGTTGTGGATAATACAGATCCTCCGAATCGGGCGAAAATCGATTTAAATATACGTGTCCCCCCATACTCGGAATACGAAACGTATCCAAGTACCAGGGTCTTTTACTCTTAAGATCATAAATTCGAAAAGTTTTTGAAATCCAATCTTTGGGAAAGATCCCGGAAGATCTTCCAGAAATTTCATCCGAGTAAAGAAGTCCGATTTTAGCCAGATCTCTTGCGGAAAGATAGGCATAAGAAGAAGCTACCGGAATTCCTTTGCCATCCCTTTCCCAAACATATAACGAAATCCCGGTCCGTTTAAAATACATCTCGGGAAAATTATTTTCCACTGAACTCAAGACAGCAGATAATAGATTTGAATCTCCGCTGGAATAAGATATTTTTTCTCCAGGAACATGAGAAAATTTTAATTTGGAAATATAATCCGTGATGTCCCGATTCCCTTCCCCATATAATATTTCTAGAATATCCGAATTAAAAGGTGCCCATTCATATCTTTCTTTCCACTCGATTCCGGAAGCAAAGAAGAGTAGATGTTTTACTTTCAGTTCTCCTAAATTTGAAATCGGGAATTTTTGGAGATAAAATCGGACAGGTTTTTCTAAATCCAATTTCCCGAGAGCCACAGCTTGTCCTACTGCCCCATTCAATAAAAATTTGCTAATAGACCAAGTTGGATGTAATGTTTTAGGCCCGAATCCGGAAGAGTAAGTTTCTAATATTATTTTTCCGTTTTGGATCACCAGAATCGCATTTGTGCGGATCTTAGAATTGTTTGTTTGGTATTGGCCCTCCGTAGCCCATCTTGCTAGGGATATGATTTCTTGTTTCTCGTTAAAATGGACTGTGTATGCAGAATATGGAAAATTTTCCGCTTTGGTACACCCACCAAAGAATATAAGAAGTATGGGCCAAACCTTTCTGAAATACATTCCCATCGAAAACCCTCGGTTAAAAATGAGAAAGATCTGGATTAAAAAATATTCCAAAATATCCGAATAGAATATGAAATTTTAGATACAAAGTGAGGTTGCTCGCGGCAGCGATGCGTAGATCTTTAGTCCGGGCAAAGCCCGGATGAGCGCTAGCGAAATCGGAGCAGCGCGACCCGAGCGTTAGCGAGTGGGGCCGCCCAGAAATTACATTAAATATCTTTTTCCTAAATTATCTCTTTTTTCCGTGTCTGCCCCATTGGAGATCAGAAGTTCAGAAATTTCCGCAAGCCCATCGTAACTATAAGAAATATGTAATGGAGTTACGCCGCTCGGATCGGAAACATTCGGGTCGGCTCCATGTTCCAGTAGGATCTGCACAGGTTTGATCTTACCATTTTCCACCGCTTTATGAATAGGAAAAATTCCGTTCCCATCCGGAAGATTCGGGTCCAAACCGGCATTCAATAGGGTTTCCAAATAAAATGGATCTTGGATCTCGGACGCACAAAAACCGAGAAGGCCCTTAGTACATTCTTTCAGCTCACCTTTGTTGGGAATCAGATCCAAAATTTTTCTAAACCCTTGCTTGTCTCCGTTTTCGATCTTAGAAAATAATTCTCTTCCCCTTTGTATCGTCTTACGATTCTCAATCCAATTTTTAACCCAAGCTAGCATATGATTCCCCGAATCTATATTTAGAAAATAGACTGTTTGGATCCGGATTTTGATCTTACCTTTATGGAGAATCCAAAAAATCTTGTACCAAGGCAGAGGTCAATTCAGGATATCGATCCCTTCCTTGTGACATGATCGCCTCTCCTAAATAATCACCATGTCCACCAGGCAAGATCAAAAGTCTTGCATTTGGGATCATTCGGACCATCTCGACGGCATGCTCCGGTTTAGGAACATCTCTATCCCCGAGCAGAATCAATGTTGGAATTCCGACAGTTCTAATATCTTTATCGTTAAGATCTTTGAAGTTACGCATTCTAGCAGCATCTTTCTCATACATAGTGTGCAATTTTTGAGGATCCGGATTTACTTTTAGAAACGCATCCTTGAGAGCCTGAGGCATATTTTCAAAAGTAGCATTCTTCATAAAATTCCAAAACATAGGATAGGCTCCTTCTCTCTTTGTAATGGAAGAGGCAAATACAAGCTTACGCACCAATTTCGGATGTCGAATTGCAATATGTAGGGCGACACTTGCACCATTACTAAAACCGAAAATATCCGCCTGCTCCACTTTGAGAAATTTAAGAAGTGCAACAACATCCTCCGCTGAAGTTTCGAAACTAACAGGTCCATTTCTATCCGTAGTTCTTCCATGCCCTTGCTCGTCCAAAGCAATCACTCTGCGATCTTGGGCCAGAATGGGAAGAATTCTACTATAAGTAACTTCTATCGTTGAGCCACCGCCGTTTAATAGAACAAGAGGAATTCCATCCTTCTTACCATGGATCTCATAATACATCTGGATGTCTTTGATAGGAGCGAGACCTTTTTCGATAGGTTCAGATTCAATCTTAGGAGGAATTCCACGAAGTTGAAATGGTTGGTTAGCCGAACAAGCCACCACCGTAAATAGTATAAAAATATAATGTAGTAAATTAGAAACTTTCATCTGAGTTCTCCTTATTTGACTTTTTCGAGATAGTCGGTTAATCTAACCAAATGTGCCAAGGTGCCTTCTTTTCTGGATGCGACACCTTCTCTACCTATGGTTTGATCTAAAAATGCAACCTGTTCTGTAAACGTAAGTTTTGTGTTAGAGGAATCCACTTCTTCAATTTCTACGGAAGCGATGGATACCGAATGGATCTTGCCGCTTAAAATCATATCATAAACGAAAACGATCCTCTGATTTTCAATCAGGTCAGAAAATCTAGCTTTGTATAAGGTCTCTTTTCCATTGGGGAATCGACCATGCAGTATTTCTTCCCCACCTACACGGAAGTCTAACTTTCTCTGAACTACCGACCAATCTCCAGGTCCTATAAACCAATTTGCTTTGGCTTCTATATCACTCCATGCGGAATACACAGATCCAGGATCGGATTGGTATATTCTTTCTATACTAAAAATTTCATGGGCTACTTTCAGTTTTTCCATTGTTACTTCTTCCCTCTCTCCGTTTTTTCTAAAAATTCTCCCAATCGATCCAAATTCCTTTCCCAGAATTTTCTACGTTGGTGGACCCAGTTCTCGATTAGTTCCAATGAATTCGTTTCGACCCTACATGATCGTACTCGACCTATCTTTTGGGTTTTAATCAAACCGCTTTCTTCCAAAATTTGTACGTGCTGAACAACTGCGGCCATACTCATGTCCAAGGGGCTTGCAAGTTCGCTCACGGAAGCTGGTTTTTTGCTCAGTCTTTCTACGATATCACGGCGAGTAGGATCGGATAAGGCGTAGAATATTCTATCCAAGGAGGAATTGTTAAGCATTTGCTTAAGTATATACATGAAAGATAAATAGTCAAGCGTTTACTTAAGTATTTTTTTTGAGATTTAGGCAACTCAAGAAAAAGTTTAAATATATTGTTTTCCAATGGAGAAGCCACCGAAAATCCATTTGAAGGAGGGGCAAACGACATCCCAATCACTTCAATGAGCAGGATAATTGAAATAGATTTAAGAGAACTTCTTAATGAAAAAGATATTCCGCCGCCCATTTCTCCGGTTAATAATATTTTAATGTAAAAACTTTTACTCCGGACAAACTTCGCATTCCAATCTCGGCAAAATAACAGTCTATTATTTATGAAGAAGATATTATTTACCCAGAGAGCGAATACACCTCATTGGGTAGGAGACGGTTTTCCAGCGAGATCCATTTTCAGCTACCACGATATAGCTAAGGATATTTCTCCATTTTTACTTATGGATTATTTAGGCCCTGCCGAATTTCCTCCATCAAGATCAAGTCATCGTCGAGGTGTTGGTGAACATCCGCACCGAGGCTTTGAGACAGTTACAATTATCTATTCTGGAGAAGTAGCACATAGAGATTCTTCCGGTGGGGGCGGCGTTATTCGTGCTGGCGATGTACAATGGATGACGGCTGGTTCTGGATTGGTTCATGAAGAATTTCATGGAAAGGAAATCTCAGAAAAAGGCGGCGAGCTTCATGGCGTTCAAATTTGGGTTAATTTGCCAAAAGAGCATAAAATGACCAAACCCAAATACCAAGCGATCAAAAAGGAAAACATTCCAGTAATCCAACTCCCAGATGGAGCTGGAAATGTAAGGGTAATCGCCGGTGATTTTAACGGAACAAAAGGTCCTGCATCGACTTTTACCTCTATCAATATGTGGGACATTGATCTTAAGGCTGGCCGACTAGTTGAGTTTAAGGTTCCTGCCGATCAAACTGCAGTCGTATTTGTGGCTCATGGACCGGTCTCAATCAATGAAGGTCAGTTCATTGAAGATGCAGAAATTGCAGTTTTAGAAAAAGAGAATGATACTTTTACTCTTAAATCTACCCAAGATGCGAAGCTTATGTTTTTGGGTGGCGCTACTATAAACGAACCGATTTCTGGATACGGACCATTCGTAATGAACACGCCGGCTGAAATCGCTGAAGCTTTGAAAGATTATGAAAGCGGAAAAATGGGTGTCTTAGAAAAGTTAGAAGGATCGGAATAAGACCGGTGGATAGAGATGGAGATCAGGTTCGTATGTATTTCTCGAATCCGTTAGTAACGACTGATATTTTGCTCAACAATCTTTCCACTTATTTTGAAAAGACCTCGTATAACTACGATCTTATCTCCGAAGATTAGGTATTAGTACCAATAGAAATTCCCAAAAAATTTAGATACTATTACTTATTACCTAAATCTTTCGGGACTTTTCCATGATCCTTTTTAAACAAATTCGAAAACTATTATATGCTGTTTTTTTTATATTCTTCTTAGCCGCTTGTTCTAATGGAAGCGGCGGAAATAGTTCTCTTGCTTTAATAGCTCTCTTGGGTGGATCTTCCGAGTTGCCTGCACAATGGACTTGGGTAAGCGGTCGTTCCTTTGATACCGTAGGTGGTGGATACGGCATAGGAGTATACGGTACAAAGGGTATCGCCGACCCCGCAAATTTCCCGGGAGGGCGTCAAGATGCAATGCAATGGGTAGATTCCTCGAACAACCTCTGGCTATTCGGAGGAACTGGTAGAGATCCAGGTACAGGTTTTGGAAGATTAAACGATCTCTGGAAATTCGACGGCACCAATTGGACTTGGGTGAAAGGATCCAATACTGTTAATGCTGCTGGGGCTTATGGAACGAAAGGTGTCGCTGCTCCTGGCAATGATCCAGGAGCAAGGGTTAGCGGAACTACTTGGGTAGATTCGTCAGGAAACCTATGGCTATTCGGAGGTTGTGGTAATATTAACAGTGGGGATTGTTATAGCGATCTTTGGAAATTTGACGGGACAAATTGGACCTGGGTAGCGGGGCCAAATACCAAAAATACAAACGGAGTTTATGGTACAAAAGGTGTAGCAAATTCGGCCAATTTTCCGGGAGGACGGCAAGGTGCAGCCGGCTGGAAAGACTCATCCGGCAATTTATGGATATTCGGAGCAAACGCCGGCTTAGAAGAATCGTTTGGCACTCCTTCAACGCTGAACGATCTATGGAAATTTGACGGAACCAATTGGACTTGGGTAGCAGGACTAAAAACAATAGGAGGACCAGGAGATGGGAACCGTGGAACAATCAATGTCCCGGCTCCGAGCAACCTTCCTTCTTCTCGAGGAAAGGCAATATCTTGGGTTGACTCTAACGATAATCTTTGGTTATTCGGGGGAGATAGTTACGATGGCTATTGGAATGATCTTTGGAAGTTTGATGGAGCAAATTGGACATGGGTAGGCGGCTCCAGTACACCAAACGAAGCCGGAGTTTATGGTAAGAAAAATACCCCTAGTTCTCAGAACAAGATTGGATCTAGAGGAAATGGGATAGGAGGGAAACTTCCGAACGGAAAGATCTGGATTTTCGGAGGAACAGGAATAGATTCCGTGGGCACCTCAGGCGGATTAAATGATCTTTGGATCTTTGACGGAAAAAATTGGACCTGGAAGGGAGGCACAGACCTTGCCATTCAGGCGGGTAACTTCGGACCTAAAGGAAAAGCAGGAACTGACTACTATCCAGGCGGACGTTTTGGACCAAGCGGATGGACTGACTCCAAGGGATATATCTGGATCTTCGGAGGCCAAGGTATCGACGCAAACGGAAATAATGAATTCCAGAACGATCTGTGGAAGGTTCGTCCTTAAGTTTTAAAATATTCTAAAATACTAAAATACTAAAATAAAAAAAATCGAAGATTAATAATTACCTTCGGCTTTCTTTTTCAATAGTAATAAGGTCATGTCATCACTTTGATCCTTTTCGAACTCAGCAACCGCAGAAAAAATCTCAGTGCCTAATTGCCTAAGAGGTAGACGAGCGTTCGATTCTAAAAGTTTGATCAGTCTCTCTTCTCCGAATAAGTCCTCAGTCTGATTTCGTGCCTCCGTGATTCCGTCTGTGTACAATAGAACAATATCACCTGTTGACATTGGTATACGATTATCTTTTAAAACGGAACCCAGATCATCCACTATTCCCAGCCAAGATCCGTTAGTCGGAATTACTTCCACCTTTTTTTCTCTGGCACGATAAACCATAACATCCATATGTTTTCCGGCTGCTAAAAGATAATCTTCCTCTAATTGGAATAAAACCATCGTCATATATCGATCTGTTCCTAAACGTGCTATATTCTCCTTAATAACTCGATTGGCCTCGTGTAATATTTTCGAAGGGCAAAGTATCGCATCCTGTTGGACAATCGCCTGAATTGCTGTCTGAGCCATCATCATGATCAATCCGGATTCTATTCCGTGACCGGATACATCCCCGATTCCAACCCATTTTTTTCCGTTAGGTGCATCGATGATATCGTAGTAATCACCTCCAACCGAATCGGTAGGGACCATAAGTGCAGCTACTTCGTATTGTCCGATATGGTTTGCTTGCGGAAGAAGTGCAGTTTGGATCATCTTTGCAAGTTGCATTTCTCCCCAAAGAGCATCTCTTGCTCGGAGCACATCCGCTCTTGATTCATCCAAATTGATATTTGCGCAGACCAATTCGTCTCTCAAAAGATATTCCGATCTTACTAACTTAAATCTTACCCAAGATATGGCCGCAGTGATAATGATAGTGGATCCAAGAAAGAAAAGATTATTCACTAGGATCCTCGGATCGAAAGGAAGGTTCTCAAAAACGTTAAATCCAAGGTAGAGAGCAAGTACAACCAGACCATTGATCACTGAATGTATGGGTCTCCAAGAAAGTAGAATATTCACAGCCATCAACACAAGCATCAAGCCTGCATAATAACTCGAATTAAATCCACCTAGATCTACGGTCATCAGTACAATCATTAAACTGATCATTGCAGATATAATATATCCATGTAGAGGATAGTAACTATTTGGACGAGTAAACCGTATCAGCAAATATTCTATTATAACTAGGAAGGTAGTAGCACCTCTGTAGATCGCAAAACGTAAATGTAACTCGGGAGGCTGGGTATAATAATCCAAAAGTAAGAAGAATGGTATCAGGACGATGCACAACATCGTAAGAACCTGCATCCATTCTCGGACGATTCCTTGAAGGTATTTCTCAAAATCCTGTCCGACTTTCGAATTGATTATAACATTATCCTTAAGTTGCATACTATTGACCCACTACCTGTCGGGCGCCCGCAGCTCCATAAACATCTGGCATCCTTTTGCTTCGAAAAAGATTCGATTATAATGTGCCGGAAGGTTTTCCGTCAGAGCCAACATCTCTTCTTCGGTTCGATGATAAAGAACCCAATCCAGCCAATATTCCATAAACGCCTTATCCGGATTTCGAACATGAAAATTTCCAACAATCAGCCTTCCGCCAGGTCTTAATAATTCGAATAATCTAGTAAGAACTGCCTTAGCTACAGGAGGAGTCAGATAGTCGAATAATCCCATCGAATAAATGAAATCGAATTGTCCCCATTCTTTAGCGAGATCTCGAATGCGAAGCATAGAACGGACAGAGTCGTTTATGTAGTTAACGTTCAACGAAAAGCCCTTCTCCTTCTTTAATCTTTCCACATTGTCCATCGCCATGCGAAGAGCTTCCATGTCTTGATCCAATAATGTGAAATGAACATTTTCCATCTCTGTCACTTCTTCAAATGCATCTCCAATCTCCTCTGCGGGACCGCATGCAACTGACATTATACGAAACTCTGAATCGTAATGACGATACATCTCATCTCGGATCTCATCCGAAATCATCTTCCTCCGATTACGTACCGCGTCTGCTGCAGGAATTCGCAAAGGATAACTATGTAACAATCTGGAAAAGATGGTTTTTCCGGACGGCTGGTTCTCGTAAACCATTCGCATCATCTCATAATCGCCCGCGTAACCTCTAGGTTTCAAATTTGTTCGAAGCATAAAAGCAGATTGAAGAATAAAATCCCATACTTGCCTTCTAAAGAAAAAACCATGAGCTTCGTTCTCATCTTTGGAAAAATTTTTAGTTTGCTCATCCAATTCCCTAACCTTATCTTCGAAAAATTCAGTGAACGCGATCCCCTCGCGATCCAAAATCATCTGATGTAAATGATCCTGAACTGGTCCTGGCTCTTTTCTGAATTTTCTATCTAAATCGTCAAAGAACTGCTTATACACATTCAATTCAAAAGTAAGATTTGCGCTGTATTCCTTGAAACGATGGCTTACTTTTTCCTTTTGATTGAGTATAAGTTGGAGATTAAATAGCCCTGTATCATAAACAGTTAATCTACCTTTGCCGATCAGATCTCCTACATCTATTGTCTCATCCAAAAGTAGAACTCTGTATTCAGGAGTAGAGGCACTGCTCTCTATGGGCAGCATCCTACATCTACCTAACTCTATTTTTTTTCCATCCAACTCTATAACGAACCCATCGGCAACGAACGGGACTGCAAACAATGGAACTTTAGACATCCTGATCTGTAGCGAATAACGTGTATGACCGTATACTTGAACGGTCGTAACATTTCCGTTCGATCGAAGTATGCCAACGATGCTTCCTTCCGCGATCATACACTACTGCCCTACTACCTGGATTCTTCCGTCTTTGGTCTCGAAGATCCTTAACGCGGAAAAACTCAGGTCCTGCCATTTCTTATCTTTATTATAGATGAGCCGGATCTTTCCCGATCCTTTCTTTACGGTTTCCAAAATTTTGATCACCGGGGTTATTGTAGAAGAGTTCATATAGTCTAGATGAGTAAAGTCCCAAACGACGACCTTGTTCTCGTTAGATCCTCTCTTCATAACGTCGGATAACGTGGGTATGATAAATTGGCTCGGATTTCTTTGAACACTTTTGCCGAGCCAACGAACTTGTATAGGATCACCGTTTATAATTTCCAATTGAAGCTGGTCTTCCGAAAAGATCTGACTGTCTGCGTTCATTCTACAACCACCTGTTCCCTGTACAATTTCGGTTGAAGGGCCGATACATAGAGAATATTGTCTTCGTTCACATAGAAATCCAGGATTGCTTCTCCTTCATAAGCAATCCGAATGAGGCCTAAGCCGCTCTCATTATTTTCCAAAGGTTGACCTGCTACTAGTTTTAATCTTTCTAGATACGCTTGGAAAGGAGATTGAAAACTTCTGATCCATTGAACGATGGAATCTAATCTTCGTAGATTCTCTACAATCCCCGCGGAAGGAAGTGGGCTCCATGCTTGGACAAGTATCCCATCCTTACCTGCTTCTATCTTAAATGTAAATTCTTGGCTTTCATTTGTGAAATAACCGTATTTAATCGCGTTCTCAAGAATTTCAGACGTAATCATACAAAGTGCGTCGGAGGTTTCGTCAGTTGATCCTAACCTCTCCAAAAAGTTGCGACATTCTTCTCGAGCCCGTTCTATCTCGCCCCAAATTGGACGAAGTTTCATCTCAAGTAATTTAGGCTCATTGATATCGTTCATCTAAATCCTCCGCAGAACATGACCCTCATAACATACCGATTGGAAAAAAGACTTCCTGCGCTTCCTTTTTTCCCCTGATCTGAAACTCCCCGATCCTTTCAATATTGATCTCCTCCTTAACGCAACTAGTCGTAAAAGAATCCAAAAGAATATCATGCCCTGTTGTTTTGGTTAATGCTTCAAGCCTACTGGCAGTATTAACTGCATCTCCAAGTACGGTGTATTCCATATGGCGAGAAGAGCCAATGTTTCCTGCAAATACGTGGCCGGTGGAGATCCCCATTCCCATTGCCACGGAAGAGACTAGCTTAGGATTCCGATTCGAATTAAAGGCTCTTAAATACTCTCGAATTTGTAATGCCAAACGAACGCAATTGAGCGTATCATCCTCTTCCGGAAAAGGACAACCGAATGTAATCAAAAGTCCATCACCCAAGAGCTTGTTCACTGAACCTCCATTTGCATATGCGAGATCCATTAAGCCCGTGAATAACTCACTTAGAAATTCCGCAAACTCGTTCGGTCCTAATAGTTCCGCTATTCCTGTGGAATTTCTGATATCGCAGAACAACATAGTCGCGCGGACATTCTTTCCCTCCAGCTCTCCCTGACGTCGATGGTCCACAAGATAATCCACAAGATTCTCCGGGAAATAACGCTCCAGAAGACGTTTCGCCTGTTCTATATCCTCTACTCTTTTACTGAGTTCCATGGATTTGGCATGCAACTCGCTAATATCTCTAAATGTAAAAACGTATCCTTGAGAATTTCCGAAATTATTATGAATAGGAGCAACTGTACAAATAACAGGAGTATTTTTTCCGTTCGATCCAGAGAGCATAACGTGTTCGAAGACCGAAGGAATCCTTTTTTTGACCGCTTCCTGAACGATATCTTTAGTGACTGAACCTTTTGCATCACAAAGATTTATCACCTCATCAACGACCCTACCTCGTGCACTTTCCTCTTCTACTCCGAGTAACTTCTCTGCAACAGAATTTAAAAATTTCACTCGATGAATAGAGTCCGTAGCGATGACCCCATCTCCAATAGAACTTAAGGTGGTATTTAACCAGGCTGCATTCTCACGAGAACGTTTCTCCATTTTATGTTTATAAAGACACATTTCTATCGTGATTTGAAGTTCCTTAACATCGATTGGTTTTAAAATATATGCATAAGGTTCCGTTATTCGGGCCCTTCTTAAAGAAGATTCGTCGCTATGCGAAGTAATATAGATTACAGGAACATCAAGCAGTTCCTTAAGCTTAACCACAGCCTCGACCCCATCAATAAATCCAGTACTAAGTACGATATCCATTAATACCAGATCAGGTCGAGTTGCTCTGGCCATTTGTATCGCTTTTTCTCCGTTAGCAGCAATCCCAACGGAAGTATAACCGAATTTTTGAAGAATGATCTGGATATCTCTCGCGACAATTCTCTCATCTTCTACGATAAGGATCCGCGAAGTGTAAGATACTGCTCCATTCGCCGCCATTTTTATTACGACCTCCGTAACTCAGGCATCCAATTCGGCTCCACGCTTTGGAAATATCCTTTTAGCGGGATGTATTTTTCGTATCCGTATAATTTTCAACTATCGTGCGGCATCACTTAAGGAACTGTGTAGGCAAAAAACCAATGCGTTAGACACACGTTAGATGTTTAAACAAGCGAAAAAAGAAGGTAACAGAGAATAAAGCGATCGTCAATAAGTTATTAAATTAATTTGCGCAATTGAGATTTGAAGGGAAGAAACGGTGTGAAAAAAATATCTAAAAGCTTGTAACACAAATTAATAGGAAATCGGTCACAAAAATTAACGGCACCCAACTACAACTGAACAGAAAATTCGAAAAACAAATTTAAAAAAAGATCAAATCAACCCCCAAAGAGGAAGGCTTACTCATTTTTAAAAATTATATTAATAATAATTAATATACATACAACCATCAACCGATTTACATAAAACCGTCCATACGATAAAACTCTTTCGGGACAAAACTCATCAGCAAAAATCAAATTTGGGCTTCTTTTTTCGCTACGCACCAAAGCCAACATTCTAATTTTCTAAAATTTTTGCACCGTACAAGAAACAAACAAAATTGTTATGCGAACAGAACGGAAAACAAATTCACTTCAAATCGACTAACACAAACGTTCCAAATAAAATAGATTCCGAAATAACTAATAAAATATTTATTGACTAACACCCCGCCGCAACTAACGTCTCTCGAATCTCCCAAAAATATCATTCATAAAGGTTTCGATTGATGATTCATCAAGAGCAAAGTTTCAGACGATTCGTCTGGGCACTCGAAAAAAAATGGATCCAAACCGTCTGCATCTTAGGTTTCACCCTGGTTCCTATATTCGGAGGTTTGGATTATTTTATCATTCCGAAAGAATATTTAGACGAAAACCTCGGCTATTTTTTATCGTTAAGGGCCTTCGCTTCCGTTTTCGTATTTATCCAATATATAATATTACGTTTTTCCAAACCAAACGTATGGAATACGGTCCACGCGTTTGTCTTCACATTCGTTGTCGGAGGAATTATCACCTTAATGACCGCACGTTTAGGCGGATTCGAATCCTCCTATTACGCTGGATTAAATCTAGTTTTGATCGCGGTGAACCTATTCCTACCATGGAACGCCGTTAAAGGTGCCTTAAATAGCGGAATCATCCTCGTTCAATATATAGTTGTGAATCTGATATTCGACAATGACTACAAATTGATTTCGATTATCAATAACCTGTATTTTTTAGCCGGAACCATGATCATTTCGGTTACCATCGCCCATTTCAAATTTAATCTTACTAAATCCGAATTCGAAAAGATGGATGTAATCAGCACATTAAAGTCGCAACAAGACGGAGACTATTTCCTCACTTCTCTCGTATTACAGCCCTTAAGTCTGAATCTTTCCAAAAGTGATATCGTTCCTGTCGAATTCTTCACTAGCCAAAAGAAAAAATTCACCTTTAAAAATTGGACCCAGGAGATCGGCGGAGATATCAGCGTATCGAACGTTATTACTCTTAAGGGAAGAAGGTACGTTGTTTTTGTAAATGCGGACGCTATGGGAAAATCTCTGCAAGGTGCAGGCGGAGCGATTGTTTTCGGCGCCGTATTCCATGCGATGATCCAAAGAACGAAGATGCTGGAGGCGAACCAGAACCAGTATCCGGAACGTTGGTTAAGAAACGCGGTCATCGAATTACAAAAGACCTTCGAAAGTTTCGATGGGGCGATGATGATCTCCCTCGTAATCGGACTCGTAGACGAGGAATCCGGCTTAGTTTATTATATAAATGCAGAACATCCCTTTCCTGTATTATATAGGGATGGAAGAGCTTCCTTTATCGATTCACAGATATATTTTAGAAAGATCGGAATGTTGGAGATCAAAAGTAGATTTTTTGTAAGTATATTCCAACTTCTGCCAGGGGATAAACTGATCCTTGGCTCCGATGGAAGAGAAGACTTGATGATATTCGATCCGGCTATAGGCGGCAAGAGTATGGTGGAAGACGAAAATTTCTTTCTGCATATCGTTGAACAAGGAAAAGGCGAATTGAGAGATATAGTCTCCACTTTAAAGGATTCAGGAGATATAATCGACGACCTTTCCCTGGTAAAAATTTCCTTTGATCCAGCAAAACGAGAAATCGAATCGATAAATTCATTACGAGATTCGTTTCAAAATTCCGAAAACGGAACGTATACGTACGGTCATAAACCCACCGAAGATTTAGAAACTTTAAAAGAATTGGTATCTTCTTCCTCTAAGAACGGAGATATAGAAGAGTCCATTCGAGTCGCGATGAGGTTGGTGGACGTTTACCCCGGAGAAAGTAATTATTTTTACTTCTTAGCGAAAACTTTCAACAGACATAGAGACTACAAAGAATCCGTGGAACAAGGCGAACGTTTTCGTTACCGCCAACCGGATCATGTGAATAATCTTCTGGTACTTTCCGATTCTTATCGCCGCCTCGGAAACAGAAGAAGGGCCGAACTGCTCCTAAAAGAGGTATTTTCTTTCGAGCCCCAAAATCAAACGGCGATAAATCTTTTAGGTAAATTAAAAAATCATAATGGAAAAGACCTCATCAAATCAAATTGATAAAAGTTACGAAAAACTTCTTCCAAAAGAAGAGGTTTTTATCCCGACATATAGTTGTTTTTATAAAATTCACTCCGTGAATAAAGAGGAAAGTTCCGCGAAAGCAGTGTTGGGAGATATATCCAAGTACGGCACCAGGATCATCTGCGAAGAACGTATCTCCGACCAAACCGTACTAGGCTCGGTCTTAGACATGAGCATCGTTACGGATGTTCTACAATATAGTCGTAAACTAAGTGGCGTGATTCGTTGGGAAAAAAGATCTGAAAAAGGTTGGGAATACGGAATCCAGTTTGATGAGCCCATCCATTTAGATCTATTTCGAGCGATTCATGATTCGTTAACCGGAATCAAGGTCCGGGTAGAATCTGCGGAACCGAAAACTCCTCACCAGAAAGCATTATCTATCGTCTTTCAGACGAAGGAAAAAATCCAAAGCATCCAACCTTTATTGTCTCAACTTGAATCCAGTTTAAACGATCACGAATATGCGGTAGGCTATAATCTGAAAGAGGAAATTTACAAATCTGTATTTCTTCTTTTGAGCCCAATTTATAATTTTCTAAAAGAAAAAACGAATGAACTCTATCACGAATTAGATCCGACCGAGGTTAATTACAATTTCTCTTATCTTAGAGAAGAACTACAATGTTATCTTTTTCTAGATCCTTTCGTTAAAAGAGCCACGACAAAACCTTTAGGTTATGCAGGTGATTTCGAGATGATGGATGCAATCTATCGAGATACAAACGAAGGCACCAATCTTTTGGGAAAAAGTCTTCATAAATGTACCTTAAATCTGAAATCCGCACAAGCGGTGTTTCATAGGCAGAACTTTTTTTACAGAACGATCCTAGATAGATTAAAGAAAAAAGAAGATAAACTTTGTGTTCTATCTGTAGCCTGCGGTCCGGCAAGAGAAATGATTACACTTATCAACGATGCAGATCAAAGTACATTAGATAAACTGACAATCTACCTATTAGATCAGGATCCGAGAGCGATTACCGAAGCTAAACACGGAATCCGAATTGCCTTATTAAAAAATCATAAACAAGTCGATTTTCATTGTCTAAACGTAGAAATTGCAAGATTCGCTGCAAATCCAGGTAAATTCGTCCAGCACACTGGGATTGATATGATCTATTCGGCAGGACTTTTCGATTATATTAAAATGAAAACGGCGCAGAAGATTTGCACTCATCTGTATTCTATCCTGAATCCGACTGGAGAAATCTTTTTAGGAAATTTCTCGGATGCTTCCGATGAGATCGGCATCATGGAAGTTATGGATTGGAGTTTAATCTATAGAAGCGACGATGAACTTCTAAAGTTTGCGGATACTATCCGGGGTCCGAAAACGACTGGGATCATCGACGATGTTCTTCCTCAGAAGTTTTTCTATCTGTTAAAATCCAGTGATTCTAAAAATTAACCTAACCCAAGAAAGATTAAATATTCTCTCTTCGCCAGCTGAAAAGGCCTGAGACTTGCACGGGGCCTTAGTGAAGTACGGAGTTTGATCAACCTTCCCCAGCAAATAAAAAAGCCGAAGATTTCTCTTCGGCTTTAAGTGTAGAATATCTTCTACAAACGTTATAA